>JANXTB010000152.1 GCA_025356415.1 Hyphomicrobiales bacterium
ATCGCGGCGGTGAAGGCGCTGGCCGAACTCGCGCAGGAAGATGTGCCCGATGAAGTCGCCGCCGCCTATCAGGGCGCGCGTCCGCGCTTCGGCCGCGAATACATCATTCCCGTGCCGTTCGATCCGCGTCTCATCAGCGTCGTGCCCGTGATGGTGGCGAAGGCCGCCATGGAATCGGGCGTGGCGCGCAAGCCCATCGTCGACTTCAAGGCCTATGCGGCGCAGCTTTCTGCGCGTCGCGATCCGGTTGCGGGCGCGCTCCAGCGCGTCATCGATCGCGTCCGCCGCTATCCCAAGCGCGTCGTCTTCGCCGAAGGTGAAGAAGAGCAGGTCATGCGCGCCGCCGTGTCGTTCGTGGCGCAGGGGCTCGGCACCGCCGTGCTTGTCGGCCGTGAGGACCGGATCGCAGAGGTCGCCGCTTTTGCCGGCGTTGATCTCGAGGACAAGAACATCGAGATCGCCAATGCGCGCATCTCGCATCGCAATTCGGTCTACGCGCAATATCTCTACGAGCGCCTGCAGCGGAAGGGTTATCTGTTCCGCGATTGTCAGCGCCTGATCAACCAGGACCGCAATCACTTCGCTGCCGCCATGGTGGCGCTGGGCGATGCGGACGCAATGGTGACCGGCGTCACACGCAACTTCTCGATCGCGCTCGAAGAAGTGCGCCGCGTGATCGATCCGAAGCCCGGCCATCGCGTGATGGGCGTTTCGCTCGTCCTGGCGCGCGGCCGCCCGGTGCTTGTCGCCGATACGGCGATCACCGAAATGCCGACCGCCGAACAGCTCGCGCAGACCGCGATCGAAGCCGCCAATGTCGCGCGCCGTCTCGGCTACGAGCCGCGTGTTGCGCTGCTGGCTTTCTCGACCTTCGGACATCCCGAAGGAGAGCGCGCCGAGAAGGTGATCGAGGCGGTCCGCATCCTCGACAGCCAGCGCGTCGATTTCGAATATGACGGTGAAATGTCGGCCGATATCGCACTCAACAAGGAGCTGATGGCGACCTACCCCTTCTGCCGCCTGTCCGACACCGCCAATGTGCTGGTGATGCCGGCGTTCCACTCGGCGTCGATCTCGACCAAGATGCTGCAGGAACTGGGCGGCGCGACCGTCATCGGCCCGCTGATCGTCGGCCTCAACAAGCCGGTGCAGATCGTGTCGCTCGGCGCGAAGGATTCCGACATCGTCAACATGGCCGCGCTCGCCGCCTTCAACGTCAGCGGCTAAGATCGACGCGCTTCACGCGTCTGTAACAGATCAACTTACGCCGGAGCGCCTTGTGCTCCGGCGATTTGTTTTGCACGGGAGTTATGCATGCGCATTGCTATGATTGGTTCAGGATACGTCGGCCTCGTCTCCGGCGCGTGTCTTGCCGATTTCGGTCATGTGGTCACCTGCGTCGATCGCGATCCGGGCCGCATCGCCATGCTGGAGCGCGGCGAAATTCCGATCTTCGAGCCGGGCCTCGAGGACATTGTCGAATCCAACGTCCGCCAGAAGCGCCTGTTCTTCACGACCGACCTGCCGAAGGCCGTGGCTGGCGCCGACGCCGTGTTCATCGCGGTGGGCACGCCCTCGCGCCGCGGCGATGGCCACGCCGATCTCTCTTATGTTTACGGCGCGGCGGCCGAGATCGCCAAGGCGCTGACCGGCTATGCCGTCATCGTCACCAAATCGACCGTGCCGGTCGGCACCGGCGACGAGGTCGAGCGCATCGTCCGCGAGTTGCGTCCCGAGCTGCAGTTCGATGTCGTGTCCAATCCGGAATTCCTGCGCGAAGGCGCGGCGATTTCCGACTTCAAGCGGCCCGACCGAATCGTGGTGGGCGCCGAGACCGAGGACGCGCGCGACGTGATGAGCGAGATCTATCGTCCGCTGTTTCTCAACCAGTCGCCGATCCTGTTCACCGGCCGTCGCACATCCGAGCTGACGAAATACGCCGCCAACGCGTTTCTGGCGACCAAGATCACTTTCATCAACGAGATCGCCGATCTCTGCGAAAAAGTGGGCGCAAACGTGCAGGATGTCGCGCGCGGCATTGGCCTCGACAAGCGCATCGGCTCGAAATTCCTGCATGCGGGACCGGGCTACGGCGGGTCATGCTTCCCGAAAGACACGCTCGCCCTGGTGCGCACAGCGCAGGAAGCCGGCGCGCCCGTGCAGATCGTCGAGACGGTGGAGCGCGTCAACAAGGCGCGCAAGAAAGCCATGGCGGAGCGCGTTCTCGCAGCCTGCGGTGGTTCGGTTCAGGACAAGAAGGTCGCCCTGCTCGGCCTCGCTTTCAAACCCAACACCGACGACATGCGCGATGCGCCCTCGATCGACATTGTGGAAGCGCTGACGAAGGCCGGCGCCAAGGTGCACGGCTTCGATCCCGAAGCGATGGAGCAGGCGAAGCTGATCATGAAGGACATTGCCTACGAGCAGGATCCTTATGATTGCGCAGCCGGCGCCGACGTTCTGGTGATCGTGACCGAATGGGACGCATTCCGCGCGCTCGACATGCTGCGCATCAAGGAAACGATGAAGTCGCCAGTGGTGGTGGATTTGCGCAACATCTACCGCCCGCAGGACATGAAGCGCCGCGGGTTCACGTATACGAGTATTGGACGACCGTAGGAGTTGAGAAACGGACGAGGGTGACGCCCTCGTCCGTCATTGCGAGCGCAGCGAAGCAATCCAGAAGCCGCGGGCGCGCGTTTGCATCGCTCTGTCGCAGCCGCATCGCGTCACGATGAACATGCAGGACTGGATTGCTTCGCTGCGCTCGCAATGACGAAGCCTACACCGTCACCTGCGCGCCCAGTTCGACCACGCGATCCGACGGGATCGAGAAGAAGTCCGTGGCGTTGGCGGATTGTCGCGACAACGCGATGAAGAGCTTGTCCTGCCACAGCGGCATGCCGGAATTCGGGCTCGCCTTGATGGTGCGCCGGCCGAGGAAGAACGATGTCGTCATGATGTCGAACTTCAATCCCGCCTTGCGCAGATTGGCGAGCGCCGCTGGGACACGCGGACTTTCCATGAATCCATAATGCAGCGTGATGCGCGTGAAATCGTTCGACAGCTGTTCTATCTCGTAGCGGCTTTGCGTGGCGACGCGCGGCGTCTCTTCGGTTTTCACGCTGACGATGAACACGCGCTCGTGCAGCACTTTATTATGTTTCAGATTGTGCATGAGCGCCGAGGGCGCCACCTCGGGATCGCTGGTGAGGAACACCGCCGTGCCGTTCACGCGCGTCGGTTTCGACTTCTCGAGCATGCGGATGAGATCGCGCATGGGGATCGAATCTCGATGCGTCTTGGTGGCGAGGAAGCCGGAGCCGCGCAGCCACGTCCACATCATCAGCACGACCGAGGCGCCGACCAGCACCGGCACCCAGCCGCCGTCCAGCAGCTTCAGAAGATTGGCCGAGAAGAACGCCATTTCGATCGTCAGGAACGTGCCCATGGCGGCGACGGCGCCCCACAGCGGCCACTTCCAGAGCCGCCAGACGACGACGAAAGCGAGCAGTGAATCGACGACCATCGAGGCCGTGACGGCGATGCCGTAAGCAGAAGCCAACGAGCTCGACGTCTTGAACATCGCGACCAGCAGCAACACGCCAAGCAGCAGGATGCGGTTGACGCGCGGGATGAAGATCTGGCCTTCGAGCTTGTCCGATGTATGCGTGATTTCAAGACGCGGCAGCAGACCGAGCTGGATCGCCTGGCGCGCCAGCGAGAAGGCGCCGGTGATCGTCGCCTGACTGGCGATGACGGTGGCGACGGTGGCGAGAATGACCAACGGTAGCAAGGCCCAATCAGGCGCCAGCAGGAAGAATGGATTTTCAATCGCATCCGGATTGGTGAGCAGCAGGGAGCCTTGCCCCAGATAGTTCAAGACCAGCGCGGGCAGCACGAAGCCGGTCCATGCGATCTGGATAGGGCGGCGGCCGAAATGGCCCATGTCCGCATAGAGCGCCTCGGCGCCCGTGACCGCGAGGAAGACGCTGCCCATCACGACGAAGCTCAACATGCCGTGCGAAAACAGGAAGCGGATTCCGTGCACGGGATTGAAGGCGAAAAGAATGCGCGGCGCATCGCCGATGTGCGACAGCCCCATCAACGCGAGAGCGAGGAACCACACCATCATGATAGGCCCGAAGAAGCCGGCGACGCGCCCGGTGCCGTGGCTCTGCACCATGAACAGGCTGATGAGAATCACGAAGGTGATCGGCAGCACATAAGGATCGAACAGCGGCGTGACGAGCTTCAGCCCTTCCACCGCGGACAGCACGGAAATGGCCGGCGTGATGATGGCGTCGCCGGTGAACAGCGACGCGCCGAGAATGCCGAGAGCCAGCACGGCGCTCGAGCGGCGCCCGAGCGCGCCCTGCGCCAGCGCCATCAGCGCCAGCGTGCCGCCCTCGCCGCGGTTGTCGGCCCGCATCAGGAAGGCGACGTATTTGACCGTGACGATCAGGAACAGCGCCCAGATCAGCAGCGAGACGACGCCGAGCACATTGCCCTCCGGCGTGCCGACGTTGTGCGTGTGGGCGAGCGACTCGCGCAAGGCGTAGAGCGGGCTGGTGCCAATGTCGCCATACACGACGCCGATGGAGCCGAGCGTCAGCGTCCATATGCTGGTCTTGCCGGGGCCGTGGTCGTGCACATGGCCGGCGTCGGGCTTGGTCGCCTGCTGCGGCGCAGCCACAGGTTTGGCGGGGTCCTTCGCAGCTGAGGCTTGGTCCTCGGACACTTTATCCGCCATCTATTCATCCTCGAGGGCTGATCCCCTGCGGCCACTCGGACGCACGCCAACCGGCCCGGGCGTATACCCCTTTCCGGCGCCCCCGAGAAGAGCCTTTACCGGTGCGGGAGGTGCGGCTCGCCCCAACCCCCGCTCCCAACGCGATGTCGGCCTTGTGGTTTGCGGCTGTTTTTCAGCTTACGTCCCGCTTCAGCGGCGTCATCAGCCCGAAACAGGCGCCCTGCGGGTCGAAAACAACCGCGATCCGCCCGACTTCGGGGATATCGAATGGCTTTTTTCCAATCTGGCCGCCGATGCTTTCGATCAGTGCGCAACTCGCATCGACATCATCGACGCCGAGATATGCAAACCAGTGCGGCGGCGCGCCGGGCGGCAAAGTCTTGAGGCTCATGATGCCCGCTGCGGGCCTGCCTTGCGCAAAGGCGACCCAGTAGGGCTCGCCGTCCGGCGTGGCATGGGACTCGTAGGTCCAGCCGGCGAGCTTCGCATAGGCGGCTTTCGCGGCTTCGACATCGCCCGTCAGCAATTCCGTCCAGATGAATGTTCCATGCATGGCGGCGACCTCCGGCGGGATGCAGGCCAACATCCTGAGCGCTTCGGGCGGCTTGCTCAAGGCGAGATTTCCTCGCGCACCGGGCCATTCGGGGGAGCTTGCGCTCGGGCGCGGCCTCCTCCATTCATGCGCCATGCCCGTACTCTCCGGCCCCGTTTTCGCTTTTCCACTGCCCATCGACCACGTGCTCGACGGTCTGCGCGCCGAGGCCGCGCGGGCCACGCGGCTCGTGGTGGTGGCGCCGCCGGGCGCGGGCAAGACCACGCGCATTCCGCTTGTCCTTATCGACGAGGCTTTCGCGAAGGGCGGCAAGATCATTCTGCTGGAGCCGCGACGGCTCGCGGCGCGCGCCGCCGCGCAGCGCATGGCGGAAACGCTGGGCGAGACAGTTGGCGAAACGGTCGGGCTGCGGGTGCGCCTGCAATCGCGGATTTCGGCGAAGACCCGCATCGAAGTGGTCACCGAGGGCGTGTTCGCGCGGATGATCCTCGACGACCCCTCGCTGGAAGGCGTCGCCGCCGTCCTGTTTGATGAGTTTCACGAGCGCTCGCTCGACGCCGATCTCGGGCTTGCGCTGGCGCTGGAAGCGCAAGCGGGCTTGCGCGACGACCTGCGCATTCTCGTGATGTCGGCGACGCTCGATGGCGCCCGCGTGTCGAGACTGATGGGCGATTGCCCGGTCATCGTCAGCGAGGGCCGCGCCTTTCCGGTTGTGACCCGCTACTTGCCGCGCGATCCGCGCGCCCGCATCGACGATGAGATGACGCGCGCGATCCAGACCGCCTTGCGCGCGGAGACCGGATCGATCCTCGCCTTCCTGCCAGGCCAGGGCGAAATCCGCCGCGTTGCGCAGGCGCTCGAGGGCGCGGTTGCCGACAACGTCGACATCGCCCCGCTGTTTGGCGCGATGGAGCGCGGCGCGCAGGACCGGGCGGTGCTGCCCGCCGCCAAAGGACGGCGCAAGATCGTGCTGGCGACCTCGCTCGCCGAAACCTCGCTCACCATCGAGGGCGTGCGGGTCGTCATCGACAGCGGGCTGGCGCGCGTGCCGCGTTTCGAGCCCGATCTCGGCCTCACGCGATTAGAGACCGTGCGCGTGTCGCGCGCCGCAGCCGACCAGCGGCGCGGTCGCGCGGGCCGCACTGAGCCCGGCGTCTGCTACCGCCTGTGGGAGGAAGCCGGGACCGGGGCGCTGGAGCCTTTTTCGCAGGCTGAAATCCTGTCCGCCGATCTCTCGAGCCTGCTGCTTGATCTTGCCGCATGGGGCGTGCGCGACGCGGCGCAACTCGCCTGGCTCGATCCCCCGCCAGCGCCTGCCGTGCGCGAGGCGCGCGCGTTGCTCGTCTCGCTCGGGGCGCTCGACGCCGATGGCGCCATCACGGCGGAAGGCCGCGCCATCCGCGCGCTGGCGCTGCCGCCGCGGCTCGCGCGCATGGTGATCGCCGCCGCTCGCGCGGGCGAGGCGCGGCTTGGCGCGGATCTCGCCGCCGTGCTTGTGGAGCGCGGCTTGGGCGGCGACCGCGCCGACCTCACTGAGCGCGTGGAAAATCTGCGCCGCGACCGCTCGCAACGCGCCGATGACGCCCGCCGTCTGGCGCGGGGCTTTGCGGACGAAGCGGCGCGGCAGGTGGAACGAAAGGATCAGGATGGGGCGGAGCTCTCCGATTGCGGACGGCTTGTCGCGACCGCCTACCCCGACCGCATCGCCAAGGCGCGCGGCAAGCCGGGTGAATTCCTGATGGCGAACGGCCGCGCGGGGGCGCTAGAACCACATG
>JANXTB010000166.1 GCA_025356415.1 Hyphomicrobiales bacterium
TCCGCGACTCCGCACGGGTTGGCGTGCTTGATGATCGCGACAGCCGCCGTGCGCGCGGGATCGAATTCGCTCACGCATTCGAATGCCGCATCGGTGTCGTTGACATTGTTGTAGGAGAGCTGCTTGCCCTGCACCTGCCGCGCGGTGGCGACGCCGGAGCGCTTCTCGGGCGTCAGATAAAAGCCCGCCGCCTGATGCGGGTTCTCGCCATAGCGCATCTTTTCAGCCAGCCGCCCGCCGATGGCGCGGTAATCGGGCGCGTCCTCGCCGATTTCCGCCGCGAACCAGTTCGAGATCGCCGCATCATAGGCGGCGGTGCGCGCATAGGCCTTCTGCGCCAGCGCACGGCGCAGGCCGATCGTCGTCGCACAATTGTTTTCCTGCAGCGCATGCAGCACGCGCTGGTAATCTTCCACATCGACCACCACGGCGACATCGCCATGGTTCTTCGCCGCTGCGCGGATCATCGCCGGGCCGCCGATGTCGATGTTCTCGATGCAATCGTCATAAGCCGCGCCCTTCGCGACCGTCGCCTCGAACGGGTAGAGGTTCACCACCAGCAGGTCGATCGCCGGGATCGAATGGGCGAGCATCGCCGCCTCGTGCTCGGGGTTCTCGCGGATGGCGAGCAGGCCACCATGCACGGCCGGATGCAGCGTCTTCACGCGCCCGTCCATCATTTCCGGATAGCCGGTCAGGTCCGCGACATCCTTCACGGGTAGACCAGCGTCGGCCAGCGCCTTGCGGGTCCCCCCGGTCGAGACGAGTTCGACGCCCAGCTCATGCAGCGCGCGGGCGAAGTCGACCAGGCCGGACTTGTCGGAAACGGAAAGCAGGGCGCGCGTCACGCGGCGCGGATGGGTGGTCATGGGTGCGGTCTCGCGGAGAGGAAAGATCTGCCGCGCGCTTAGCACGGACGGCGCAAGGGGGCAAAGGCGGGGGAGTGGGGTGGAAGGAATATTGCGCTAACCTTTGTTGCGGACGCCCAAGCCTTGACCTAGACCATACCGCTGGGACCGGCTAAGGTCTTTTTGAGTTTTGCTGTCGGCAACATCGATATCGGCGGGGTGGCGGGTCTCGGCGGGGCGGTTTCTTCGGAGCGCGATTCGGCCATCTATGCCCAAACGGGTGGAGGCAAAACTTCGGCGCCAACCTGGTCTCGACCCGCCTTGAGATCGGCCAGATATTCGCCACCGGGTGGCCGGTCAACCTGACGCCCTTCGCAGCTTTCGAGCCGTCGTGGCTGATGCAGGACGCCTATTTGGAAACTGGCGCCGCCACCATCGCGCTGGGCTACGGCCGGACCACGACCCGCGCGCTGCCGGCGACGCTCGGCATGAAGGTCGACGGCGACATCATGCTCGACGGCATGCGGGTGACGCCCTCGGTGACGCTGGGCTGGGTGCACAACTTCGCCGAGACCTCGAGCCTGTCGCCGTTCTTCACGGCCCTGCCGGGATCCACCTTCACGGTGGCGGGCGCGAAGGGAGACCGCAATCTGGCGCGCACCGAGTTCAATCTTGAGGCGACGCCATACGGGTCGATGGCGACCTTCTACGCCAACGCCCGCGCCGATCTCGGCGCCCGCACTTCGGCCGTGCGCGGCACGGGCGGCATGATGATGCGCTTCTGACGCTTGGCATCCTTCGCAAACGACAAACCCGCCGGCTCGCGCCGGCGGGTTTTTTGTTGGCACAAAAGCCGCGCGGTCAAAACCTTGGGCTCGACCATCGCGTAGACGCGGTCTAACGTCTGTAAGGGATTTTTTAACCATACTTGGGGCCCGACCCCGATTTTTGTTTAAATACTTGAGAGACCAAATGATTTTCAAGTCTGTCGCAGGCCCCGCGCTGCGCGAATCAGCTGACGCCCAAAGGCCGATAAACCGCGCGGGCCTCCGGCGGGCCTTGCGGACAGGAACGATCCTGGGCGCCGGGGCGCTGATGCTGGCGCCTGTTTCAGCGCTTGCGACCGACTATCCATTTTCAACTGCGCAGACGACCAGCATAACCGCGACCGCGTCGGGCTCGGACACCATCAACCTGACCACGACCAGCGGCGGGACCGTCATCGTCGCAAGCGGCGACGCAATCTCGACAACCGCCGCTGACGGCACGACGCAGATTACCCTCGCAGCCAAAGTCAGCGGCGGCGCGAGTGGCGTTTTGGCCAGCACTGGTTTGGGGCTTGTCACCATCAAGCTTGCAAGCGGCGCGACCATAACGGGCACGAGCGGCTATGGCGTCAAGGTGACGAGCGGGAGCGGCAATATCCTCGTCGGCGGCGCCAGCGGCCTCGACGGCGCTGTCTCGGGCGCGACCGGTATCTACGCCTCGAACAGCGGCGGTGGCACGGTCGTCATCAAGACCAACGCCAATGTGACGGGCACGGGCGGCGCCGCCATCGAGACCATCGCCGACACGGGCGCAACAACGATCACGATCGCCAGCGCATCGACGGTCGCTGGCTCCAGCAACGCGATCTCCGCCACAACCACGACCGGCAATGTCACGGTGAACAGTGCGGGCACGGTCAAGGGTTCGCTGACGGCTGTCCTCAACAGCGGCGGAACCGGCACATTCACCTTCAACAACACCGGCACGCTCGCGTTGTCGAGCAGCCAGTCCAACACGGGCTTCACGATCGTCAACAAGGCCGCCGGCGTTCTCACCGGCACAGGTTCGTTTGGCGCTGTGAGTGCCGAGCTCGACTCGATCATTCGGCCCGGCGATCGCACGCTTGCGATCCCCTCCAGCGGCGTGCCTGTCATGGGCGTGCTGCGTACGGGCAATCTCACGCTCGCGTCGGGCGCCAAAGTGGAAGTGCGCGCCGATTATTCCGGAGGCAGCGATTACATCGCCGTCACCGGGACCGCCGCGCTGGGCGGCGCAACGCTGAAAATTCTCGCGACGCCCAACAACGAAAGGACCTGGATGGCCGGCCCCAAGACGTTCACGGTGCTCACCGCGACGGGCGGCGTCACGGGCACATTCGCCAGCGTCACGACGGAATACGCGTTCCTGAGCGCGACGGCGAGCTACGCGACGCCAAACCTCGTCACCGCGACGCTCACGCGAAACAGCGTGAAATTCGCCGATGTCGCCACCACGAAACTGCAAACCGCCGTCGGCAGCGTCCTCGATGGCTACGCGTCGCAATCCACCAATGCCCTGATACAAAAGATCACCACGCTGACACGGCTGGAGGCGCCCTCCGCCCTGCAACAACTGGCGGGCGCGGGGCTCATCAGCACGCATTCGCAGGCATTCGGCGCCAGCCGGCTCGTCATCGACACGGTATCCGCCGAAATGGGCCGCTACACCGGCTCGGCCGGCGGCGGCGCGGCGCTCTCCTATATCGAAGACACGCGCATCAAGACCAAGGCGTTCAAGGATGTCGCCCCGAAGGTGGAGCCGATCGCCGACGGGCGCGTCTGGGCGCAGATGATGGGCGGCATCGGCGCCATCAAGGCCAATGAAGGAAGCGGGGCGCCTGCCGAACGCGCCTCGACTTACGGCATCGCGGCCGGCATCGATACGGCGCTCAATCCGAACCTGCGCATCGGCGTCGCGCTTGCGGGTGGCCAGTCGACCCTGAAGGTCGCGGGACTTTCAACAAAGTCCGACGCGACATGGGGACAAGGGGCGCTTTACGCAGTCGCCACCGACGGCGCGCTCTACGCCAAGACATCCCTCACGATGGGTTACATTTCAAACGCGACCGAACGCACCATCACGGCATTCACCACGCCCGAAAAGGCAACCGGCGAATTCGCCTCGCTGCTCTATGCGGCGCGGGTCGAAATCGGCCAGCGCTTCGAGATGAAGCCCGCCGGCGTGACGCCTTTCCTCGCCTTCGAACCCTCGCTGCTCGCACAGAACGCCTATAGTGAAAAGGCCGCGACGCCGATCGCGCTCGGCTTCAGCAAGAGCACCGCCAACGCCCTGCCGGGAACGCTGGGCGTAAAGATCGACGCCAACATCGATCTCGGCGACGTGCGCCTGACGCCGTCGGCGACGCTCGCCTGGGTGCATAATTTCGCAAACGCCACGACCCTCTCGCCGTTCTTCACCGCCCTGCACGGCTCCACATTCAGTGTGACGGGCGCGGAAGGCGATCGCGATCTCGCGCGCACCGAACTCAACATCGAGGCGACACGCTACGGCTCGCTCGCGAGCGTCTACGCCAATGCGCGCGCCGATTACGGCCAGCGCACCTACAGTCTGCGCGGCACCGGCGGCATGATGGTTCGTTTCTGAGGCCGCTGAATGTTTTCGATGCCTATTGAGAGAGCGACATGATTTTCAATTCTGGCGCGGACGTCGCGCGGCGCCGAACAGATGCGGCGCCGAAAAAAGAAGCGCAGCTGCGGCAGGCCCTGCCGGCTTTCGCAATTCTTGGCGCGACCGCGCTGAGCGTCTTGCCGCGCGCGGCGCTGGCGGCGGACTTCGTTTATTGGGGCGACAGCACTTATTCGCAGGCCTTCGGCGCGGGCCGCCTGCTCACCGACGCAGTGTCCACCGAAATGGGCCGTTTCACCGAGTCTGCGAACGGCGGCGCGGCGCTTTCCTATGCCGATGAAGCGCGCATCAAGACAAATGCGTTCAAGGACGTCGCACGAAAAGCCGAGCCCATGGAGGACGGACGCGTCTGGGCCGAGGCGCTCGGCGGCATCGCCAACATGAAAGCCAATAGCGGAACCGGCGCGCCTGCCGAACGCGCATCGAATTACGGCGTCGCGGCGGGCGTCGATACGGCGATCGACACCAACCTGCGCATCGGGTTCGCGCTGTCGGGTGGGCAGTCGGCCCTGAAAGTCGCGGCGCTGGCCACCAGGTCAGACGCACTATGGGGACTGGCCGCCTTCTACGCGGTGGCTACCGACGGGGCGACCTACGCCAAAACCTCACTGACAATCGGCTACATCACGACCGAGACCGAGCGCACCGTCATCGTCTCGACCACGCCGCAAAAGGCGACCGGCACGTTCGACTCGCTGCTCTATGCGGCGCGCGTAGAAATCGGCCAACGAATGGACATGAAGCGCATCGGCGTAACGCCGTTCGTGGCCTTCGAGCCTTCGCTCGTGGCGCAGAACGGCTATAGCGAAAAGGCGGTTCCGTCCATTGCGCTCGACTTTGACAAGAGCACCGCCAACGCGCTGCCCGGCACGCTCGGCCTGAAGGTCGATGGCGACATCGCGCTCCGCAACATCAAGATGACTCCATCGGCAACGCTCGGCTGGGTGCACAATTTCGCCAAGACCACGAGCATCACGCCGTTCTTCACGTCGCTGCCCGGCGCCACCTACACGGTGGCTCGCGCGGAAGGCGATCGCGATCTGGCGCGCACGGAGTTCAACCTCGAGGCCACACGTGCCGGCTCGATGGCGAGCGTCTTCGCCAACACGCGCGCCGACTTCGGCCTGCGCACCACCAGCGTGCGCGGCACAGGCGGCGTGATGATGCGCTTCTGAGGTCAGCCGCGCGCAAAAGAAAAAAGCCGCCGGCTCGCGCCGGCGGTTTTCAACGCTGAGAGATCAGCTCTTCGCCATCGCGTCCAGCGCCTGCGCCAAGCCGCGGAACGAGAACGGCAGCACGACATCCTGATTGCCGGCGTTGCGGAACAGTATCTGTCCCGGTTTCGCCGCCACGCGCCACGCGTTCAATGTCTCAGGCCTGATCTCGACATCGGCGACACAACCGAAATTGGCGCAACGCCGCCAGCCCAGACTCGCGGCCTGCGCGGGCTGCTCCTCGACCTGCATTAGCGGAGCCTTGTCGAAGGCGGCGTTGATCGGCACGATGATGGTCAGCCGCAACGGCGCTTTCGCCGCCGGACGTCCCACGGCGATTTGCGCAACAGGCGCCGTTTGCCCCTGCATCTGCAAGGTTTGCGTCACTTCGCAAAGGCTCGTCTTGCCGTCCTTCTCGCGGACGCAACGCAGCGTCCAGTCCGAATAGGTCGCCGTTGTCACGCTGGGCTCCAGGGACACCGGCGCATCCTGCGCATGCGCCACAGTCGCTGAAAGCACGAGAAGGCCAGCGCCAGCGCGGAAAAGCGCGGAAAAAAGAGAAGTCATGAATCCTCGCGTCAAAAGCAATAAGCAATGCGCGAGTATTGCAGGTTGCAGGCATTAAACCAACAGATGACGCGGTTTATCCCAGACGTTCCACTGTCCAGATGATCGCCGGATAATCACGCACGCGCGCGTTGATGACGATCTGCGTCGTGTTGCGCGGGCCTTCGCGGCCACCGAGGAAAATGCTTTCCTCAAGGCTCGTCTGAAGGCCGCTGGCGCGAAACAGCCATTCCTGACCGTCGGCCAGCAACAAGTGAATGGCGCCGCCGTCCTCGAGAATTTCGGCGCGCACGAATGGGTGCAAATGAAAACGCACCGCATATTCCGCCTGTCCGGCGCCCGGCACGCGTCGCGCAGTGGGCGGCAGCCGGTCTTCGCCTTCGATACGGCGCCCGTCGGCGGCCAGCGTCAGCCGGCGATGGTGGACGATGCCGAAGCGCTGGTCGTAGCCATCATGCGCGGCCTCGATTTCGAGCGCGTGGGCGTCTTCAAGACGCCGCGCGTCGACCTTTCGGGGGCCGGCGATCACCTGACCGGCGACCCAGCGGTCGAGGCCGGCGCCCGTCGCGAAACGGCACGAGGACACATCGTTCACCACCAGTGTCGAATGCGCCGCGGTGGTGCGCGCAGCCTCGCGCAAGGCAGGGCGGGAATTATACGGCACGCCGCAATTCACGATGACGCGTTGGCCCGCGCTCGACATCTCAAAGGACAGGGCGCCGGCATGCGCATCGCAGGAAAAGGCTGCGGGCGGCGGCGCGCCGACATCGGCGACGATGATCGTCTCGCCAGCTTCCAGCCGTTCATAGCCGGAGTTCGGCGCATGCATCAGCGGCATGGCGCGCGCGTCGTCATAGGCCAGCACGGTGGCGAGCGCGTGAGCCGCGGTCGGGCCCATGCCGTTGAACAAGGCCACCGATCCATCGCCGTGCCGGAACAGGCGCAGCATCGGCATCATGCGGTCGATCACATTGAGCAGCATCTGCGGCGCGCTGGCACCGCGCGCGGCATAGGCCTGACGCAGCGGCAACAGATCGAGCAGCAGGTCGATGATCATCTGCGGGTTGCGGCCAATGTGCCCGCCGTCGACGAGGATCTGCGCGCTCAACTCGTCGATGAGAAGCTTCGTGCCGCGCCGCGCGAGTTTCGGCATCCCTTGCGCACAGAGCCCGAGCTCGGCGAGCGCGATCGTGCACAGCAGCCGCGCCTCGCCCTCGAGCCCGTCGGCCATGCAGCGCTGCAGATGCTTGGCGTGCTGGCCGAGCGCGCGCATGAAGCGGCGATAAAAGACGCGATCGGCGCCGTCCAGAATGAGCGGCGATTGCGCCAGCCACGACAGCAGCCGGCGCGCGGCGACGCCTGCATGCCAGTCGATCTTGTCGTAGGCGCGACCGCGCGCGCTCAGCCAGTCGCCAATCAGGGCGCGCGCATTGGCCCGCGCCAGCGCGGTATCGGCGGCCCGCAAATGGCGCAGCCACGAGAAGCCGGCGAGCCCTACCGCCCAGCCCGGCGAAGGCGCTTCCATTTCGAACGGCGAGGCGCCATGCGTGTTCACGGCCTTGCCGGCGAAGACGAAATAGCCGGAGTAAATATCGGCCGCGATGGTCGGATCGGTGGTGCGGATGTCCTGCGGGGCGATCAGCAGGCGTTCGGGCGAAGCTGTGCTGAAGGCCGACACGAGACGCAGCGGCGCGCGCGCGCAGCGCATCAGGAGCATCGCCCCGCGGCCCGCGACAAGCCGCGTCAGCCGCATGCGATCGGCCCCATTCGTCGATCCCGAAGCCAACATTCCCCCGAAGGTCATGGCGCGCCAAAATGGATGCGGACGCGACATGCGTCCCAACCGCCGCATTAAGCAGAGAGATGCTTAACCTTTTATTTAAAATTTAAGCTTGGCCGGGGGAATTGGTCAACGCTTGGCGAGCCGCGCGGCAAAGAATCCGTCGAGTCCGGCCAGCCGCGGGGTCTCGTTTGGCAGGTGGCACGGCAGCGTCCGCAATTCGCCCTCGGGGTTGATGCACTCGGAGAGGCCGCCAATCTCGTCCGCGCGGATCGGAACCCGCACCAGGTCCGGATTGCGCCTCAGCAGCGCGGCGATCTGCTGTTCGCCCTCTTCGGGCTCTAGCGAACAGGTGCAGTAAACGAGCCGGCCACCGCTCGCCAGCATGGCCGCAGCGCGATCCAGCATCTTTGACTGGACGGCGGCGAGGCTGGCGATGTCGCCCGACTTCTTGGTCCAGGCCACATCCGGATGCCGGCGGATCGTTCCGGTCGCCGAACAGGGCGCGTCAAGCAGGATGGCGTCGAAAGGCGCGGCCTCGTAGGCGAGCACATCGCCGACGCGGATCTCGGCTGTGAGCTGCAGCCGTTCGAGATTGAGGGTGAGCCGCTTCAGCCGCTCGGCGGAGCGGTCGAGCGCCGTAACCTCGGCGCCCGCGGCCACCAATTGCGCGGTCTTGCCGCCGGGCGCCGCGCATAGGTCCGCAATGCGCTCGCCGGGCTTGGCGTCGAGAAGGCGGGCGGGAATGGCGGCGGCGGCGTCCTGTACCCACCACTGGCCCTGCGCATAGCCGGGCAATTCTTCCACCGGCGCCTGTGAGACCACCCGCAGCGAACCGGTCGGCAGCATCACGCCCTCAGGAATGAGGGCGGGATCGGCGCCGGGCTTCAGGGTGAGGTCGAGCGTCGGCTCGTTGCGGTGCGCCAGTGCGATCTGTGCGGCGATCTCGTCGCCATAGGCCTTGCGCCAGCGGGTCGCCAGCCAATGCGGCGCATCGGCGAACGGGTCCGCCTGCTGTTCGAATTCGGTGCGGCGGCGCGCGATGTTGCGCAGCACGGCGTTGACGAGCCCGGCGAAAGGCGCGGTGCGCGCCTGATGGCGCACGGCCCGTACCGCGAGATCGACGGCGGCATGGTCGGGCACGTCCATGAACAGGATCTGCGCGGCGCCGATCAACAGCGTCCACTCGATGCCCTGCCCCTTTTTCGGCAAACCATCGTCCAACGTCGCGGCCAGCGCGAGTCGCAGCACGCCGAGGTGGCGAAGGGCGGCCAGAACGATCGAGCGCACCAGCGCGCGATCACGCGCATCGAGACCCGACAGCGCCTCTGGCCCCGCGCCGGGCGCAAAACGCTCGTCCAGCGACAGGCCGTTGCCGGCGACTTCGGCCAGAATGGCGGCGGCTGCGAGACGCACGGCAAGGCCCGGCGCCATTTCGGGCGGGGGCGCCCGGCGACCAAAGCCCGAGGATCCGCGTGGCGCTTCCCGTTTCACCATGAATGCCGCGCGCCGCAGATCGTCATGCCAGATGCTCCTGTCAGCCCCAAGGCCCGCGTCTTCCGCGGCTCTCCCCGCCGGTACCACGATCGCCGCCCCGGCGCCATGGCGAGAGCCCGCCGCCCGACAGGAAACCGCCATCGTGTGGCCGCGCGCGTCCCCAGGCCGAGCCTGAAGGCGTGGAGGCTTGCGCAAAATCGTCGCGGAACGGCGACCAGGCGCCGGGGCCCGTGCTTGTGTCGGGGGCAATGTTCATGTGCTGCGCCAGTTCCTCCAACGCCGCGATGCGATTTTCGACATTGGGATGCGTCGAGAAAAGATTGTCTACGCCGCGCCCGCTCAGCGGATTGACGATAAAAAGATGCGCCATCGCCGGATTGGCCTCAGCGCGCTCGTTGGGAATAGCCTGCGCGCCCGCCGAAATTTTGGCGAGCGCACGCGCGAGCCAGCGCGGGTTGCCGCAGATTTCCGCGCCCGCCGCATCGGCCACATATTCGCGCGAGCGGCTCACCGCCATCTGCACGATGCCTGCGGCGATGGGCGCAAGAATGGCGAGCGCCAGCGTGCCGATGATGCCGGTCCCGTTGCGGCGTCCGCCGCCGAAGAACATGCCCCAATGGGCAATGGAAGAAATGGCGCCGGCGAGCGTCGCGCTGATCGTCATGGTCAGAGTGTCGCGGTTTTTGATATGCGCGAGCTCATGCGCGAGCACGCCGGCGAGCTCCTCGCGCGTCAGCATGTGGATCAAGCCGGTGTGCACCGCCACCGCCGCGTGCTGCGGATTGCGGCCGGTGGCGAAAGCGTTCGGCTGTTCGCTCTCGATGACATAGACGCGCGGCATGGGGATCTGCGCGCGGGCGGCGAGTTCGCGTATGAGGCTGAAGAGCTCCGGCGCCTGGCGCTCGTCGACCTCCTGCGCATCATTGGCGGCGAGCGCCATGCGGTCGGAATTCCACCACGCGAAAATGTTCGTGCCGATGGCGAAGACGAGCGCCATCATCATGCCGCCGCGGCCACCGAGCAGCACGCCGACCACGAGGAACAAGGCCGTCATGGCCGCGAGAAGGACCGCTGTGCGCATGAAATTCATGGAAAGGACGCTCCAACTTTCAGGAGCCGCGTCTGGTCAAGAGCGCGGCCTGCGCCCTATATGTGGGGATGGATGGCGGGCAGGTTCAAGCGCCGCCGCACGGGATCGATGATGAACGACGACACGAAGACGCCAGCCGCCGCCGAAGACGCGCCCCGCCAGCCGCTCAGCCCCGCCGCGAAGCGTGCGCTGGCGGAGGCGCAGGAGCGCCGCGAAAAGGCCGAGGCCGAGCGTCAGGCGGCCGCGAAGGAGATCAATGGCCGCGGCGGCCTCGACCCCGTGCGTTACGGGGATTGGGAGATCAAGGGTCTGACGAGCGACTTCTGACGTGATCTTCAGACGCGGCTCATCCTGGTTGGCGCTGCTGTTTCTGGCGGGGCTTCTGGCGGCCTGCGCCTATGTCGCGGGCCAGCGCCAGGTCTCGCGTCCGCGCTCGGAAGCCGCTATCGCGCTCGCAGCCCAGCCGTCGCCGGTGCGCGTTCAGGTCGCGCATATTGTCGATGGCGACACGTTCAGGATTTTCGTCGTGCTTGGCTCGGGCGAGACGATCATCGCCCCGGTGCGGATTCGCGGCGTCGACACGCCGGAGATTCATGGCGCCTGCGACACGGAGATCCGCGCCGCACGGGATGCCTCAAAAGCGCTTGCCAATCTGCTCGGCAGCGGCGATGTGCTGCTCGACCAGATCGCGACTGACAGATACGAGCGCGTGCTGGCGCGCGTGCGGATCCGCCAGAACGGGGCCTTGCGGGATGTCGCGGAGGTCATGGTGAGCGCCGGCTACGGGCGCGCCTACGACGGCCGCAAGCGCGCTGGGTGGTGTTGAGCGCCCTTCTCCCGCTTGGCGGGAGAAGGTGTCGCGCGCAGCGCGACGGATGAGGGCGTTTCAACAGCGCTCATCCTTTCAGATTGATGAACCGGCGCCGCCCTCACCCGTCATGCTTCGCATGCCACCCTCTCCCGCCCTGCGGGAGAGGGGCGCGTACGATCACTTCCCGCGGTTGGAAATCAGATCGTCCACCACGCTCGGATCGGCGAGCGTCGAGGTGTCGCCTAATGCGCCGAATTCGTTCTCGGCGATCTTGCGCAGGATGCGGCGCATGATCTTGCCTGAGCGGGTCTTGGGCAGGCCGGGCGCCCACTGGATGACGTCCGGCGAGGCGATCGGGCCGATCTCCTTGCGGACCCAGTTGACGAGTTCCTTGCGCAGCTCTTCGGAGGGCTGCTCGCCGGTCATCAGCGTGACATAGGCGTAGATGCCCTGCCCCTTGATGTCGTGCGGGTAGCCGACCACCGCGGCTTCCGAAACCTTCGGATGCGCGACCAGCGCGCTTTCGACTTCCGCCGTGCCCATGCGATGGCCCGACACGTTGATCACGTCATCGACGCGACCCGTGATCCAGTAATAGCCATCCTCATCGCGACGGCAGCCGTCGCCGGTGAAATACTTGCCCGGATAGGTCGAGAAGTATGTCTGCACGAAGCGCTCGTGATCGCCATAGACCGTGCGCATCTGGCCCGGCCATGAATCGCCGATGACGAGATTGCCCTCGCAGGCGCCGGTCAGGATTTCGCCATTCGCGTCGACGATCTCGGGCTTCACGCCGAAGAACGGCAGCGTCGCTGAGCCGGGCTTCAACGCGGTGGCGCCGGGCAGCGGCGCGATCAGGATGCCGCCGGTTTCGGTCTGCCACCAGGTGTCGACGATCGGGCAGCGGTTGTCTCCGACCACGCGGTAATACCATTCCCACGCTTCCGGATTGATCGGCTCGCCGACCGAACCGAGCAGGCGCAGCGAGGCGCGCGAGGTCTTCTTCACGGCGTCTTCGCCTGCGCCCATCAGCGAGCGGATCGCGGTCGGCGCGGTGTAGAAGATGTTGACCTTGTGCTTGTCGATCACTTCCCAGAAACGCGACATCGACGGGTAGTTCGGCACGCCTTCAAACATCAGCGTCGTCGCGCCATTGGCGAGCGGGCCGTAGACGATATAGCTGTGTCCCGTGACCCAGCCGACGTCGGCCGTGCACCAGTAGATGTCGCCCTCGTGGTAATCGAACACGTATTGATGCGTCATCGCCGCATAGACGAGATAGCCGCCGGTCGTGTGCACGACGCCCTTGGGCGCGCCGGTCGAACCTGACGTGTAGAGCAGGAACAGCGGATCTTCCGCGTTCACCTGCGCGGGCGCGCAATCGCTGGAGACTTTCGCGGCTTCCGCGTCGTACCAAAAGTCGCGGCCGGCCTTCATGTCGATCTTGCCGCCGGTGCGCTTGACCACGATCATCGACTTCACGATGTCGCCGGCCTTGTTGCAGGCTTCGTCCGCATTGGTCTTGAGAGCGACCTTGCGACCGCCGCGCAGACCTTCATCCGCCGTGATGACGACTTTCGAGCGGCAGCCTTCGATGCGGCTCGCCAGCGAATCCGGCGAGAAGCCGCCGAACACGATCGAATGCACGGCGCCAAGGCGCGCACAGGCGAGCATGGCGTAAGCGGCTTCGGGAATCATCGGCAGGTAGATGGTGACCGTGTCGCCCTTGTTGACGCCATGCGCCTTCAGGACATTGGCGAACTTGCCGACTTCCGCGTGCAATTCGCGATAGGTGATGTGCTTCGATTCATTCGGGTCGTCGCCTTCCCAGATGATCGCGGTCTGGTCGCCGCGCTTTTCGAGATGACGATCGACGCAATTGTAGGCGACATTGGTGACGCCATCCTCGAACCATTTGATCGAGACATTGTGCGGATCGTAGCTGGTATTCTTGACCTTGGTGTAGGGCTTGAACCAGTCGATGCGCTTGCCCTGCTCGCCCCAGAAGGCTTCGGGGTTCTCGACGGATTGCGCGTACATGGCCTTGTACTTAGCATGGTCCACGAAGGCGCGCCCGGCCCATTCCTCGCTGACAGCGTAGATTTTCTCGGACATGTCTCTCTCCCCGGGGGCGCGTTGTCGCGGCGTTTTCAGCTCGCGAACTTCGCTCAATTTGTGCGCGGCATTATGACGATGCAATAGCTCTGAACAAGCCTTCGCGCGCTCACACTTTGGTTGAGAGACGTTTGGAGCAGGCCGCTTGACCGGCGCTTTTGCGCCAGATCAAGGACATTCCTTCTGCACGCGGTCGAGCGCGCCGCCGATGCCGGTCAGCGAGTAGGAATCCGTCGTGACATTGCCGCGCAGCGACGGCGCCTTGACTGTGAGCTTCCCGCCCTTGCGCAAGGAGTCCACGATGGCGCCCGTCTTGGCGGTGTCGCGCACCCACAGATGCGAGCCCTGCGAGGCAAGCGCGAATTTGTCGGCGCCAACGGCGGCTTCCGCCGGGGTCTTTTCGGTGGACTTCACGTCGAAGCCCATGATGATCGAGACTTCGTTGCGCACCTTCTCGGAAGGACGCGACGAGATGAAGAGATACGCCGGATCGCGCTTCAGCTCCTTGGGCAGGCGGTCCTTCGGCTGCGCGAGCGCATAGCATTGCTTGGCGCCGCCGGTCGTCACATAGACCCCCCAGTCGCCGATCGTGGCGACCAGCGTCGGCTTGCCGGGTTCCGCAGACGCCGCTGCGGCGGCGGCAGGCTGCTGCTTCGTCGCGGGCTTGGCGGCCGGCTTCTGCGCCGTCTGGCCCGCAGCCGGCTTTGCGGCGGGCTTGGTTTCCGGCTTGGTCTGCGCGGCGGCCAGCGACGACACCCCGGCAACAAGCGCCGACGCGAGGAGGATGCGGGCATAAGCCCGCGGCAGGGACGTGAGAACATTCCGAATCATGGGACGATCTTACTCCGACGAGCGCTATATGGGAGGGGGCCCAGCCTTTGCGCTCAAGAAAAAGCCTTCGCCTCTGGGTTCGCAAATTCGGGTGGACTGTGCAACAATCCTTTCGCTGTCCTAATGCCACAGGCAGCCAAAGCTGTGCAGGCGCACGCTACTTCGCGAGCGTCGAGTTGCTGGAAGAGAACGACGCCGAATGACGCCCCTCGCCTCCGAACATGCCGCGCTCGTCGCAGCCGTGGCTTCGCTGCGCGACCGTGAAGCCTTCACGCGCCTGTTCGATTATTACGGTCCGCGCATCAACGCCTATCTGATGCGTCTCGGTTGCGACCGCGCGCTTGCCGAAGAAGTCGCGCAGGACGTGATGGTTTCGCTGTGGCGCAAGGCGCATTTGTTCGAGCCTGAAAAATCCTCGCTGGCGACCTGGCTGTACCGGATCGCACGGAACAGGCGCATCGACCTTTTGCGCCGCGACCGCGTCGACTACGTTGATCCCGACAGTTTCGCGCTCGACATCCCCGACGAGACAAGCGTCAACGCCGACCAGATGCTCGACGCGCAATCGCGCGACGATGTCCTGCGCACCGCGATGCAGGGCCTGCCGGCGGAACAGCTGACCCTCGTGCGCCTGGCTTTCTTCGAAAGCCTTTCGCATTCGGAGATCGCCGAGAAGACCGGCTTGCCGCTCGGAACCGTCAAGTCGCGTATCCGGTTGGCGTTCACGCGCCTGCGCCGTGCGCTCGAAGCCAACGGTGTTGTCGAAGCCGACTAGACCGCATTTGTTCCGAAGGAGAAAGCCCATGTCGCTCAGCGCGCTCGCCCACCTTCCGACTCGCCTCAGGGCGTTGACAGCCGTGGTCCTGCTCGGCCTCGTCACCGCAGGCTGCGGCTACAACACCATTCCCACGCTCGAGGAGCGGGCGAAGGCGCAATGGTCGGAGGTGCAGAACCAGTACCAGCGGCGCGCCGACCTCATCCCCAATCTCGTCGCCACCGTGCAGGGCTACGCCAAGCAGGAAAAGGACGTGCTGACCGCCGTGGTGGAAGCGCGCGCCAAGGCGACCTCGGTGCGCATCGACGCCTCGCAACTCACCGATCCCGAGAAGCTGAAGCAATTCCAGGATGCGCAGAACCAGCTGTCGGGCGCGCTCGGCCGCCTGCTCGCGGTGAGCGAGAATTATCCCGACCTGAAGTCGAACCAGAACTTCCTCGCCCTGCAATCGCAACTGGAGGGCACCGAGAACCGCATCGCCGTCTCGCGCCGCGACTACATCGAAGCCGTGCGCGAGTTCAACACGTCGCTGCGCACCTTCCCGACCATGCTCTGGGCTATGACCTTATTCCGCTCGAGCCAGCCGATGGCGACATTCACCGCCGTCGAAGGATCGCAGACGCCGCCCGCCGTGAAGTTCTGAGGCGTTGATGCGCGTGCTGCGGCAGGCGCCGCTCCTCGCCATCCTGTTCGCCTTCGTGGCGCTGGCGGCGAGCGTTCTTGCATACGCGGCGCCGACCTATCCGGCGTTGAGCGGACGCATCGTCGACGGCGCAAACATTCTTCCCGCCGACACGCGCGACGCGCTGGAGACGAAACTGAAGGAGCTTGAGGACAAGTCGGGCATCCAGCTTGTCGTCGCCACCTTGCCGTCGCTTCAGGGCTATGAAATCGAGCCCTTCGCCAATGGCCTTTTCCGCGCATGGAAGCTCGGCGAGGCGAAGCAGAACAACGGGCTGCTGCTGCTCGTGGCGCCGAATGAAAAGCGCGTGCGCATCGAGGTCGGCTACGGACTCGAGGGCACGCTGACCGATGCGCTGTCGAAGATCATCATCACCAACGCCATGGCGCCGCGCTTCAAGGCGAATGATTTCGCGGGTGGCATCTCGCGCGGCGTCGACGACATCATCACCGTGCTGACGACCGACGCCTCAGAATGGCAGAAGCGTCCGAGCCTGCGCACCGAGGAGCCAGCCCTGCTCGACCAGATCATGCCGATCATCGTGCTCGCGCTGTTCATCTTCGTGATCTGGACGATGATCCGCAATGCGCGCGGACAGAACAACAGATTTCGCGGCGGACGCGGCGGCCCGGTTTTCATGCCGGGCCCCGGCTCTTCTGGTTCAAGTTCTTGGGGCTCCGGCTCGGGGTGGAGTGGGGGCGGCGGATGGTCCGGCGGCGGCGGCTTTTCAGGCGGTGGCGGCTCATCGGGCGGCGGCGGCGCCTCAGGAGGATGGTGATGGAATTCACGCCCACCGATCACGCCCGCATCGCCGACGCGATCCACCATGCCGAAGCGCGCACCAGCGGCGAAATCGTCTGCGTGCTGGCGCGCAGCTCCGGCGAATACGGTCACGTGCCCGCGCTGTGGAGCGCACTCTTCGCGCTCGCCGCGCCCTGGCCGCTGATGGCTATGACCGAACTTTCCGCGCAGCGCATTTTCCTCATCCAGTGCGCGATCTTTGTCGCGCTGCTGCTGGTCTTTTCGATCGAACATTTCCGGATGTTGCTCGTGCCGCGCGCCGTGCAGCGCGCCCGCGCTCATCGCGCCGCGCTCGAACAATTCTACACGCGCGGGCTCAGCCGCACGACGGAGCGCAACGGCGTGCTGATCTATGTGTCGCTCGCCGAGCATTATGCGCGCATCATCGCCGATGACGGCGTCGCCTCGAAGGTCGGACAGGACGCATGGCGCAAGGCGATCGACGCGCTGGTGTCGCAAATTGCGGAAGAGCATGTCGCAGAGGGATTTGTCGAAGCAATCGCGCTTTGCGCCGATGTGCTGGCGACGCATTTTCCGGCGGATGACAAAACCAATCACCTGCCTGACCGCATCTACCTGGTGTGATCAGAGGTCCGGGCTTTTTCCTGCCGCGAGGATCGGCCCCAGCACGTCGCCCCATGATTTCTGGACGATGACGACATATCCATCCGTGTCGTCGGTGCGCGCCTCGGGCAGTGGAAGTTCGAAACGCGACGGCGTTCCCGTCCACTGTCCCATGCGCACCAACGAACGGACGACATTTGCGTAAGTTAGGTGCCGGCCGCGATTCTCGCCGCGCCCGATGGAGACTGACTTGGCCCGCGACACGCGCAACAGCCACACGCCGGCGCCGTGCCCGATGTCGCCACTCGCCGCGCCAAGATCGACGACGACCATTCCGTCGCTTTCGCTGATCTTCATCGACGTACCGACGTTGTGACGCGTCGCTGACGTGCTTTCAACCAGCGCCGTCAATTGCTGCTTGTCGGACCCAACGCCATGCACGGCGCCATCAACAATAATCTGCGGCGTGTAGACCTGATGATCGCCGCGGCTCTGCGCATAATGCTTCTGCCGCGCGGTGAATTCCGGCTTCGCCAGCGTGTCCTTCCAGCCGATGTAATCCCAGATGTCGACCGGGAACGAGAGTGCGATGACATCTGGCCGCTCACGCGAAACATCCTTGAGCAACGCGTCGGCGGGAGGGCAGGATGAACAGCCCTGGCTGGTGAAGAGTTCGACGACGGCGGGACGCTCCAGAGCGGCTGCGGGCGTGGCGAGGGCCAGAACGGCCATTGCCGCAAGCCTCCTCCATGCTGTCGCCCTCATCGGCATCGCGATCCCGCCTGTTGTCTGAATATCGCCAACCTACAGGACAAACCGGCCTTAGCGCGAGTCACATCAGGGTGAGAGCGTCAGCCGCCGCGCAAAGCGCCGAGAACGCGCTGGCCGGGACGTCCATCCTCGGGCATGCCGATGCGCCGCTGAACGTCCGTGATGGCCGCGCGCGTCTTCGCGCCGATCGCGCCATCAGGTTCGCCGACATCATACCCGCGCTGGAGCAGCAGACGCTGCACCTCGCGTTTCTCCGCGCGCGACAGGCCTCCGTCAGTGGTCGGCCAAGGAGTCTTCAAGCCGTTGAGGCCCTTGAGCCGATCCGACAAAAGCGAAATCGCCAGCGCGTAGGATGTCGCGCCATTGTACGAGAAGGCCGCGTCGTAATTCTTGAACACGAGGAAGGCCGGCCCCTCGGCGCCCGCCGGCAGGATCAGGCCCGCAGGGCCCGCGCCATGCAGCGGCTTGCCATCCAGACGCGTGATCCCGAGCTTGGCCCAGCGCGCCAGCGGATGCCGGCTGGTGCGCCCGGACGGGCCTTTGTAATTTTCTGGGATGCGCACTTCGTAGCCCCACGGGGCGCCGGGCTGCCAACCCGAATTGCGCAGGAAGTTCGCGGTCGAGAACAGGGCATCGGGAATGGAATCGACGAGATCGCGACGCCCGTCGCCATCGCCATCGACCGCCAGGCGCAGATAGGTGGACGGCATGAATTGCGTATGACCGAACGCGCCCGCCCAAGAGCCGCGCAGCTTTTCGGGCGCAAGATCGCCGCGCGCGACAATCTTCAAAGTGGCCATGAATTCGCTGCGGAAGTAATCGCGGCGCCGCGGCGCCGTACAAGCGAGCGTCGACAAGGATTGCGGCAGCGACCACTTGCCGGCGAGTTTTCCGTAATCGCTTTCGACGCCCCACACCGCGAGAATCGTGTGCCGGTCGACGCCGTAATGTTTTTCGGCGGCCTGCAGAACGTGGTCGTAAGTTTTCAAAAGCTTGCGCCCGTCAGCGACTTTCTCGGCGTCGACGAGCGAGGCGAGATAATCCCAGATCGGCGTCACGAATTCGGGCTGCGCCTCGGAGAGTTCGATGATCTTGGGATCAGGCGTAACGCCGCGCATCACGCGATCGAACACGTCGCCGGGAACGCCGAGCTGTTGCGCCTCAGTGCGAAGGCCGTCCACGCAGGCGGCGAATTGCGCGGCAGCCGGCGAGGCGGCGGCAAGCGAGGCGGCGATGAGGGCCAGTTTGATGATTCGGCTCATGGGCCAAGCCTAACCGACGCGCCCGCGAAAACTAAATCGCGGACGCATCACTCTTTTATGAGCTTCAGAACGCGCGGGCCGCGAGCTTTTCCTCGAACGCCTTGATCTTCGGCTCCTTGACCATGGTGAGGCCGATCGAGTCGAGACCGTTCAGCATGCAATGCTTGCGGAATTCGTCGATCTCGAACTTCACCACGCCGCCATCGGGGCCGCGGATTTCTTGGCGCACGAGATCGACCGTCAAGGTGGCGTTGGCGCCGCGCGAGGCGTCGTCCATGAGCTTCTTCAGATCCTCGGCCGAGACCTTGGCCGGCAGAACGCCGTTCTGGAAGCAATTGTTGTAGAAGATGTCGGCGAAGCTGGTCGAGATCACGCAGCGGATGCCGTAATCGAGCAGCGCCCAGGGCGCATGTTCGCGCGACGAGCCGCAGCCGAAATTGTCCTCGGCGACGATGATCTGCGCCTTGCGATAGGCCGGCTTGTTCAGGACGAAATCGGGATTTTCCGAACCATCGTCATTGAAGCGCATCTCCGAGAACAGCCCCTTGCCGAGGCCGGTGCGGGCGATCGTCTTCAGATACTGCTTCGGGATGATCATGTCCGTGTCGACATTGGTGATCGGCAGCGGCGCGGCGACGCCTGTCAGGGTCGTGAACTTGTCCATCGCGGTTCGGTCCGTCTCTCTAGGGCCGCCTGTCCCGGCGGCGATCGGGCCTTTCAATGCGGCTTTGCGCCCGTCTGGTCAAGAGCGGCGCCGGCGGAGCCAAGGCCAGTCTGCATGGGAACCAAGCGGCGCCCCGCCCCGTTGCTCGGCCCTGAACCTCCCGCAACCCGAGGATGCCCCAAATGGCCCAGAGCAAGCCCAATGCGTCGACCAGCGACGAGGACAAGTCGAAGGTCTTCGAGCTCGTGAAGGACATCAAGATGGCCATGCTGGCGACTGTCTCGCCCGACGGCCGGATGCACGCGCGGCCGATGGCCTCGATCCAGAAGGATTTTGACGGCACGCTCTGGTTCATGAGTCGCGAGCATTCGCTCAAGATCGACGAGATCGAGGCCCGCCCCGATGTGCTGCTCGCCTATTCGCACCCGGGCCGCCAGCATTACGTCTCGATCACCGGCAAGGCGCGCGTCGTGCGCGACCGGGCCAAGATCAACGAACTCTGGACGGAAGCCGACCGCGTCTGGTTCCCGAAAGGCCCGGACGATCCGGAGCTGGCGTTGCTCGCGGTCGACATCGAGCAGGCGGAATATTGGGATGCGCCCTCATCCGCCATGGTCCACGCCTACGGCTACCTGAAGGCGCGGCTCGCCGGCGAAAGCCCGGACGGGGGCGAGAACAAGACCGTGAAGTTTTAGGACATGAATGAGGGCACGCGCGCCAGCGTGTCCTCGACGGCTTTCTGATTTTCCTGAATCACGCGCAGATACGCGCGCATGGCGCTATCGGGCATGTGGCGACCCTGCTCCCAGTCGCGTAGACGCGCGACATGGATATGGAACTTCGCTGCGAATTTTTCCTGACTCATACCGGTCGATTGGCGCAACAGCCGAATGTTGCGCGCAAGGACCCCGCGTTCAAGCTCCTCGTCGGTGCTTGGCGGATTGTCGGGGTCATCAAGGGCATTTTGTTCGATTTGTTCCGGCGTCATGGCGTCGAGACGCGCCCATTCTTCCGCAGTCATTTTTAGCGGAACTTCGCCGCGCTTATATCGAACGATCCCCATATTCGCGCTCCTTTTCGCATTCGCCCGACGCGCCGAAATGATCCGGCAGGTGTCGCCTCTCTGGGTGAAGACGACAGTGAAAAGCTGACCGCGAAGGAGGCCCACGGCCTTGCTCCGCGATTCATAGTCTTGGTCCCGCGTCACATGCCATTCGCGGCGTCCGGGATCTTCGAAAATGCACGCGGCTTCATGAAAGCCGAAACCATGCTTGTAAAAGTTTGACGTCGCCTTGGTTTCGTCCCACTCGAAATCGTCAGGTTCAAACATACGGGTATCCCGTATAAAAATCAAATAATCGAAAAAACCTGCGCTCACGGTACCAGAGCTAACGCTCTGCCGCAGCCTCGATCCCTTCCATATCCTCGTCCGAAAACCCGAAGTGGTGTCCGATCTCGTGCACCAGCACGTGGGTGACGATGGCTCCGAGCGTCTCGTCGTGTTCGGACCAGTAATCGAGGATCGGGCGGCGGTAGAGCCAGACCATATTGGGGAATTCGCCCGTCTGCACGCTGGCTCCGCGCTGCGCGAGGCCGCGGCCGCGGAAGAGGCCGAGCAGGTCGAACTCGGTTTCGCATTCCATGTCATCGAGCGTTTCCTCATCGGGGAAATCGTCGATGTGGATGACGAGGCCTTCACAGAGCGTGCGGAATTCTTCCGACAGCGCGGCGTAGGCGGCATCCGCCAGCGCCTGGAAATCCTCGAGCGAGGGCGCCTTTGCGAGCGACCAGTCAATACGCGTCATTCCGAACCCCTAGAAAAACCAGCCGGTGAAAAGGTTGATCACGAGGACGACGACAAAGATCAGGCCGAGCGCACGGCCGACGCGCTTCGCCCAGATCTCGACGGCGTCGGGCGCCTCGCCCCCGTCTTCGCGCATGCGCGCGCCGCCGAGCAGTCCTGTCTCGCGCGAGAGGGACGCCAGACTGCGGCGGGCTTCTTCGGCTTGTTTCTCACGATCATCCATGCGCGCAGCCTAGCATCCTGAAACGAAAAAGGGCCGGCTTTGCAGCCGGCCCTTTCACATTCGCTTGACGCGAAACTTACGCGATCTTGCGCACGTCCACGAAGTGACCGGCGATCGCGGCAGCCGCCGCCATGGCCGGCGAGACGAGATGCGTGCGGCCCTTGAAGCCCTGGCGGCCTTCGAAATTGCGGTTCGAGGTCGAGGCGCAGCGTTCGCCTGGAGCGAGCTTGTCCGGATTCATTGCAAGGCACATCGAGCAGCCGGGCTCCCGCCATTCGAAACCGGCGGCCGTGAAGATCTTGTCGAGGCCTTCGGCCTCAGCCTGGATCTTCACGAGGCCCGAACCCGGCACGACCATCGCATTCACATGCGAGGAGACCGTCTTGCCCTCGACCACCTTCGCGGCGGCGCGCAGGTCTTCGATGCGGCCATTGGTGCAGGAGCCGATGAACACGCGATCGAGCTTGAGATCGACCATCTTCTCGCCGCCCTTGAGACCCATGTAATCCAGCGCGCGCTGGATTTTCGCGCGCTGCTGTTCGGTCTTGGCGGTGTCGAGCGACGGCACGACGCCGTCGATCGAGACGACGTCCTCAGGGCTCGTGCCCCACGAGACGATGGGCGGCAGGTTGGCGGCGTCGAGCACGATCTCGCTGTCGAAATGCGCGCCCTCGTCGGAGTGCAGCGTCTTCCAATAGGCGACAGCAGCGTCCCACGCAGCGCCCTTGGGCGCCTTGGGGCGGTCCTTCAGATACGCGAAGGTCTTCTCGTCGGGCGCGATCAGGCCGGCGCGGGCGCCGCCTTCAATCGTCATGTTGCAGACGGTCATGCGGCCTTCCATCGACAGGTCGCGGATGGCTTCGCCCGCGAATTCGATGACATGGCCGGTGCCGCCCGCCGTGCCGATATGGCCGATGATCGACAGGATGATGTCCTTGGCGGTGACGCCGTGCGGCAGCTTGCCGTTGACGGTCACGCGCATGTTCTTGGCCTTGGACTGCAACAGCGTCTGGGTCGCGAGCACATGCTCGACTTCCGACGTGCCGATGCCGTTCGCCAGCGCGCCGAAGGCGCCATGCGTCGAGGTGTGGCTGTCGCCGCACACGATCGTCGTACCGGGCAGCGTGAAGCCCTGCTCGGGTCCGATGATGTGGACGATGCCCTGGCGCTTGTCGAAAGCGTCGTAATATTCGAGGCCGAAATCAGCGGCATTCTGCGCCAACTGTTCGATCTGCGCCTTGCTCTCGGGGTCGGTGACGTGGGCGCGCTCGGCTTCCGTGGTCGGCACGTTGTGATCGACGACCAGCAGCGTCTTCTCCGGCGCGCGGACCTTGCGGCCCGCAAGGCGGAGGCCTTCAAACGCCTGCGGGCTCGTCACTTCATGGACGAGGTGACGGTCGATATAGATCAGGCAGGCGCCGTCCGGCTGGACGTCGACCACGTGGTCGTCCCAGATTTTGTCGTAGAGAGTGCGCGGCTTGGCCATTTTCTTCTGTCCCGATCCGCCCGTCGCGGGCCTTCCTCAAGTTGGTGGCCGTCTCTTACAAGAAAAACTCACCGAGAAAAAGGGCGCGCGGCGATGGCCTCGACCAAAAGGCGCGGCCCCTTGCCGCTGGCGCACCCCGCCCCGTCTGATAGGGTCGGAAGCCTGATCCAGAGGAGCCTCACTTTGCTCGAACGTCCGCGCGTCTCCCCCTATCTCACCGTTTCGCCTGCCCTGGCGGCGATCACCTTCTACACGACGGTCTTCGGCGCCCAGCAAAAGGCGCTTATGCCGGCGCTCGACGGGGTCCGCATCATGCATTGCGAGCTCGTCATCAATGGCGGTTCGGTGATGCTGGCCGACGCCTTCCCGGAATACGGCCAGACCCGCGTGCCGATCCCCGGCGAGCCCGTGACCATGTCGGTCAGCCTCGAATTCGAGACGAAGAAGCAGCTCGAGGACGTCTTCACCAAGGCGACAGGCCTCGGCGCCAAGGGCGACGTCCAGCCGACGAATTCCTTCTGGGGCACCCGCTTTGCGGTCATCCGCGACCCGTTCGGCCATCGCTGGATGTTGAATGCGCCAATGAACAGCTGACATTTCAAGCCGTTTGTCTCACCTTGGCAGTATGCTGGCGCGCCAAAACGCCGGCGACGGCTTGCTCAGGTCCGATCGCCAGCGCGCGCCGTAAGGACAAACATTAGGGAAGACACTCAAGGAGACGAACGGAATGACGACGTAGATTTCGCGCCGCGGCGCGCTTGCAACCTTGGGCGCCGGAGCCGCGCTCGCCGTTAGCCCCGCCTGGACCTCGGCCTCGGCCGCCGTCACGGCTTCCGGCAAGGCCACCCCGGCTTTCTACCGCCACAAGATCGGCGACATCGAAGTCACCCAGCTCTCCGACGGCACGGCGCAATTCCCGCTCGCCGACAATTTCGTGCGCAACGCGCCGAAGGCGGACGTCCAGGCGGCGCTGGCTGAGGCGCATCTGCCGATCGACAAGGCGACGGTTTTCTTCAACCCGATGATGCTGAACACGTCCGGCAAGCTAGTGCTGATCGACACCGGCAGCGGCCCGGGCCCGTCCAGCGCGGTCGGCCAGCTCATGGCCAACATGAATGCGGCGGGCGTCGAGGGGAAGACCGTTGACGTCGTCATCATCAGCCATTTCCATCCCGACCACATCAACGGCTTGCGCCTCGCCGACGGCTCGCTCGCCTTCCCCAATGCGGAAATCAAGGTTCCGGCCGCCGAATGGACGTTCTGGATGAACGACGAGAATATGGCCAAGGCGCCCGACGCCGTGAAAGGTCTGTTCGCCAACGCGCGCAAGGTCTTCGACAAGATGGGCGACCGCATCACCCATTACGAGATGGACAAGGAGCTGGCGCCGGGCCTGACGCCTTTCGCGACGCCGGGTCATACGCCGGGACACACGTCCTATGCGCTGCAGTCGGGCGCGGGCAAGCTCATCATCCAGTCCGACATCACCAACAACCCGGCGCTGTTCCTGCGCAATCCGGACTGGCAGGTGATGTACGACATGAACCCGCAGCAGGCGGTTGCGACGCGCCGCGCCTTCTTCGATCGCGCCAGCGCCGACAAGACGCTGATCGCAGGCTTCCACTTCCCGTTCCCGTGCCTCGGCTATGTCGAGAAGGACGGCGCAAACTTCCGCCTCTCGCCCGCGACGTGGCAGACGACGATTTAATTAGCTCGTCATTGCGAGGAGCGCAGCGACGCGGCAATCCATCTTAACGGCAGCCATTAGCTGGATTGCTTCGCTTCGCTCGCAATGACGATGAGTGAGACTAAAAAGCGCGATTCAGGCCGCGCTTTTTTTATTTGCGCGCCGCGAGTTTTTTCACCACCGGCATGATGACCGGCAGCGTGCGCTGGACGACATGCGCGTAGCCCTGCGGGTTGAGATGAAACTGGCTCGGACGCCTGACCTTCTCAACGTGGAAGTCGGGATCTTCGGCGATGCCATCCTGAAAACTCTTCAGCGGCTGGTTGGCGCCAAAGAGCATGACCTCCATGCCTCGGGCCTTGAGCGTGTCCCGGATCTTGCCATTCATCTCGCGCACATATTCGCGTGTCTCGCCCCGCGTCAGATCATTGATGCCGATGCTGACGATGACGAGGTCCGTGCCTTGCGGAACCGCTGAATCGAGACGGCGCATCAGCCCTGCGGTAACATCGCCGTTCCGACCGGTGTTGAGGACCGCCACATCGAGCCCCTTGGCGCGCAGAGCGCGTTCGAGCTGCGCGGGATAGGCCTCTGACGTGCTCACGCCTTTGCCCTCGATATTGCTGTCGCCCGTCACCACGATCCGCACTTGGCGCGCGAGCGCCGCGGACGGACCACACCAGACGAGCCCAGCCAAGACAGCGGCCATGATCAAGCGCATGAAACATCCCCCCAAGATCTAGCTCGATAAAAAAAGCGCGGCTCTCGCCGCGCTTTGAAAGTCGACATGGCTTCAGCCTCAGGCCTTGGCGGCCTTGGCGGCGGCCTTCGCCTCGATGCGGACAGCCTTCTCGGTCGCCGTTTCCATCTTTTCGGCAATACGGGCCGACTTGCCGCGACGATCGCGCAGGTAATAGAGCTTGGCGCGACGCACCTTGCCGCGACGCACGACCTTGATCGAGTCGATCATCGGCGAATAGATCGGGAAAACGCGCTCGACGCCTTCGCCGTAGGAGATTTTGCGGACCGTGAAGGATTCGTTGAGACCGCCGCCGTTGCGAGCGATGCAGACGCCTTCATAGGCCTGCACGCGGGCGCGGTCGCCTTCCTTCACCTTGACGTTCACGATGACCGTGTCGCCGGGCTGGAATACGGGGATAGCGCGAATGGCGGCGAGTTTCGCAGCCTGCTCGGCTTCGAGCGTCTGGATGATGTTCATGTCTAGATCTCCGTTTCGCCTCATGGGCGAGCGTTTCGGAACGCTGTTTTGATTGAGAGGGCGTCCATACACGGGCCCCACCCCTTTGTCGACTCTGAAAAGCTTCAGGGGAGCAGATCAGGCCGCCGTTCACGGGTCAGGCGCTCGGACTGCTCCTTGCGCCAGCGCGCGATCTTGGCGTGGTCGCCCGATAGCAGGATGTCGGGAATGGCCCGCCCCTCCCACTCGCGCGGCCGCGTGTAATGCGGATATTCCAGCAGGCCGTTCTCGAAGCTCTCTTCCGAGCCCGAGGCCTCCTTGCCCATGACGCCCGACAGCAGACGCACGCAGGCGTCCAGCGTGACCAGCGACGCGATCTCGCCGCCTGACAGCACATAGTCGCCGATGGAGACTTCCTCGAGCCCACGGCCCTCGATGACGCGCTCGTCGACGCCCTCGAACCGGCCGCAGATGATGACGACGCCCGGACCCTCTGCGAGCTGGCGCACGCGCGCCTGCGTGAGGGGCCGCCCGCGCGGGCTCATGAGCAGGCGGGGACGCGTATCGTCAGCCGGCACGCCGGCGTCGAGCGCATGGGCGAGCACGTCGGCGCGAATGACCATGCCGGGACCACCGCCGGCTGGCGTGTCATCGACGGCGCGATGGCGACCGATGCCGTGATCGCGAATGTTGCGCGCCTCCAGCGACCAGATCCCGCGCGACAGCGCATCGCCCGACAGCGATGTTCCCAGCGGACCGGGAAACATTTCGGGGTAGAGCGTGAGAATCGTGGCGGACCACATCAGGCGTCTCCCGCCTCGTCCTCTTCGGTGACGATAATTTCGTCCGGCGGCTCGACGATGACGCGCCCGCCTGCAAGATCCACCTGCGGCACAACCTTTTTCGTGAACGGCAGCAGGAGATTTTCGCCGACGTCGGGACGCACGTCGAGAATATCGCCGGCGCCGAAATTCAGCACGGCGGCGATCTTTCCAAGCACGGCGCCGTCGCGCGTTTCAGCGCGCAGGCCGATGAGATCCGCGTGATAAAATTCTTCCTCATCCGCCGGCGGCAAATCTTCGCGCGCGATGGAGAGCGAAACATTGGTGAGCTTTTCAGCCGCGGTGCGATCGGCCACGCCTTCGACGCGCACGATCAGCATGTCGTCCTTCAAGGGACGCGCGGCGATGATCTTGAAAGGCCGCGCGCCGCTCTCGTCGGTGAGGCGCTTGTAATCGGCGATGGCGAGCGGATCGCCCGTAAAGGACTTCAGCCGCAATTCCCCCCGCACGCCATGCGGCGCGCCGAAAATGCCGACGAGGATACGGGAAGAGGCCATGAAACGCCCTTTACGAAGGGACGCACCCTCCTTCTCCCGCTCGGCGGGAGAAGGTGCCTGCCAACGGCAGGCGGATGAGGGCGGCGCCGCTTCTCAAGTCTGGAAGTTGAGCGCGGATTAACCGCCCTCATCCGTCATGCTTCGCATGCCACCTTCTCCCGCCCGTGCGGGAGAAGGGCGCACACGTCTAATATTACTCGGCGGCCGGAGCTTCGGCGGCAGCAGCGGCAGCGGCGGCTTCAGCGGCCTTGGCTGCGGTCGCGGCGCGTTCCAGCGCCTTCTTCTTCGGCAGCGCCTTCTCGGGGTTGCTGCGGGCTTCGCGCGTCACGGCGCCGACGCTGTCGAGCAGGCGGGCGACACGATCGGTCGGCTGCGCGCCCTTGGCGATCCAGGCCTTGGCCTTCTCGACGTCGAGCACGAGGCGGGTCGCGTCATCCTTGGCCTTCACGGGATCGAACGTGCCGATCTTCTCGACGAAGCGGCCATCGCGCGGCATGCGGGCGTCGGCGACGACGATACGGTAGAAGGGGCGCTTCTTGGCGCCGCCGCGCGACAGACGGATTTTCAAAGACATGCTGTTTTCCTTTCAGAAGATGGTTTGTTTCGTTCAGTCTCTATGGTCTTCGACCAATTGCTTTCACGTCCATCGGGATCACTTCTTCTTCCCGAATGGATTGAAACCTCCAAGGCCCGGCAGACCGGGCATCTTGTTCGTCAGGCCCGGCAAGCCGGGCGGCAAAGTGGGTACGCCAGGCTTGGGCGCGAAGGCGCCGGGCGGAGGCGCGTCAGGCAGTTGCGGGAGACCGGGCATGCCGCCCGCGCCGCCCATCTGCTTCTGCATGTCGGCCAGTTGTTCCGGGCTCGGCATGCCGCCACCAAGTCCGAACATCTGCGCCATCTTGCCCATCGGCCCGCGCTTGTTGGCGCCGCCCATGGCTTTCATCATGTCGGCCATCTGGCGATGCTGCTTGAGCAGGCGGTTGATCTCTTCAACCTTGGCGCCGGCGCCCGCCGCGATGCGCTTCTTGCGCGAGGCTTTCAGAATGTCGGGATTGCGGCGCTCTTCGCGCGTCATCGACGAGATGATGGCGCGCTGGCGCTTGATCACACGGCCATCGAGATTGGCGGCCGAGATCTGGTCTTTCATCTTCGCCATGCCGGGCAGCATGCCCATGATGCCGCCGAGGCCGCCGATCTTTTCGACCTGCGCGAGCTGATCGGAGAGATCCTCCAGATCGAACTTGCCCTTGCGCATCTTGTCGGCGATGCGCATCGCTTTTTCGGCGTCGATCGTCTGCGCCGCCTTCTCGACGAGCGAGACAATGTCGCCCATGCCGAGAATGCGGTTGGCGATGCGCTGGGGATGAAACTCGTCGAGATCGTCGACCTTCTCACCCGTGCCGATGAGCTTGATCGGCTTGCCGGTGACGGCGCGCATGGAGAGCGCCGCGCCGCCGCGTCCATCGCCATCGACGCGCGTCAGAACGATGCCGGTGATGCCGACGCGTTCGTTGAAATTCTTCGCGAGATTGACCGCGTCCTGGCCAGTCAGCGCATCGGCGACGAGCAGGATTTCATGCGGGTTGGTGGCGGCCTTGATCTCCGCCATCTCGGCCATCAGCGGCTCGTCGATATGCGTGCGGCCCGCCGTGTCGAGAATGACGACGTCGAAGCCCTGCAGGCGCGCGGTCTCTTCGGCGCGGCGCGCAATCTGCACGGGCGTCTGGCCGGCGACGATAGGCAGCGTGTCGATTCCGATCTGGCGGCCAAGCACCGCGAGCTGTTCCTGCGCGGCGGGACGCTTCACGTCGAGCGAGGCCATCAGCACGCGCTTCTTCTCGCGGTCGCGCAGGCGTTTGGCGATCTTGGCGGCGGTGGTCGTTTTACCCGCGCCCTGCAGGCCGACCATCATGATGGCGACGGGCGGCGCGGCTTCGAGGTTGATCGGATCGGCGCTAGCGCCCAGCGTCTCGATCAGGACATCGTTGACGATCTTGATGACCATCTGGCCGGGCGTGACCGACTTGACGACATTGGCGCCCACCGCGCGATCACGGACCTTGTCGGTGAAAGAGCGCACGACCTCGAGCGCGACGTCGGCCTCGAGCAGCGCGCGGCGAACCTCGCGCAGCGCGGCGGCTACGTCTTCATCGCTCAGAACGCCGCGCCTTGTGAGCGCGTCGAATATGCCGGAGAGCTTTTCGCTCAGGCCTTCGAACATGCAAGCATCATCCTGTTGGCTCGCCACGCCCCGAAGACCGACCCGCAAAGCGGAACGCGCCCGGGGGCGCATCGCGCTGCCGGGCGTGCGCCTCCGGTCTCGAGGACCAGTCGGCGGATCGGATCGTCGGAATGTGACGAAGATTGACGGCGTTTTAGGCCAGCGGGGGCCTTTGAGTCAACCGAAGCGCCTTGTGCGCGCGCTGGCGGACACTAGCTAGTCTGGATGAACCGCCGCCGCTTCCTCTCCATTGCCGGCCTGACCGGGGGCGCCGCCGCCCTCACCGGAGCGCTGATGCCACGCAACCCCTACTACACCGGCCCCGCCTCCGACCATTTCGACGGGACGCGCTTTTTCGTGCCCGGCCGCGATGGCGGCGACAAGGGCGTGCTCGACCTGCTGAAGTGGCAATGGAGCGAGAAGCCCGCGCAATGGCCCCCGCATGCGCCAGCCGCGCAGGACAAGCCGCCGGCCCGCGTCGAGGGCGCGGACATCCGCATTTCCTATGTCGGCCACGCGAGCCTGCTGATCCAGACGCATGGCGTGAACCTGCTTGTCGATCCGGTCTGGTCGGAGCGTGCGAGCCCGGTGAGTTTCGCCGGACCCAAGCGCGTCAATGCGCCGGGCATCACGCTGGACGATCTGCCGCCGCTCGATGCGGTGCTCGTGTCGCACAATCATTACGATCACCTCGATACGGCGGCGTTGAGCTGGCTGGCGCGCGAGCGTCCCGCGCCCGTCCTCACCCCTCTCGGCAATGATGTGATCATGAAAAGCGCCGACGCCGCCATCGATGCGCGGGCTTACGATTGGGGCGCACGGGTCGAGGTCGCGCGCGGCGTGTTCGTGCATTTCGAGCCCGCCTATCACTGGTCGGCGCGCGGACTGTTCGACAGGCGCATGGCTTTGTGGTGCGCCTTTACGATCGAGACGCCGTCGGGCCCGATCTATCACATCGCCGACACGGCGTTTGCGGACGGCGGCATCTTTCGCGAGGTGCGCGCCAAGCATGGCGAATTGAAACTTTCGATCCTGCCGATTGGCGCCTACGAGCCGCGCTGGTTCATGCGCGAGCAGCACATCAATCCGGAAGAGGCGGTGGGGATTTTCGAAATCGTCGGCGCGCGTCAGGCGATGGCCCACCATTGGGGCACGTTCCAGCTCACCAACGAGGACATCCACGAACCGCCACGCGCGCTGTCGGCGGCGCTGGAGAAGAATGGCGTTGCGGCCGAGCGGTTTCGCGTGTTCCGGCCGGGGGAAGTGTTTGATGTGAAGGTTGTGGCGTGACGGTTGTTGCGCCCTTCTCCCGCGCTGGCGGGAGAAGGTGGCGCGCGGAGCGTGACGGATGAGGGCGGTTCATCCCACGTCTGCGGTTCTGTGATCAGGCGCCCTCACCCGTCTGGCTTCGCCAGCCACCCTCTCCCGCCAAGCGGGAGAGGGGCGCGCCCGTATCATTCAACGGCGATATTACGCCGCCTTCTTCGCCTTGATGAGCTTGCGCTTCACCAGCGCTTCGGCGATCTGGATCGCGTTCAGCGCAGCGCCCTTGCGCAGATTGTCGGAGACGCACCAGAACGCGAGGCCGTTTTCGACCGTGTTGTCTTCGCGGATGCGCGAGATGTAGGTCGCGTCTTCGCCGGCGGCTTCGTGCGGGGTGATGTAGCCGCCGTTTTCGCGCTTGTCGATGACGAGCACGCCCGGCGCATTGCGCAGGACGTCGCGCGCTTCATCGGCGGTGACCGGCTTCTCGAATTCGACGTTGACCGATTCCGAATGCGAGATGAACACCGGCACGCGCACGCAGGTCGCGGTCAGCCTGATCTTCGGATCGAGAATCTTCTTCGTCTCCATCATCATCTTCCACTCTTCCTTGGTAAAGCCGTCTTCCATGAAGACGTCGATATGCGGGATGAGGTTGAAGGCGATGCGCTTGGTGAACTTCTTGACCTGCGGGTCGCCGAGCGAATAGAGCGCCTTGGTCTGGCGATCGAGCTCGTCCATGCCTTCCTTGCCGGCGCCCGACACGGACTGGTAGGTCGAAACGACAACGCGCTTGATGACGAAATGATCATGCAGCGGCTTCAGCGCGACGACGAGCTGCGCGGTCGAGCAGTTCGGATTGGCGATGATGTTCTTCTTCGCGAAACCGTCGAGCGCTGCGGCGTTCACTTCCGGCACGACCAGCGGCACGTCCGGGTCCATGCGCCAGACCGACGAATTGTCGATCACGACGCAGCCCGCTGCGGCGATCTTGGGCGACCAGACCTTCGACACGTCGCCGCCCGCCGACATGAGGCAGATGTCCGTGCCGGCGAAATCATAATGATCGAGCACCTTGCACTTGAGCACCTTGTCGCCGTAGCTCACTTCCGTGCCTTGCGAACGCGAGGAGGCGAGCGCCACCACTTCGTCGGCGGGGAAGTTGCGCTCGGCCAGAATGGCGAGCATTTCGCGGCCCACGTTGCCCGTGGCGCCCACTACGGCGACCTTGAAACCCATGATCATAAACCCCGTTTTGAAGGGCGAAGCCGCCCATGGTCTCCCCGGCTCTCTGGGGCCGTGATCGTCGTTGATCGTGGGGGGACCGTTCGCGTGGTCAAGAACACGGGCGCGGCGGCCCTGTCAATGCCAAGCGCCGCGGCCTTATCGATGCAAAGCGCCGCGGCCCTTCCAATACAAAGCGCCACGCGTCAACCATATCTCCGTTCGCGCGTTATCGACCCCAACCAAATCCCCTTTCGCGCGTTACCTTGGCAGGGCGGCAATCAAAGGGGACGGACATGAAAGCAGATCGCAAGCTTCTCTTGGTCGGGGCAACAGTTTTGGCGGGCCTTACTCTGGCCGGCGATCTCGCCATGGCCCAATCGCGCCTGCGCGAGCCCGCAGCGCCCCCGCTGACTATCCAGCGCCGCTCTTTCCTCGATCCAGGCCCCGTCGTCCCGGTCGGCAGCATGAACCGCTATGTCCAGTCGATCACGACGCTGGCGGTCCCGGTCTATGCGGAAATCGGCGTCGGAAAAGGCTTCGGGTACGAAACCCTGCCGCGCCGCTTTGACCCGCCGGGCCGTCCGCAGCCGGTTTTCGAATTCTCCACCGGCAGCGGCGGACGTTGATCTCAGATGTGATCTCTCCTTCTCCCGCGCTGGCGGGAGAAGGTGGCGCGCGTAGCGCGACGGATGAGGGCGTTTCACCCAGTCCGACCGCCCTCACCCGTCATGCTTCGCATGCCACCCTCTCCCGCAAAGCGGGAGAGGGATAAGAAACACCCGTGCTTACTTCAGCTTCTGCAGCGCGGCGAGGATCGCGTCGCCCATCTGGACCGTCGAGACGGTGCTGGTCGCATTGCCCTTGATGTCGGCGGTGCGGAGGCCCGCGTCGAGCACGTTGGCGATGGCCTTGTCGACCATGTCCGCAGCCTCTCCCAGATTGAACGAGTAGCGCAGCGCCATGCCAAACGACGCGATCATCGCGATCGGATTGGCGAGGCCCTTGCCGGCAATGTCGGGCGCCGAGCCATGCACGGGCTCGTACATCGCCTTGCGCTTGCCGTTCTTGTCCGCTTCGCCGAGCGAGGCCGAGGGCAGCATGCCGAGCGAACCCGTGAGCATGGAGGCCACGTCCGACAGCATGTCGCCGAACAGATTGTCGGTGACGATGACGTCGAACTGCTTGGGCCAGCGCACCAGCTGCATGCCGAGCGCATCGGCCAGCATGTGGTCGAGCTGCACATCGGCGTAATCGCGCTTGTGAAGCGCCGTGATGACCTCGTGCCAGAGCACGCCGGACTTCATCACATTGCGCTTCTCGGAGGACGTCACCTTGTTGCCGCGCTTGCGCGCCAGCTCGAAAGCGACGCGGCCGATGCGCTCGATTTCGTAGGTGTCATAGACCTGCGTGTCGATGCCGCGCTTCTGGCCGTTGCCGAGATCGATGATCTCCTTCGGCTCGCCGAAATACACGCCGCCGGTCAGCTCGCGCACGATCATGATGTCGAGGCCCTCGACGATCTCGCGCTTCAGCGAGGAATCGTCGGCGAGCGCCGGATAGCAGATCGCCGGGCGCAGGTTGGCGAACAGGGCGAGATCCTTGCGCAGGCGCAGCAGCCCGGCTTCCGGGCGCACGTCATAGGGAACCGCGTCCCACTTCGGGCCGCCGACCGCGCCGAAGATCACCGCGTCGCAGTCCATCGCGAGCTTCATGTCGCTTTCGCTGATCGCCTTGCCGTGCGCGTCATAAGCGGCGCCGCCGACGAGGCCAGTCTCGCTCTCGAAGGAGGCGATGCCTTCCTTGCCCATCCAGTCGGCGACCTTGACCACTTCGGCCATGACCTCGGGGCCGATGCCGTCGCCCGGCAGAAGAAGGAGATTGTGCGTCGCCATGGGAAAATCCGTCGCCGTAAGAGGAAAAGAGGCGCGATTGCTAGCCTCTGCCCGACGGGTTGGCAAGCGGGCCGGGCTGTTCCGGGCCTCTCGCCGTCATTGCGAGCGAAGCGAAGCAATCCAGAGGCCGCGCTCGGGGCTTCTGGATTGCCACGTCGCTTCGCTCCTCGCAAAGACGGCGGCGGGCATGGCCCGCCGCCTTATCCAGCTCAGTGCACCACCATCGCGGTGAACGGCCAGACGTAGGCCTGTAGCATGATGTAGAGGCCGACCAGGCACGCCAGCGCGATCGAGTGCCAGAACACGAAGCGCAGGATTGTGCCCTCGTGCCCGAACCAGTTGGTCGCCGTGGAGGCCACGACGATCGACTGTGCGTCGATCATCTTGCCCATCACGCCGCCCGATGAGTTGGCCGCCGACATCAGGATCGGCGACAGGCCCAATTGCTCGGCGGTGATCTTCTGCAGGCCGCCGAACAGGACGTTGGAGGCCGTGTCCGACCCCGTCAGCGCGACGCCCAACCAACCGAGCAGCGTGCCGAAGAAGGGATAGAAGAAGCCCGTGCCCGCGAAGGCGAGGCCGAGCGTGGCGTCGATGCCCGAGTAACGCGTGAGCGTGCCTATCGCCAGCATCGCCGCGATGGTGATGAGCGAATAGCGCGTCACCCAGATCGTCTCGCCATAGGCCTTCACGATCCGCATGGGCGAGAACTTCATCACGATGGCCGAGATGATCGCCGCCAGCAGGATGCCCGAGCCTGTGTAGGACAGGAACGAGAAGACGAAGACCGCGCCTTCCTTGACCGGCGTGGCGACGACGGGCGGCACTTTCTCGATCAGATTGTGCAGGCCCTCGACCGGGAAGGCCGGCGCATAAATGCCGTTGGCAATCTTCTTGAAAGCATCCGTGCCCCAGATGGCGACGATGACCGAGAGGATGATCCAGGGCGACCACGACCAGGCGATCTCGCGCGGCGTTCCCTTGGCGACGGGCGCGACGGGCGGCGGCGCGGTGAGATGCGATTCATCCTTGGTGCGCAAAGCCGGCGAGGTCCAGATCTGCGCCGGCTGCCAGACTTTCAGGAACAAAGTCAGGGCGGCCATCGAGCAGAGCGCGGCTCCGATGTCGACGATCCAAGGGTTGATGAAATTCGAGATCAGGAACTGCGGGACCGCGAAAGAGACGCCGCAGACGAGGATCGCCGGCCAGATCTGCATCATGCCGCGGAAGCCCGCGAAGGCCCAGATCAGCCAGAACGGCACGATCAGCGAAAAGACCGGCAGCTGGCGTCCGACCATCGCGCCGAGCAGGAAGGGATCGATGCCCGTCACCGAGGCCAGCCCCTGGATGGGCGTGCCGAGCGCGCCATAGGCGACCGGCGCCGTGTTGGCGATGAGCGACAGGCCGGCGGCGGCGAGCGGCGAGAAGCCCAGCCCCATCAGGATGGCGCCCGTGACCGCCACCGGCGTGCCGAAGCCCGACGCGCCCTCGAAGAACGCGCCGAACGAAAAGGCGATCAGCAGCAGCTGTAGCCGGCGGTCGGCGGTAATGCCGCCGATCGATTGCTGCACCAGCCCGAACCAGCCTTTTTCAAGCGTCAGCCGGTAAAGGAAGATGACGTTGACGATGATCCAGCCGATCGGGAACAGGCCCGTGAGAGCGCCAAGCGCCGCGGCGCGCAGCGCGATCCCGGCCGGCATGGTGAAGATGAAGATCGCCACGAGAAGCGATGCGGCCAGCGCGATGATCGCCGCGACATGGGCCTTCACCTTGCCGGTCGCGATCAGGAATAGAAGCGTGACGACGGGTACGGCGGCGGCGATGGTCGACAGCGTCGCGCTGCCGAGCGGATTATAGACTTGTGACCACATGAGCAGATCCCCCTGACCAGCGGCCTTGTGATGTCCTGACCGCTTGGAGTTCGTCGAAGTTAATCGACGGTTTCCGCTGCGGGTCAATTTGCCCGCGCTTCATTTTAGCGAAAACAGCGGCCTTCTAGACCAAAGAACAATCCAAAACATGAAAAAACCGCCGAGGATTTCGCCCCGGCGGTTTCAAAAACAGGCTTTGTGCGCTGCGGGATTACGCCGCTACGAGCTGGCGAATCACGTATTGCAGAATGCCGCCGTGACGGAAGTACTCGAGCTCGTCGAGCGTAGCGATGCGGCAAAGCAGCGGAACGTTCTTCACCGAACCGTCGGCGTATTTGAGCTCCATTTCCATCTTCTGGCGCGGCTTCAACTTGGCGCCGAGGCCGAGGATGGTGACCGTTTCGTCGCCCTTCATGTTGAGCGAGGCCCACGAGGTGCCCGGCTCGAAGGTCAGCGGCAGGACGCCCATGCCGACGAGGTTCGAACGATGGATGCGCTCGAAGCTCTGCGAGATCACCGCGCGGGCGCCGAGAAGTCGCGTGCCCTTCGCGGCCCAGTCGCGCGACGAGCCGTTGCCGTATTCTTCGCCCGCGAAGATCACCAGCGGCGTCTGCTCCGCCTGGTACTTCATTGCGGCGTCGTAAATCGACATCTTCTCGCCCGACGGATAGTGGACCGTGTTGCCGCCTTCCGGAACGTTGTTTTCCGCATCGCGCAGCATGAAGTTCTTGATGCGGATGTTGGCGAAGGTGCCGCGCATCATGACTTCATGGTTGCCGCGGCGCGTGCCGTACTGGTTGAAGTCTTCGACGCGCACCTGACGCTCCGAGAGCCACTTGCCAGCCGGCGAAGAGACCTTGATCGAACCGGCCGGGGAGATGTGGTCGGTCGTGATCTTGTCGCCGAAGAGCGCGAGGATGCGCGCGTTCTCGATCTCCTTGATCGGGTCGGGCGTCATCGTCATGCCTTCGAAGTAGGGCGGGTTCTGGACGTAGGTCGAACCCATTTCCCACTTGTAGGTCTCGGACGTCGGCGCCTTCACCTTGCGCCAGTTCACATCACCCTTGAACACGTCGGCGTAGCGCTTCTTGAACGCCTTCTTGGTGACGTTGCGGCGGATGTAGAGGTCGATCTCCTTCGAGGTCGGCCAGATGTCGCGCAGGAAGACCGGGTTGCCCTTCTTGTCATGGCCGAGCGGCTCGGTGGTCAGATCCTTGGTGATCGAACCGGCGAGCGCGTAAGCAACGACCAGCGGCGGCGAGGCGAGATAGTTCGCCTGCACGTCGGCGCTGACGCGGCCTTCGAAGTTGCGGTTGCCCGAGAGGACCGCCGCGGCGACGATGCCGTTGTCGTTGATCGACTTGGAGATCGGCTCCGGCAGCGGGCCGGAATTGCCGATGCAGGTCGTGCAGCCAAAGCCCACGAGGTTGAAGCCGACCTTGTCGAGATACTTCTGCAGGCCAGCGGTCTCGAGATATTCGGCGACGACCTGCGAGCCCGGCGCCAGCGAGGTCTTCACCCACGGCTTCGAGGTCAGGCCGCGCTCGGCCGCGTTGCGGGCGAGAAGGCCGGCGCCAATCAGCACGGACGGGTTCGACGTGTTGGTGCAGGACGTGATCGCCGCGATGACGACGTCGCCATGGCCGATCTCGTAGTTCGCGCCTTCAACCTTGAAGCGCTTGTCGCCTTCGCCCGGCTTCTTGTATTCGCTCTCGAGCGCGACGGCGAAACCGGCGCCCACGCCTTCCAGCGGAACGCGGCCTTCCGGACGCTTCGGGCCGGCCATGGACGGCACGACATCGGCGAGGTTGAGGTGCATCGTCTCGGTGAAGACCGGATCGGGCGAGGTCCGCGTGCGGAACATGCCCTGCGCCTTGGCATATTTTTCAACCAGCGCGACGCGCGACGGCGAGCGGTTGGTGGTCTTCATGTAGTCGAGTGTTTCGGTGTCTACGGGGAAGAAGCCGCAGGTCGCGCCATATTCCGGCGCCATGTTGGCGATGGTCGCGCGGTCAGCGAGCGAGAGATATTCGACGCCCGGGCCGTAGAATTCGACGAACTTGCCGACGACTCCCTTCTTGCGCAGCATCTGCGTGACGGTGAGCGCGAAGTCGGTCGCGGTGACGCCTTCCTTCAGCTTGCCAGTCAGCTCGAAGCCGACGACTTCCGGCAGCAGCATGGAGAGCGGCTGGCCGAGCATGCAGGCCTCGGCCTCGATGCCGCCGACGCCCCAGCCCAGGACCGACATGCCGTTGACCATGGTGGTGTGCGAGTCGGTGCCGACGAGCGAGTCGGGATAGGCGACTTCAACCGTGGAGGCGGCGCCGCGGGCGGGCTTGTACTTTTCCTTCTTGGTCCAGACGGTCTGCGACAGGAACTCGAGGTTCACCTGATGGCAGATGCCGGTGCCGGGCGGCACGACGGAGAAGTTCGAGAAGGCCTGCTGGCCCCACTTCAGGAAGCGATAACGCTCGCCGTTGCGCGAATATTCGAGATCGACGTTCTTCTTGAACGCCTTCGCGTTGCCGAACTCATCGACGATGACCGAATGGTCGATGACGAGATCGACGGGCACGAGCGGGTTGATCTTCTGGGCGTCGCCGCCGAGTTTCGTCATGGCGTCGCGCATGGCGGCAAGGTCGACGACGGCCGGGATGCCCGTGAAATCCTGCATCAGGACGCGAGTCGGGCGAAACGCGATCTCGCGCTCTTTCTTGCCCTTGTTGGTCAGCCACTGGGCCACGCCCGTGATGTCGTCCTTGGTGACGGTGCGTCCGTCTTCGAAACGCAGGAGGTTTTCGAGGAGAACCTTCATCGAGTTCGGCAGAGCGGAAATGCCCTTGAGACCGTTCTTTTCAGCGGTCTTCAGCGAAAAGTAGTGGTAGGTCTTGGCGCCTACCGTGAGCTTCTTGCGGCATTTGAAACTGTCGAGCGAGGCCATCGAATTCCATCCCGGAGAGTGTAGTGATGCAGGGGTGCGCGAGGCTTATAGATAATTTATTCACGTCGCGCTACACGGACGAAAGTACGCTTCGCAAAATCGACTGTCGATTCTTCTCTGCGAAGAAGACCCACGATTAAAGGACTAAGCGAACCGCAAGGGACCCGAATTGCCCCGTATCGACTTGCCATTAGAGACGCGTCCTGACTTGCAAGTCTTGAACCAGCAAGGGCCTTTCGCCGCCATTTCCGCGACGTGCGAGACTCTGGGCGTGGGACGCGGCGGTCGCCTGCTGATCGAAAATCTGAATTTCTCATTGGAAAATGGCCGCGCGCTGGTGGTGGCCGGCCCCAATGGCGCCGGAAAATCCACGCTGCTGCGCGCTTTCGCCGGCCTGCTGCCGCCCGCGAAGGGCCGCTGGAGCATCACGACCGGCGCGAGCGATGCGCAAGAGCCCGGCGCTCTTGCCCATTATCTGGGCCATGCGGAAGCCTCCAAGCCCGCGCTCACCGCCCGCGAGAATCTCGAATTCTGGCGCGCCATGCTGGCCATTCCGGGCCCCGCCTCGCTGCATACGCCAGACAGCGCGCTCAAGGCGCTCGGCGCGCCGCAGATCGTCGACCTGCCCGTCGCCTATCTCTCGGCCGGCCAGCGCCGCCGCGTGGCGCTCGCCCGCCTGCTGCTCGCGCCGCGCCCGCTCTGGATTCTCGACGAACCGCTCACCGCGCTCGACGCTTCGGGACAGGCGCTGCTCAACACGCTGATGCGCGAGCATCTGGCGCTGGGCGGAATCCTCATCGCCGCGACCCATGCGCCGCTCGGGGTCGAGGCGCTGCAATTGATGCTCGGCGCGGAGGGCGCAGCATGAGCGCTTCTCCGCTCGCCGCCCTTTTCCTGCGGGAAATCCGCGTGGCGCGCCGTATCGGCGGCGGCGGGATGATGGGCGTCGTGTTCTTTCTGATCCTCGTGACCATCACGCCCTTCGCCATCGGGCCGGACCTGAACCTGCTGTCGCGCATCGGCCCCGCCATCCTGTGGATCGCCGCCCTGCTCTCGACCCTGCTCGGCCTCGACCGGCTGTTCCAGGCCGACCACGAGGACGGCTCGCTCGACCTGATGCTCGCCTGCGAGACGCCGCTGGAGCTGATCGTGCTGGTTAAGTGCCTCGCGCACTGGACCGTCACCGGCTTACCGCTGGTGATCGCCGCGCCGCTGTTCGGGCTGATGCTGGCGCTGGAGCCCGAGGCCTTCTGGGCGGTCGCCGCCTCGCTGCTGGTCGGCACCCCCGCCCTGACGCTGCTCGGCGCGATCGGCGCCGCGCTCACGGTGACGCTGCGGCGCGGCGGCCTGCTGACCGCGATCCTCGTGCTGCCGCTGGCCATTCCGCTGCTGATTTTCGGCGTCTCGGCCGCCGCCTCGGCGACATCCGTGACCACGCCTTTCATGACCCCGTTCCTGATCCTGTGCGCCCTGACGCTGGGCGCGCTGGCTGCCGCCCCCTTCGCGGTCGCCGCGGCTCTTCGGCACATGAGCGAGTGAGCGCGACCCCGTGAATTGCCATCCCGCCTCCAGCGCAATAGACCTGTGCCGATGCTGAAATACGCCAATCCGACCCTGTTCTCGGGCCTCGTCGCCAAGGTCTTGCCCTGGCTCGCGGGCGCGACTGCGCTCGCCTTTGCGATTGGCCTCTGGGGCGCGTTCTTCACATCGCCCGCCGATTACCAGCAGGGCGACACGGTGCGGATCATGTACATCCATGTGCCCGCCGCCTGGCTGTCGATGTTCTGCTACGCGACCATGACTGCAAGCGCGCTTGGCACGCTGGTCTGGCGACATCCGCTGGCCGACGCCGCGCAGAAGGCCGCAGCGCCGCTGGGCGCGGGCTTCACCTTCATCTGCCTCGTCACCGGCTCGCTGTGGGGCAAGCCAATGTGGGGCACGTGGTGGGTGTGGGATGCACGCCTCACCTCGGTGCTCGTGCTCTTCGTCATCTATCTCGGCCTGATTGCGCTTTGGCAGACCATCGAGGAGCCCTCGCGCGCGGCCCGCGCCGCCGCCATCCTCACGCTGGTCGGCGTGGTCAATCTGCCGATCATCAAATTCTCGGTTGATTGGTGGAACACGCTGCATCAGCCGGCGTCGGTGTTCCGGCTCGGCGGACCGACGATCGCGGCCTCCATGCTGTGGCCGCTTCTCGTCATGGGCCTCGCGTTCACACTGCTGTTCACGACGCTGCATCTGATGTCGACCCGCAACGAGATCCTGCGCCGGCGCCTGCGCCGCCTCGCCATGCAGGCGGCGAACGGCGGCGAGGCGGCGCGGCCCGCGCATCGCCTGACCATGCAGGAGGGCTCGCGATGATCGCCCATGTCGGTTTCATCGCCGTCGCCTACGCGCTCTCGATCGCCGTCATCGGCGGCATGATCGGCGCGATCGTTTATGAGCACCGGCGCCTGAGGCGCGAGCTGTCGCGCTTCGAGGATCGCGACTCATGATCGAGAGCAAACGCCGCATTCCCTGGCTGGCGCTGCTGCCGCTGCTCGCCTTCGTGGCGCTGGCAGGCCTGTTTCTGGTGCGCCTTTACAGCGGCGATCCCGCGCGCCTGCCGTCCGCGCTGATCGGCAAACAGGCGCCGAAATTCGCGCTGCCGGCGATTGAGGGCGCGACCGGCGAAGGTTTTTCAGACGCCGATCTCAAGCAGGGCCAGGTCACGCTGGTGAATATTTTCGCGTCGTGGTGCGTGCCGTGCCGCGAGGAACATCCGATCCTCATGCAAATGGCGAAAGACCCGAAGCTGAAAGCGCTCGGCGTTCGTGTCTATGGCTTGAACTACAAGGACGAGGCGGCCAACGCGCGCGGCTTCATCGCGCAATATGGCAATCCTTACGAACGCGTTGGCGCCGATGTGAAAGGCCGCGCGGGCATCGACTGGGGCGTCTATGGCGTGCCCGAAACCTTCGTGGTGCGCGGCGACGGCTCGATCGCCTACAAGCAGATCGGCCCGATCTCGCAGGAAGCCCTGCGCGACAAGCTCATGCCCGCCATCGAGGCCGCAGCGAAAGCCCCGCGCGGCTAGCTGACGAGCTTCAATCCGACGATGCCGAGCGTGATCAGCGCGATGCTTGCGACGCGCATGAAAGTCGCGGGTTCGTTGAAAAGATAAACGCCCAGCGCCGCGACGCCCACCGTGCCGATGCCGACCCAGATCGCATAGGCCGTGCCGAGCGGAATGGCTTTCAGCGACAGGCCGAGCAGGACGACGCTGAAGCCCATCGCCGCGACTGTAATTATACTCGGCCAAAGGCGCGTGAAACCGTCGGAATAGCGAAGGCCCAGAGCCCAGACGATTTCGAGAACGCCGGCGCCAAACAGCAGCGCCCAGGCGAGCGCGGGCGAGATGTTGAAAGTAAACATCGCCCGCCTACCAATGATCGCGGTTCTGCGCGTCTTCGTCCTTGAGCTCGTATTTCATGATGAGCGGAACCTGCGCGAGCGCAAAGACGATGGTCAGCGGCATGATGCCGAGCGCCTTGAAGCTCACCCAGAAATCAGTGGTCTGCGTGCGCCACACGACTTCATTCACAATGGCGAGCACATAAAAGAACAAGCCCCAGCGAAAAGTCATCTTGCGCCAGCCTTCTTCTTTCAACTGAAGCACGGAATCGAGCACGACTGGCAACAGCGGGCGGCCGAGCGCGAGACCGCCGAGCAGCACCGTGCCGAAAATCGTGTTCACGATGGTCGGCTTCAGCTTGATGAACAGATCGTCGTGGAAGAAGAACGTCAGCGCGCCGAAGAAGACGACCGCGATCGCCGTCACCACCGGCATGATCGGCAGGTGGCGCGTCAGCACCCATGAGGCGATGAGCGCGGCGATGGCGCCTGCCATCAGCACGCCGGTCGCCGGAAAAATGCCGAACTTCCAGTTGGTCAGGAAGAACAGGACCAGCGGCCCCATTTCGAGAACGAGCTTCAGCGTCGGGTTCTGCGCGCGGCGGCGCACGATGGAGGGCAGCGGCTTGGTTTCGGTCATGTCGATTTCCTGATGCTCACGCGTCGTCGAGCCCGGCGATGGCGCGGGCGAAATCGCGGGCCGTGAATGGCTCGAGATCGTCAGCGCCCTCGCCGACGCCGATGTAATGGACCGGTAGTTTGAACTTCTCCGCAATGGCGACAAGAATGCCGCCGCGCGCCGTGCCGTCGAGCTTGGTCATGACGAGGCCGGTGACGCCCGCGACGCGTCCGAAGATTTCGACCTGCGACAGCGCGTTCTGGCCGACCGTCGCGTCGAGCACGAGCAGCACCGCATGGGGCGCGGTCTCATCGACCTTCTTCATCACGCGCACGACTTTTTCGAGTTCGGCCATCAGCTCGGCGCGGTTCTGCAACCGGCCCGCCGTGTCCATCAGCAGGATGTCGGCGCCCTGCTCGGCCGCTTCCTGAATGGCGTCAAAGGCGAGCCCCGCCGCATCGGCGCCTTGCGGACGCGCGATGACCTGCGCTCCGACGCGCGCGCCCCAGATCTGCAATTGCTCGATCGCGGCTGCGCGGAACGTATCGCCCGCCGCGAGAACGACCTTCTTGCCGTCGCGCACGAAATTAGTCGCGAGCTTGCCGATGGTCGTCGTCTTGCCCGAGCCGTTGACGCCGACGACAAGAATCACAAACGGCTTCTTGCTGGCATCGACCGCGATGGGGTGCGCGACTGGCGCCAGCACCGCCTCGACCTCGCGCGCCAGCACATCCTTGACTTCGGAAGGCTCGATATCCTTCTCGAACCGGCCCTTGCCGACCGCGTCGCGAATGCGGGTCGCCATGGCGACGCCGAGATCCGCCTGGATGAGCACATCCTCCAGCTCGTCGAGCATGGCCGCGTCGAGCTTGCGCTTGGTGAAGATGTCGGTGATGCCCTGGCCGATGGCCGAGGACGAGCGCGACAGACCGCCGCGCAGCCGCTCCCACCAGGATTTCTTCGGCGCATCCGGCACTGGCTCGGGCGCGACGATGGCGTGTGGTTCCGGGGCAGGCGCGGGCGCAGGCTCAGGCGCGGGCGCGGGCCCACTTTCAGCCGCGGGCGCTTCGCCGCGACCGAACAACCGCCCGAACAATCCCGCCTTGCGCGGCTTTTCGCCTTCGCTCTCGTCGCTCGCCATCAGATCCCGAATGTGTCAGTGAAGCGCGGCGGCAGCCGGCCCTTGCGATATGTGGCCCCTCGCATAGCCGTTTCGAGCCCGAACCGGAAGTGAGAAGCGTTTCGTGATGACGCCCGACGAGATCAACGCCCGCCTGCTCTACCGCGACGGCCTCATCCTGGTGGTCGACAAGCCCGCGGGCATTGCGGTCCACAAGGGGCCGAAGGGCGGGCCGAGCTTGGAAGATTCCTTCGACGCGCTGCGCTTCGGCCTGCCGCGCGCGCCCTCGCTGGCGCATCGGCTCGACCGCGACACTTCCGGCTGCCTCGTGCTGGGGCGTCACCGCAAGGCGCTCGAAAAACTTGGCCTGATGTTCAAGCAGGGGAAGATTTCCAAGACCTATTGGGCGATCGTCGAAGGCGGGCCGGCGGCGGACGAGGGCCTGATCGACCTGCCGCTCGGCCGTCTCGACGCCGGGCGCGGCTGGTGGATGAAGGTCGATCCTGTCGCGGGCCTGCCGTCGAAGACGCTCTGGAAGGTGCTGGGGCGCGGCGAGCGTCTGGGCAAGGCGATCGCCTGGATGGAATTCCAGCCCCTCACCGGCCGCACGCATCAGCTGCGCGTCCATTCCTCCGCGCTCAGCTGGCCGATTGCCGGCGATCCGATCTACGGCAGCGCAGGCCGCGAAAGCGAACTGCCGCTGCACCTGCACGCGCGGGGCGTGAAGATCCCGCTCTCGAACAACAAGCCGCCTGTGGAAGTGGAAGCGCCTGTGCCGGACCATATGCGGGAGTTGTTGGCGGTTTGCGGATGGACGGGTGAGCCCGTCCCTTCTCCCGCATTGGCCGGGGAGTCGCACCCCTCTACTGCGCCTTGATGTTTCCCTTCTTGATCGCGTCCGTCCAGCGCGCCGCCTCTTTCTGCGTAAACGCGCCGAGCGCTTCAGGCGTATCCTGTCCCGCAACCGGCAATTCGGACGCGAGGTCCTCGATGCGCTTGCGCAAGGCGGGATCCTTGTAGGCGGCCTTCATGGTCTCGGTGAGCCTGGCGAGCACCGGCTTCGGCGTTCCCGCTATGGCGTACATGGCAGTGGCGGCCGAGACTTCGTAACCCGGCAGGCCGGCCTCGGCCGACGTCGGAATGTTGGGAAGGCCCGGGAAGCGCGTCGCCTGCGCGACAGCCAGCACGCGCACCGTGCCGCCCTGGTATTGTCCCATCATGTTGAGGCCCTGGTCGCACATGAGATCCAGCGTGCCGGCGACAAGATCGTTCAGCGCCGGGCCGGTGCCGCGATAGGGCACGTGCACGATGTCGATGCCCGCCTGCTGGCCAAACAGCACGCAGGCGAGATGCGTCGCCGAACCCGCGCCCGCCGAGCCATAATTCAGCTTGCCGGGATTGGCCTTGGCGTAGGCAATGAACTCCTTGAGATTCGTCGCGGGCAGATCTTTCCTGATCACGATGTAATGCGCCGCGAAGGCGAGCGTCCCGATCGGCTCGAAGTTCTTGACCGGGTCATATTGCGCGGACGGATAAAGCACCGGGCCCGCGACATGCGGCGCCACATTGTGCACGAAGATCGTGTAGCCATCGGGCGCCGCACGCAGCGCGCCTGACGTGCCGCCCGCGCCAGCGGCGTTTTCGATCACGAATTGCTGGCCGAGCGCACGCGAGAAAAATTCGCCGTAGATGCGCGCTGCGACATCGGTCGGCCCGCCCGCGGCGAATGGCACGACAATAGTGACAGGCCTGGAGGGGTATTCCTGCGCTGCGGCGGGAGCCATGGCGGCGAACGTGGCTGCAAGCACGATAAGGCTGCGAAACTTCATTCCGTTTCCTCCAGGCGTTTCCTGTCACCCGATCTGATCGCCGGGCGTCCAAGCGTACGCTAGCGCGCCTTCAGCCCAAGCGAAAGCGAGACCTCTGGCTCATGCGGGTCACGATGCCGAGAGAAGGAGACGGGCGCCGTCATCGCCAGCGACGCGCGCGTCGATCAGCATCCCCGGCGCGGCGCCGGGCGTAGCCACGGGCGTGAAATCTTCGGCGCGCCCGGTTCCGCCGCGCTCGGTGAGCACGCGAATTTGTCTGCCGGTTTGCTTCCGCAGATGTTCGTCGAGCGCAAGCGCGCCCTTGCCGCGCAGCCGCTTCGCGCGATCCTTGATCGCCTCGCGCGCCACTTGCGGCATGCGCGCAGCCGGCGTGCCGGGGCGCGGCGAATACGGAAACACATGCAGATGCGTGAGGCCACAGGCGTCGACTAGATCGAGGCTCTGCGAAAACATAACCTCCGTCTCGGTCGGAAAGCCCGCAATGATATCCGCGCCGAAGACGATGTCGGGCCGCAGCGCGCGCACCTGCGCGCAGAAAGCGATCGCTTCATCGCGCGAATGCCGGCGCTTCATGCGCTTCAGGATGAGATCATCGCCGGCCTGCAACGACAAATGCAGATGCGGCATGAAACGCGGCTCGGCGCCGATGACATCGAACAAATCCGCATCCGCCTCGATGCAATCGATCGAGGACACGCGCAGCCGCTCCAGTTCGGGCACATGCCGCAAGATCTGTTTCACCAGTTTGCCGAACGATGGCCTGCCTGGAAGATCATGTCCCCACGATGTGATGTCGACGCCCGTCAGCACCGCTTCGCGATAGCCGTTGGCGCAAAGCTTGCGGATTTGCGTCACGACGTCACCCGCAGCCGCCGAGCGCGAAGGCCCGCGTCCATAAGGAATGATGCAAAAGGTGCAACGGTGATCGCAGCCGTTCTGCACTTCGACGAAAGCGCGTGTGTGGCCTTCGATCGCATCAACCGCGCCAGCGACAAAATGATGCGCGGTTTCTGGCAGCGCGAAAATATCGTTGACGCGCGCCTGCGCGAGATCAGCCCAGATTTCGGGCCGCGCCTTGTCGGCATTTCCGATCACAGCGCCGACCTCCGGCATGTCCTTAAAACTCTGCGGATCGATCTGCGCGGCGCAACCGGTGACGACGATGCGCGCGCCGGGCCGCTCGCGGCTGGCGCGGCGAATGGCCTGGCGCGCCTGCTTCACGGCTTCCTGCGTCACCGCGCATGTGTTGAAAACAATCGTGTCGGCATGGCCGGCAGCTTCCGCCGCGCGGCGCACCGCCTCCGATTCCACCGCATTGAGGCGACAGCCGAAGGTGACGACGTCGACGCTGCTCACGCGGCGCCCTGAAAGATTTCTGGCGCGAACACGCCTTCGCATTCGAGTTCGACCGGCCCGGTCATCAGCACATGGCCGTCGCTCTCGCGCCAATCGATGAAAAGATCGCCGCCGGGAAGCGTGACGCGCGCGCGACGGTTGGTGAGATCGAGACGCGACGCACAGACCAAAGCCGCGCAGGCGCCAGAGCCGCAAGCCTGCGTCAGCCCGACGCCGCGTTCCCAGACCTTCAGCACGATGTGATCGCGCGAAGCGACATGCGCGAGCGAGATGTTGGCGCGCTCGGGGAACATCGGATGATGCTCGAGGCGCGGCCCGTTGATTGAAAGTTGATGCGCCTCGACATCATCGACGAAGAAGATCGCATGCGGATTGCCCATGTTGGCGACCGCGGGCGCGGTGAGCGCCGGGACATCGAAATCGAGCGAGATGCGGCGCGTGTCGGCGACATCGTCCCGCAGCGGAATCTCGCGCGCGCCAAGCAGCGGCGCGCCCATGTCGATGGTGAAGGACAGCGGCCCCTCGCGGCGGCATTCGAGAGGCCCGCGCACGGTCTCCACGACGATCACATCGCGCGTATCCTCGCGCAGAAGAACCCAGGCGACGCAGCGCGTGCCATTGCCGCAGGCGCCGCTCTCGCTGCCGTCATTGTTGAGAATGCGGACGAAGGCTTCTGTTCCGGGCGTCACGGCATCATGCAGCACCATCAGCTGGTCGTAGGCGAGGCCCTTGCTGCGATGGATGGCGCGCGCCTCCTCCGGGCTGACGGCAAGCGCCGCGCCCCTCAGGTCGAGGACGATGATTTCATTGCCGAGCCCGTTCATCTTGAAGAAGGGCCGGCCGGCAAGCTTGCTCATGGGACGCCGCGCTGGTTTTGAACGGCGCTGCTTATAGGCCGAAAGCGCACGCAGGGCCAGCAATCAGCGTCCCTTCGCGCAACCGCAGGCGTCCAGCAGCGTTACAGACGAGCCGAAGTTATGTGGCGACTTTTCATGTCGCTCATCAACCGACTTGGCGAAACCCCGTTGATCGCCTCATATGGTGACCAGTGATTTGCCCGGCGCCGATGATGCGGACGCCGCTTGCGGAGCCGCAAAAATGTTCAAGCCTTCCTGCTTCCCTACCCTGCGCATGGCGCTCACGGCCCTCGTGCTCGTGTGCGCAGCGCCTGCTTTCGCGCAGACGCCCGAGGCGACGCCCGCGCCTGACACCGGCCGCTCGACCGGCGACGCCTCCACCTCCACCGCCCAGCCGGTCCAGCTCACCGCCCGGCCCGCAGCGGTTATTTCCGGCGCCGCCGAGTGGGAGGAAGGCTTCGACACGATCACCAAAGCGTTCAACGACCTGCGCGCCGCCATGGATAAGGCCGGGCTCAAGCCGGGCGGCAAGCCGCTCACTGTCTTCGTTGAAACCGACGACCAGGGTTTCAAATACCAGGCGATGATCCCGCTCGCCTCAGCGCCTCCCGCTAACGTGACTCTGGCCTCGCCCGTGAAGATCGGCGAGACGCCGGCTGGCCGCACGATGCGCTTCGAGCATCGCAGCGCCTATGACGACATCGATTCCACCTACGCGGCGATCACCGCCTATCTCGACGAAAAGGGCATCGAAGCGAAGCCGATGTTCGTCGAGGAATATGTGACCGAGCCGAAAACGGCGGACGACGCAGGCCTGCAGGTCGATATCTACGTCTTCGTGAAGTAGCGAACCGGGAGGCGATCAGGCGAAATGAAGGACAAGGAGAAAGCGCCCACGCGCGCCCCCGAGCCGCGCACGCAATATGCGGCGCTGCCCTTTCGCCTGAAGCCGCAACGCGAGGTCATGCTCGTCTCGTCACGCGAGACAAAGCGCTGGGTGATTCCGAAAGGCTGGCCGATGAAGGGCCGCAAGCCTTTCGCGGCGGCGGCGCAAGAGGCGCTTGAGGAAGCAGGCGTCGTCGGCAAGGTCGAGAAGACGCCGCTCGGGTCCTATTCCTACGTCAAAAAGATGCGCAACGGCGCCGGCATCCTGTGCCACGTCGACGTGTATGCGCTCCAGGTGCAGCGGCAACTCAAGAAGTGGCCAGAACGCGAGGAGCGCATCACGCGCTGGTTCCCGATCGAGCAGGCGGCAGAGGCGGTGCGCGAACCGGAGCTCGCAAAACTCATTCGAGCGTTCAGCGACGAGCCTGCGAGCGAAGCGGACGCGGCGGAAGTGAAAGTCGCGTAGAGAAGTCGCGTAGACGCGCCTAGAAACGCGGCGTATCCAGCGCCGCCGCATGCAGATCCTTCGCGATCGGCTGGAACGTATCGGTCGCCGGATTATAGGCCAAGAGTCGTCCGTCCATCACGCCGAAATAGCAACCGTGCAACTTGATCTTGCCGCGCTCCTCCAGCGTCTTGATGCAGGGGAACGAGCGCAGATTGGCCATGCTCTGCTTGATCGATTCAAGCGCCAGCGCTTCGAGATAAGCGAGCGTCGGCTCGGACGGCGGCGCCCCGAGGCGCGCGGCGGACGGCGCCATGAGCCGGATCCAGCTGCTGATGAAATCGCCCGGCGACAGCGGCGCATGAAACGGATCCTGCTGGAAATCCGCGAACGCGCGCACGCCGCCACATTGCGCGTGACCCATGACCACGATGTGCTCGATGCGCAGCGCCATGACGCCGAATTCCAGCGCCGCGGATGTGCCGTGGTAATCATCGTCGGGCGCATAGGGCGGCACGAGGTTGGCGACATTGCGCACGACGAACATCTCGCCCGGCCCGGCATCAAAAATGACCTCGGGCGCGACGCGCGAATCGCAGCAGCCGATCATCATGACGCGCGGCTTCTGGCCATGTTCGGCCAGCGCGCGATAGCGCTGTTGCTCGTCGGAAAAGCGGCCCGTGACGAAGGATTCGTAACCCTCGATCAAACGGCGTGGAAACACGGTCTTGTCGTCGGGCAGATCAATCATGGCTCGGCTTTCTCGATCGCAAGTCTTGACGGGGCAGTCTCTCGATGGGGCTGTCGGCGCTGCGTTCCATAGCCCCGGTGGTCGGCCGCGTCGAGGGTCCATTTCGGCGCGCGCGCCCCGGACCAAGGGAGCATTGGCGAAGGGGCGTCCGACTGCCTATGCTGCATCGCACAGGAAACGACCCGGAGTCTCAAGGCCATGATCCGTCCCCGCCGCAGCGCGCTCTACATGCCGGGCTCCAACGCCCGCGCGATCGAAAAGGCGCGCAGCCTTCAAGCGGATGTGATCATCCTCGACCTTGAGGATTCCGTCGCGCCCGACCTCAAGGACGCGGCCCGCGCGCAGGTCTGCGACGCCGTGAAGGCCGGCGGCTTCGGCCAGCGCGAGGTGGTCATACGCACCAACGGCATGGACACCGCGTGGGGCAAGGCCGACCTCGCCGCGGCCATCGCAGCCGGGCCGGACGCCATCCTGCTGCCGAAAGTCTCGACGCCGGGCGACATCACCATGGCGGCCCGCGAGCTGAACGAGGGCGGCGCGCCTGACCACACGCGCCTCTGGGCTATGATCGAGACGCCGCTCGGCATCCTGAACGTCGACGCCATCGCCCGCACGGCGGCGGACCCGGCGGCGCGCCTCGCCGTCTTCGTCATGGGCACCAATGACATCGCCAAGGAGACCCGCGCGCGGCTAATCCCGGGTCGCGCGCCCATGGTCGCGTGGCTGTCGCGCTGCATCATCGCGGCGCGCGCCTACGGCATCGACGTTCTCGACGGCGTCTGGAACCAGCTCGCCGACATGGACGGCCTGCGCGCCGAATGCGAGCAGGGCCGCGACCTCGGCATGGACGGCAAGACCGTCATCCACCCCAACCAGATCCCGATCGCCAACGAAATTTTCGCGCCGCCCGCGGCCGAAGTGGACTGGGCGCGCAAGATCATCGCGGCCTTCGAGCTCCCCGAAAACGCCGACAAGGGCGCAATTTCCCTCGATGGCAAGATGGTTGAACTGCTGCACGCCGAGATGGCTCGCCGTACGCTCGCCATCTCCGAGGCGGTCGCCGCGCGGGCCTGAGCGGAACCTTGGACCAACCTGAGCGATTCCATGAAGCGGCCTGATCGCTTAAGGTGGTTGGGTAATCAGGGAGCGTGATGCGGCATGAGTGACGAAACGGAGAAGACGGTCGGGGCGGAAGCCACGCCCAACCGCGGACGCCGCCGCGACGCGCCGACCATCGAGGGGCACGCTGTAGAGAGCGCGCCGGCGGCCGCCGAGGCGACTTCCGCGCCTGAGGCCATTTCCGACCCCATGCCGGAGCCCGTGCCGAAAACGACGCGAGAGCCCGCCCCCGCGCGCGCCTCGCTTGCGCCCGCCCTGCCCGGCCTCGCGGCCCTCCTGCTCGCAGGCGTCGCGCTCTATTACGCGCTCAATCCCGCCATCCCGCAGGGGCCGTCGCCCGAAGCCGTCGCGGCGCTCGGCCAGCGCCTGGACCGCGTCGAATCGCGCCTCGGCGCCATCGAGGCGAAGCCCGCCCCCGCCATCCCGCCCATGCCCGATCTCGCCCCCCTGACCGCACGGATCGACGCCGTCGAGAAGGCGGCGGACAACGCCCGCACAGCGGCTGGTCGCGCGCTGGAAACAGCGCAGACGCCCCCCAAGATCCCCGAGCCGCCGAAGGTCGACCTGACCCCGCTTGCCAATCGCATCGCCAAGGTTGAGGCAGATCTCGGCCCGATGCGCCAGGCGCTCGCCGCCCCCAAGACGGACGTCCGCGCCACCGAGGCGCCCGATGTGCCCGGCGTCGGCCCGCAGGACGCCGCCGCGCTGGCTGTGGTCGCCGGCAGCCTGCGCCAGCAGCTCGACCGCGGCGCGCCCTTCACCCGCGAAGTGAGCGCGCTGGAAAAGCTCGGCGCCGAACCCGCCAAACTCGCAAAGCTGAAACCGCTCGCGGCCAGCGGCGCGCCGTCCGCCGCGAAGTTGGCGCAGGACTTCGGCCCGGTTTCCTCCGCCATGCTGCGCGCCGCGCGCCCGGCCCGCCAGGATGGCGACATGATGGACCGTCTGGCGCGCAGCGCCGCGAGCCTCGTGCGCATTCGCCCGGCGGGCGAGAGCGCTGGCGAGGACGCCCCGGCGCTGGTCAGCCGCATGGAGGGCGCCCTGCAGCGCGGCGACGTCGCCGAGGCGCTGGCGCTCTACGATCGCCTGCCCGCCGACATGAAAGAACCCGGCCGCGACTGGGCGACCCGCGCGCGCCAGCGCGTGGACGCCGAGGCCGCCGCGCGCGGCCTGCTCGACGAAGCGCTCGACAAACTCGCCAGGAAGTAGGACCGCATGATCCGCCTCATCGTCTTTTTGGTCCTGCTCGCGGCTGCGGCTCTCGGTCTGTCCTGGCTGGCTGACCGGCCCGGCGAGATTGTCCTCACCTGGCAGGGCATGCGCATCGAGACCTCCGTGCTTGTCGGCCTCGCCGGGCTGATCGGCGCCTTCATCGTGCTGCTGGTGATCTGGAGCCTGCTGCGCTTCATCTTCCGGCTGCCCTCGCTCGTCGCGCTGACGACGCGCGCGCGCCGCCGCAACAGGGGCTATGCGGCGCTCTCGCGCGGCATGATCGCCGCCGCTTCGGGCGATGCGCGCTACGCCATGCGCGCCACGCGTGAAGCAGAGAAGCTGATCGGCGAAGATCCGCTCACCCTGTTGCTGCGCGCCCAGACCGCGCAGCTCGAAGGCGACCGGCATGTCGCCGAAACCACCTTCTCGCGCATGGTGGAGCGGCCCGAGACGCGCCTGCTTGGCCTGCGCGGCCTGCACGCCGAAGCCGCGCGCCGTGGCGACGACCGCGCCGCGAATCTCTACGCCAAACAGGCGCATCGCATCACGCCGCTCGCCTGGGCGGGCGAAGCCCTGCTCGATTGGCATGTGCGGCGCGGCGAATGGCGCGAAGCGCTCGACATCGTCGAAACCAACCGCACGCAAAAGGCGATCACACGCGAACAGGCCGACCGCCAGCGCGCCGTACTGCTGACCGCGCAAGCGCGCGAGGAGCTCGATCGCGATCCGGAGACCTCGCTGAAAGACGCGCGCACCGCGCTGAAACTGGCGCCCGCGCTCGTCCCCGCGGCTGTCATCGCCGGCGACCTGCTGGCCCGGCGCGGCGACCTGCGCAAGGCGGCCCGCCTGCTCGAAGCGGCGTGGCGCGAGGCGGCGCATCCCGACATTGCGCAGGCCTATGTTCACCTGCGCGCCGGCGACGCCGCGCGCGAGCGGCTGAGCCGCGCGGAAACGCTCGCGGCGCTCAATCCGCGCGACAATGAAAGCGCCTTCGCGGTCGCCCGCGCGGCGCTGGAAGCGCGCGACTTCGAAAAGGCGCGCTTCGCGCTGGCGCCGCTGCTGGCTGGCGGCGAGGCGCGCCCGACCCGGCGGCTCTGCCTGCTGATGGCCGATATCGAACAGACCGAGCACGGCGCGCACAGCGGGACTTTGCGCGAATGGCTGGCGCGCGCCGCCCGCGCGCCGCGCGATCCGGCCTGGATCGCCGATGGCGTGATCTCGGATCGCTGGGAGCCCGCCTCGCCCGTCACCGGAAAGCTCGACGCCTTCCGCTGGGCCGCCCCGCAAGACCAGCTCGCCGCGCCCGACGACTGGCTCGCGTTGACCACCGAACCCGATGTGCAGGACGAAACGATCCTGCAGGCGCCGGCCCTCGAAGCCCCGACGGCGCCCGAGCCCGAACCCGCGCCCACAGCCGTCGAGCCGCCCGAACCCGCGCCCCAACCCGCGCCCCTGGCGACGCCGCGTCCGGTCGTGATCAAGCCCCCCGTGCAGGCGCTCTACCCGATGCCGCATGCGCCCGACGACCCGGGCCTGCGGCGCGAGGAAGAAGCGCCCGCCGAGCGGCGGCCGTTCGGCTGAGACAAGACGCGGATTATTTCGAAGGGCGGATTATTTTGAAGGGACCTGCGTCCTCGCTTGCCAAGCGCCGATCCCTTCGCTAAGAGGTCGGAGCCTTGCGGCTGCGCACCAGCGTCCCGTAAAAGCACGCCGATTTAGCTCAGCTGGTAGAGCACCTCATTCGTAATGAGGGGGTCGGGGGTTCGAATCCCTCAATCGGCACCATCAATCCTCTGCACCAACAGTCATTTGGGTTCGAACAACGTTGATTATTTCCGTCGCGTTAAGGCTCGAGCCGAATGTATTCAGGAAACTGTTCGTAGGTCACCGGAATTGCGGGCGAAATACACTGAAGCGGAGGATTTTTGTGATTGTATGAAACCTTGAATTGCAATGCTGTGTCGCTGACCTTTTTTACATACACTTGATAATAAAAATTCAGCTCCATGCCGAAAAGTGGGACGGCGTAATCTCTAACGAGATGAACGCAATAAAATGGAGTTAAGCTATCCGGTGAGCGGATGGAAAGGACCGCAGGATTGAGCCTTAACTCTGACAGAGTAGCAGATTTTAGCTTCCTCATCCGCAGGTTCTTATATGGCTCCGCAATGACTGCGGAGTTGATGACTGCAGCAAGCCCATTTCTCATGGAAGGCGTCAGAGGGACAGTCTTTTGAGCTTCAGCTCTTGCTGATGTGATTTCTTCAGGTGCGAATTTGGATGCGCAACCTGAGAGTGCGATTGCAGCGCAAATTATTATTTGAAGCTTCATTGCAATTCTTTCGACAGATGAAATCTGCTTTGCTCAATGAAGCCAGTTAACAATTGTTTTCTTCCTTGGACAACAACCCACTCGATATTAAAGCTCAAACTTTCGACTATCAGACATACCGTGATGAGCACGCGCGCGCCCGAAAGTATCCCACCCCTCAAAACTCCACCCGCCGATACGCATCCCCCGTCCCCGTCCACTCCGCACCGGCAATCAGATGCGACAGCAGTTCTGCGCCGTCCACGAGGCGTGGGCCGGGGCGGGCGAAATAGGCGTTGGCGTCGACCACATAAACGCGGTTGTCGCGCACCGCCGGCAGGTCCGAAAGCCCCTCGTACTGCGCCATCAAACCGGTTTGCGCGAGCGCCTGTTCTAGGGTGAAGCCGCAGGGCATGAGGATGATGATTTCGGGCGCGAAGGCGACGACGTCGCTCCATGGGATGCGCACCGAATCCGCGCCCTCGCGGCCGAGCGCATCGTGGCCGCCGGCGCGGCGCACCATGTCTGGAACCCAGTGGCCGGAGCAATAAACCGGATCGAGCCATTCCATACAGAACACGCGCGGGCGATGCGCCAGCGCCGCGCCGCGTTGCTCGACCGCGCTCATGCGCGCGTTCCAGTCCGCGATGATGCGCATGGCTGCGGCTTCCGCGCCTGTCGCGCGGGCGAGATCATTGATGTTGTCCTGCACGCCTTGCAGCGTGCGCGGCGTCATCCAGAGCACGTCGGGCTTTTTGGGCAGGTGCGCGAGCGCCTGCGTCAGCTCGTTGCCCGATGGCGCGCAAACCTGGCAGAGGTCCTGCGTGATGATGAGATCGGGCGCGAGATCAGCCAGCAATTGCTCGTCGATCTCGTAGAGGCTCTTGCCCTCGCGCAGCCGTGCGGTGACGGCGGCGTCAATCTCCGACTGGCTCATGTGCTCGACCGGCAAGACCGGCCTGACGAGAACCGGAAGCGCCTTCGCGGCAGGCGGATAATCACATTCGTGGGTGACGCCGACGAGCCGGGCCTCAAGCCCGAGCGCGTAGATCATTTCCGTCGCGGATGGCAGGAGCGAGACGATGCGCTCCGCGCTGGCCCGCTCGCTCACCGCGCCGGCGAAAGCGCCGGAACCGCGCGGCGCAAGAATTCGAACCCGGCAAACAGCGCCGCCGTGTAGAAGAGATCGCCCACCAGCGCATTCTGGAAAAATGGAATCGCGGCGACGTAGCACTCGGCAAGGCCGGCCAGCGTGCGCGGATAGAGGCCGTCCATCGCCCACACGCCGAAATTGGTGACGACGAAGAACAGCACCGAGCCCGCGACAGACGCGCCCACGAGCTTCAACGGCTGCACGCGCGGACCGACAAGCGCGCCCACGCCCACCATCGCGGCGGCGCAGAGATAGACCAGCAG
>JANXTB010000173.1 GCA_025356415.1 Hyphomicrobiales bacterium
TCGACGCATCGGATTTCTTTTTCGGTTCGGACATGGCGGGCTCCTTTTCTAATTTATTTCGCGTCGAACTGGACGACGCGACGGCGTAGCGGGAATAGAGTGATGCCGGTGGCGGACGAGAACAGGCCCCAGAGGCCCTTCGGCGCTTTCAGCATGACGAGAATGGCGACGGCGCCGAGCAGCATGAGATAAATCGTCCCGAGATCGGACAAAGTCTCGCGCAGCAGGAAGAAAATCAAAGTGCCGACAATCGGCCCCTCGATCGTGCCGATGCCGCCGATGACCACCATGAAGATGACATAAGCCGTCCAGTCGTTGACGCTGAAGGCGGCGTCGGGCGAGATGCGCAGCTTTTGCAGGAAGATCAGCGCGCCAGTCATGGTAGTGAGTGCGGCGGTTACGACGTAAAGCACGAGCTTGCTGCGTGCGATGTTGACGCCAAGACTCTCGGACGCAATCTCGCTGTCGCGGATCGCCGTGAGCGCGAGGCCGGCGCGCGAGCGCAGGATGGCGTAGATGGCGGCAATCGTGCCAAGCCCCAGCGCAAGCGCAGACCAGTAGACGATCATCTCGCGCGCATCGCGCGTCGAGGCGATATCGGTGACGATGCGCGCTGGCAGGCTTGTGCCGGAGCCGCCGCCAAGCGCGGAAACTTGCGCGAACGTCAGGCGAAACACTTCCGCCGCAACCCATGTGCCAATCGCGAAATAAGCGCCTTGCAGGCGGAAGAGGATGGGCGCCAGCGGCAATGCGATGAGCGCGCCGACAAAGCCGGAGAGCACCACCGCGAGCAGCGGCGGCACGCCGTAGAAGATCGCGGCGGCGAAGAGCGCGTAACCGCCGAGGCCCACGAAGGCCTGCTGGCCGACGGACACGAGGCCGGTGAATCCGGCGAGCAGATTCCACAGGCTCGCGAGCGCGAGGAACGCGTAGACTTCGCCAAGCAGGCGCATGTTGGCGCGTCCCGCCCACCAGGGCGCCGCGATGAGCGCCACGATGGCCACCAGGCTGAGGGCGCCCGCGATGCGGCTTGCGTGTGTGGCGCGTTCGATCGTGTAGCCGGGCTTCATCCGTCCATCCTCGGAAACAGGCCGCGCGGACGCAGGATGAGGATGAGGAAGAACACGAGATGTCCGGCGAGCACCTGATAGCCGGGGTCGATGAGCGCGCCGAGCGTCTGCGCGACGCCAAGCACAATGCCGCCAGCGAGCGTGCCCCAGAGTGATCCGAGGCCGCCGATGATCACTGCCTCGAAACCAAAGATAAGGCGCATCGGCCCGGTGGATGGATCGAAGTTGGTGCGCACGGCAAGGAAGATTCCGGCCAGCGCGACAATGCCGGCCGAGAGCGCCATGGCCATCGCATAGATGTGGCGATTGTCGAGCGCCATCAGCTTGGCGATTTCAGCGTCATCCGACGTGGCGCGGAAAGCGCGGCCGAGGCTCGTGCGCGTGAAGATGAATTCGAGTCCGAGGATGACGGCGATTGCGGTGGCGAACATCGCAAGCGGCAGCACGCCGAGATTGAGGCCGCCGCCGATGGACACGCTCGCGGTCTCGATACCACCCGCCATCACGCGGCGGCTGTCGGCGGTGAAGAGCGTGAGCAGGCCGTTCTGGATGATGATCGAAAGGCCGAAGGTGACGAGCAGCGGCGCGAGCAGATCCTTGCCGAGCGTCGGATTGAGCAGAAAGCGCTGCAGCACATAGCTGAACAGCGCCATCAGCGGCACGACGATGAGCGCGGCGACGAAAGGATTCAAGCCCAGCGTCTGCACGACGACGAGCGTGAGGTAGGAGCCGAGCACGATGAAGTCGCCATGCGCGATGTTGACAAGCCGCATCACGCCGAAGATCAGCGACAGCCCTGCGGCGAACAAGGCGTAGAGTCCGCCGAGCAGCACGCCTTGCACGATGGCGTTGAGCCAGTCCATCAATGGCTCCCGAAATATGCGGCGACAATATCGGCGCGGCTGTGATCGGCAGGCTTGCCCGCGAGAGAGACGCGGCCTTCCTGCAGGCAGACGAAGCTCTGCGCGAAACCAAGCGCGCGCGTCACGTCCTGCTCGACCAGGATGGCGCTGACGCCGGTGCTGGTGATTGACGGCAGCGCTGCATAAATATCCTTGATGATCGCTGGCGCGAGGCCGAGCGAGATTTCATCGAAGAGAATGATTTCGGGGTTCGCCATGAGCGCGCGGCCAATGGCGACCATTTGCTGCTGTCCGCCAGACAACGATGTCGATGGCTGCTGGCGCTTCTCGCGCAGGATGGGAAACAGCGCGTAGACACGCTCGAGCGACCATTCGCCTGCCCTGCCCCGCTCGCCGCCGATGATCAGATTTTCTTCCACCGAGAGCGAGCGAAACAGCCGACGCCCTTCCGGCACCAGTGCAATGCCGCGCCGCACGATCTTGTCCGCGCTGAGCCCGCCGATCTTGTCGCCGCGATGCACGAGCATCTGTGGCGCGCAGGGCAGCAGGCCGACAATGGTTTTCAGAAGAGTCGATTTGCCGGCGCCATTGGCGCCGATCAGCGCCAGCGCCTCGCCTGCGTGCAGATCGAACGAGACGTCGAACAGCGCCTGAAAATCGGCATATCCCGACGAAAGATTTTCGATGCGAAGCAGCGGCGCGTTCATGCGTCGAGCCCCATGTAGATGCTCGTCACCTCAGGGCTCGCCATGATGGCGGCGGGTTCGCCCTCGGCGATCTTGCGTCCGAAATCGAGCACGGCGATGCGGTCCACCACGGCGAGCAGCGCGTTAACGACATGCTCAATCCAGATGATCGAGACGCCCTGCGCGCGCACGGCCTTGATCGTCGCGATGAGTTCGTGACACTCGGCTTCGGTGAGGCCGCCAGCGATTTCATCGAGCAGCAGTAGCGTGGGTTGCGTGGCGAGAGCGCGCGCGAGTTCGAGGCGCTTGCGCTCGAGCAGCGTCAGTGTTCCAGCCAGAGCATTCGCCTTGCGCATCAGGCCCGTGAGTTCCAGCACTTCAAGCGCGCTGGCCGACGCCTGACGCTCGGACAGTCCACGCCCGAAAGCCGCGCCCACCAGCACGTTTTCGAAAGTCGTCATGCCAAGAAACGGATGCGGCACCTGAAAGGAGCGCGAGATTCCCAAGTGACACCGCGCACGCGCCGGAAACGCACTGATGTCGCGGTCGTTGAAGATCACGCGGCCTTCGCTGGCCGCGACGGTGCCGGCGATCAGGTTGAACAGCGTCGTCTTGCCCGCGCCATTGGGGCCGAGAATGCCAAGCGCCTCTCCCTTGTCGAGCATCAACGAAACATGGTCAGTCACCAGCAAGGCGCCGTAGCGCTTGACCAGTCCTTCCAGGCTCAGGATCGGCATGGGGAGCATCCAGCAAAAAAGCGCGCGGGGAAAAGCCCCCGCGCGCGGTTCATCACAGCAGGATGAGGTTGCCGCCCAGCGGGATCTCGGGCGCCGATTTGTTCGCAGTGATGACGAGCTCGACATTTGCGCCGCGCTTCTGCCACTGGCCCGCGACAAGCGGCGTCTTGGTGACGTTCTTCACCGGCCCCTTGCTCCAGTCCACGGGGCCAACAATCGTCTTCAAGTTCGTCTTGCGTGTCGCATCAATGATCGACTTCGGATCGGTGAGATCCGCCGTGCGCTTGATGACGTCGGCGACGACTTCAAACAGCGCATGGTTGAAGCCGATCGGCTGCGTCCACGGGCGCTTCGTCGCGGCTGTGTAGCCTTCCGCGAGCCCCTTCGAGGTTTCGTCCGTCAGCGACGACGAGAACGGATGGTTCGGCGACCACCAGATCTCCGACGACAGACCGATGCCGCGATCGCCGAGCGACGCGATGACGGAGGGGAACAGCAGCGCCTTGCCGATGGTCACGATCTTCGGCTTGAAACCCTGCTGTCCGGCCTGCGACCAGAAGGTCGCAAAATCCGGCGGGATCATGTTGCCGGTGACGATCTCGACGCCGTCTTTCTTGAAGGCGTTTATCTGCGCCGAGAAGTCATCGGACATGAGCTGATAGCGGCCCGGATCGGTGAGCTTGTAACCAGCGGCTGCTAGCGGCTTCGGGAAGCCGCGCTCCTTGTCGCCCCAAGCGTTGCCGTCGGCGTCATTCGGGAACAAGCCGCCGACAGTCTTCGCCACACCGGGTTGATCCCACAGCGCGAGGAAGGAACCGATGACGTCTTCCAGGCCCCAGAAGAAATGATAGGTGGATTGAAAGCCCTTCGCAGGATCGCCGTTGCGTCCGAAGAAATAGGGCTGCCAGGGGCAGTTTGTTGTGATGCAGGGCGTGCCGTTGACTTCAGCCTGATCGGCGACGGGATTGACAGTGTCGGGCGCCGCCGACGCGCAGATGATGTCGACTTCGTCTTTCAGGATCAGTTCAGCTGCGACTTCCGCAGCGCGGTTCGGATTCGATTGCGAATCCTTGGTGATGATCTCGATCTTGACCTTGCGGCCATTATTGGTCACGCCGTCTGCTAAAATCTTGCGGATGCCGGCGAGCACATAATCATTCGCTTCGCCGAAGCCCGCAAGGGGGCCGGTGAGCGGATTCACGAAACCAACTTTGACAACATCTTTCGTCGCCGCGAGCGCGCCGCCCGAGCGGATAACCGCCGGCGCCGCAATGGCGCCGAGCGCCGTGTTTTTGAGAAACGTGCGCCGCGTGGCGCTATTTTGAATTCCCTTGATCGTCATTCGCCCCTCCTTCGCCGCGTTCTGCAGCGTTCAGTTTCCTCAAATGCGTGAACACACGCTTGCGGAGGTCTTGCGCCTCCTCTTGGGTCCAGGTTCGAAAACCTTCGCCGCTTTTCACACCGAGTTTTCCGTCGGCGATGAGCTGTTCGAGATAAGGATTGGGACCGGGCGTCCGGTCAAGAAAAGGAATAACCGTGCGGTGAATGTCGAGCGTCAGTTCGGTGCCGACGAGATCGGCGTTTTCGAGCGGCCCGAGCACGGCGAGACGACGGCCGAAGCTCGCCTTGATCACCGTGTCCACCGTGCGCGCATCGCAGATGCCTTCTGCGACAAGCGCGATCGCCTCGCGCCAAAGCGCATGCTGCAAGCGATTGCCGACAAAGCCCGCGACATCCTTCATCACGCGCACCGGCGTCTTGCCGGCCTGCGTGAGCAAAGCCATCATCGCCTCAATGTGGCGCAGCTCGGTGTCGGGCGTGCCGACGACTTCGACGAGCGGCACGAGAAACGGCGGATTCCACCAATGGGTGCCGAGCATGCGCGAACGCGTGCGCATTTCGCCGACAATCGTGCCGATCGGCATGACGGATGTGTTGGACGCAAGCACGGCGTCGGGCGGCGCCAGACGTTCGAGATCGGCGAAGATCGCCTGCTTGATTTCAAGTTTCTCAGGCGCGCATTCGAAAACGAAATCCGCGCCTTGCAGCGCCCCGCCAAGATCGGCGTGACCGCTGACGAGAGGCAGACAATCCATGGGTTCTTCGAGATCCCGCAGATTGCTTTCGATGCGTGCATGCAGGCTGTCGAGCGAGGCCGGAAACGCGTCATAGACCCGCACGCGGGACCCGGCGCGCGCAAAGACTTGCGCTATGCCGTGGCCCATCAGTCCAGCGCCAATGACGGCGATATTCGGACGCTCGCTCATATTGAAACCTCAGCCTGCCGTGTAACCGCCATCGGCGTAAAGAATATGGCCGGTGTAGAAATCCGACGCCCGCGATGTGAGAAACAGCAGCGGCCCAGCGAGATCTTCGGGTTCGCCGAGACGGCCCTTGGGCACGCGCGCAAGAAATCCGGCGCGTGTCGCCTGCGCCTTTTCATCATCGGCAAACATCCACGCGGTGAGCGGCGAACGAAACACAGTCGGCGCGATCGCATTGACCGTGATGCCCGTCGGCCCGAGCTCGCAACCCAGCGCCTTGGTGATGCCATCGACCGCGGACTTCGACGCGCAATAGGCGGTGTAACCCGCCGGGTGCCCGAGCAGACCACGTGCCGAGGACATCAGCACGATCTTCCCGCCGCCATCCGCCTGCGCCAGCATCTGCTTGGTGGCGGCGCGCGCCATCAGCCAGCTCTGCGTGACGTTCGCATCCATCACGTCGAGAAAACGCTCCGGCGACATGTCGGGAATTTTCGCGACGTCGTTCTTGCCCGACGCGACGACGAGAATATCGACGCGGCCGAAACGCTTCACGCCTGCGGCGATGATGTCGTCGCAAGCGGCTTCATTCGAAGGGCGCACATTGAGCGCCTCAACTTCCGCGCCGAGCTTTTCGCAATCCTTCGTCACCGCATCGAGATCGGCTTTCTTGCCGGCGGTGAGGACGAGCTTGCAACCGGCGCCCGCGAGAATCTGCGCGGCCAGTGCGCCGAACGCGCCAGACGCGCCGGTGATGACAGCGACCTTGCCCTTCACGTCGAAGAGCGAGGCTGGGTTTTTCAGGAATTCAGCGTTCATGGCTTCACCCCCGGCGGATATGGAATGACGACCATAAGCGTGCAAACGAAGTTCGTACGGTTTTCGATCACACGCACTTCATTCGCCGCGATGGTGCAGGAATCGAACTTCTTCAGCACGGTTTCCTGGCCGTCGATGATCACGGTCAACTCGCCTTCAATGACGATGTAAACCTTCTCGAAGGGAGTCGAATCCGGACCGGCGCCACCGCCTGGCAGGATTTGTGAAAGGCCGACCCATTGGTTGGTCGGGCCGCCGGGCTCGAAGCCCTGCAGGCGAAGGCCGACGACGCCCCTGTGGTTGGGAGCGTCGTAAGGCTTCGCATCTTCGAAGCGCTTGACGAACATCAGAAGCTCTCACCGGATTCGATGCGGTACTTCTGGCCCTTGTCGATCATGGCGACGAGACGAATGATGCAGCCGTCGCCGCGATCCCAGTTCCACGGGAAAAATGCGAAGGTGCAACGCTTGCCGGTGACGGCGTCGAGATCACCGCCGACGTTCTCAATGCCGAGAATACCGTTGGTGAAAAGCTTGCGATGCACGGGCTCCCACTCAGGGAAATCGTCCTTCCAGTCGCGCCCGCCGGACCATTCGAAATATTCCTTTTCGAGGTGCGGATGCAGCGGGCCGTTGCGCTGCGGGCCGATGGCGGTGGCGAGCGGATGATCATTAGCCTGCGTATCGTGGCCAACAACCTTTACCTTCTTCTCGACGAACCAGTCGCCAGCCGACGACACGAAGCCCGGGCACTTGCAGAAGTAATCTTCGCTGTCTTCATACTGCTTGTGCCAGCCCGTGTTGACGATGACGACGTCGCCCGGACGCACGACATGGCCGCCTGCCTTTTCGAGATCGTCATAGGTGATCGGCTCCCACATCTTCTTGGGGATCGAGAGCACGATGCCCGAGCCGAAGAAGTGCGGCAGCGGCACTTCGTCGATGAAGGGCGTGCCCTGCACGACATGCGCCGGCGCGTCGATGTGGGTGGTGTTGTGCATGGAGGTCGTGATGCGCTGCGAGAGCACGCCGGACTTCGCCATGTAGTGAATGCGCTCGATCTTCACGTCTTCAAAATAGGGCCAGTTTGGCGACTGGTACCCGAACCGATGCGAAAGATTGTAGAATTCGAGCCCCATGTCATTATTGAGATTGGTCTCAAACTCGACGCCGCGAATCTTCACGGTCTGGTTCTTGAACGTCATTGGCGTTCCTCCTGTTCAGCGCTTCGTCCCTGGCGGCGATTTTACCGCCAAATTTCTTCTGGTCCATCATACGATACGCATGTACCATATGGCGGTCAATTGGTCGGGCGCGGGTTTTTTGAGCCTCTACCCCTAAAGGATCAGTGACTGATGCGGGAGGACGTATGGACGACATGAAAGCGCCCGATGACAAGAGCGGGGCGCAGAGCGGCATTCAGGTGATCGCGCGCGCGGCCAGCGTCTTGCGCACACTCGAAAATCATCCTGGCGGCTTGAGCCTCGGACAGATTGCGAAATCGGTCGGCCTTGCGCGCTCGACCGTGCAGCGCATTGTCGCCGCGCTCGCCGCTGAAGATTTCATTATCGCGGCCGGCCCGGGCGATGTGCGCATCGGGCCCGGCCTCGTGCGCATCGCAGCCTCCGTCGCGTCCAACACAGCGGACCTGATTCGCCCGCATCTGCGCGCGCTGGGCGATGAAGTTGGCGAAACTGTCGATCTCGCAGTGCTTTCTGGCGGCTCGACGGTGTTTGTCGATCAGGTGCCGGGCCGTCACCGGCTCGTCGCGGTGTCTGCTGTGGGCGAGCGTTTTCCGCTGCATTGCACGGCGAACGGCAAGGCGATTCTCGCCTGCTTCTCGCCGGAGGACGCCGAGGAACTGATCGACAAGAGCGTCGCCGAGCATCCTGATTTTCCGATTCGCGATCGCGCGAAATTGCTGGCTGAACTCGACGTCATTCGCCGAACGCATCTCGCCTACGACCTCGAGGAACATGGGGGCGGCATCTCGGCGATCGGCATCGCCCTGCTTGATGTGTTCGGACGCCCAATCGCCGTGTCGATCCCTGCGCCCTCGCAGCGTTTCGAGGAGCAGCGCGAGCAGCTGGCCGTGCAGCTGAAGGCTTTCCGCAAGCGCATCAAGGCGGTCGTCTCTCGCTGACGCCGCAGACGAAAGAAGGGGCGCCCCGCAAAGGGCGCCGCTTGACCGGGTATCGTAATGCGGTACTCTAGGTCCATGATACGGTACAACGAACGCCACAGAGCGGGCGAGCCGTCAGGGAAGAAACTCAGGAGGGAATACCCATGAACTCAGGCATGACCCGTCGCGTTTTCGCCAGCAGCGTCGCTGGCGCTTGCTTCTTCGCCGCCGGCGCTCTCGCCCAGGCGCAGACCGTCGAACTCAAGGTTTCTCACTATCTGCCGCCGAACCACACGTTCCAGAAAGAACTGGTGCGCTGGGGCGAAGAGCTTTCCGCGCAGTCCAACGGACGCCTGAAGCTCAACATATTCCCCGCCTCGCAGCTTGGCCCGGTGAACCGCCAGTTCGATCTCGCGCGCAATGGCGTCGTCGATATTGCGGTCGGCCTGCATGGCGCGACGCCCGGCCGTTATCCCACCACCGAACTCGTCAGCCTGCCTTACGTGCATCCGAAAGCCGGCGACAACAGCGCCGTCACATCGAAGCGCCTCTCCGAACTCGCGCCGGAATATCTCGCCGCCGAACACAACGGCCTGAAGATCCTCTGGATGGCCGTCACCAATCCGCTGATGTTCCACACTGCGAACAAGCAGATCAAGAACGTCGCCGACTTCAAGGGCCTTCGCATCCGCTACGCGGGTGAGCAATTCGCGCAGATCATCCCCGCGCTCGGCGCCGTGCCGCTGCCCGTGCCACCGGCTGAAACGCAGGACGGACTTGCCAAGGGCATTATCGACGGCGCGACCTTCCCGTATGAAGCGACGCAGAGCTTCGATCTCGGCACAGTTGTAAAATACTCTCTGGAACCGGGCGTTTCCACGGCGACCTTCGCGGTCGTGATGAACCCGGCGAAGTTCAATTCGCTGCCTGACGATCTCAAGCAGCTAATCGAAAAGACCACCGGCCCCGGCCGCGCGGAGCAATTCGGCAAGGCGTTCGACGAGAGCGAAAAGCACGGTCGCGAATACATGATCGAGAAGAAAGTCACGACCACCAAGCTGACCGGCGACGATCTCGGCAACGTGCAGAAGGCGCTCGCGCCCATCGTCGACAAGGCTGTCACCAAGCTCGAAAGCGAAGGCAAGCCTGGCAAGAAATTCCTCGACGCTTATCAGCGCTGATCAAGACGCGAAAGCCGGTCCCTTGCGGGGGACCGGCTTTTTCATTTCTCGTCACGAGGATACCGGGCAATGGTCCGCTTCGCAGAAATTCTGAAAGATGCGCAACTGCGCCTCGCCATGCTGGCGTTGGGCGTGATGATGATGATCATCGTCGCCGACGTCACGATGCGCTACGCATTCGGCAGCCCGATCCATGGCGCCTATGACGTGGTGGAAGTTTCGCTTCTCGTCTTCGTGTTTCATGGCCTGTCCGCCTGCTTTCTCGCGCGACAGAACATCGTCATCGATCTCATCGACAACATCGTGCCGGCGCGTGTCACGCATGCCCTGGTGCGCATGTCGGATCTCATCACCGTCGCCCTGCTCGCCGTGATGATCTGGGCGATGATTTCGCCCGCCGAACAGGCTTTCGAATACGGCGACAAGAAACTCGAGCTCGGCATCAAGCTCTGGATCTTGTGGACCGTCGCCATCGCGGGCCTCGCCTGCACGCTTTTCTGCGCGCTCGGCGCGCTCGCCAAACCCGTGGTCACGTCGCACGGTGGAGAACGGATGTGAGTAATCAATGGGTCGGCGCCTGCGGCGTCATCGCGCTCTTCGCGCTGCTCTTTCTGCGCGTGCCGGTGTGGGCTTCGCTCATGCTCGTCGGCATCGTGGGCAACACGATTGTCGGCGGCTGGCAGTCTTCCTTCGCAATTCTCGGCACAAACGCCTTCGACACGTCCTCCGCCTATACGCTCTCGGTCATTCCGCTCTTCATCCTGATGGGCGATGTCGCATCGAGCACGCGACTGTCGGCAGATCTCTTCAACGCCGCGCGCGTGTTGCTGTCTGGCATTCGCGGCGGCTTGTCTGTCGCGACCATTCTGGCCTCCGCATGCTTTGGCGCAGTGTGCGGTTCGTCTGTCGCGACCGCCGCGACCATGACGCGCATTGCTTTGCCTGAAATGCGCAAGGCCGGATATGACGATGGCCTCGCGACCGGCTCGGTCGCGGCTGGCGGCAGCCTCGGCATTCTCATTCCGCCATCCATCATTCTCGTCATCTACGCGGCCATCGCCGAACAGAGCGTGCCGAAACTCTTCGCCGCTGCGCTCATCCCCGGCCTTGTGCTCACCGCTATTTACATCGCGGTCGCGCTCGTCGTCGCGCACATGCGGCCCGAATATGCGCCGACCGTGTCCAACGTGACATGGCGCGAGCGTTTCGACGCCATGCGCCAGCCCTGGCAATTCCTGCTGCTGTTCATCGCGACCATCGGCGGCATTTATGCTGGCGTCTTCAGCCCGACGGAGGCCGCCGCCATCGGCGCCTTTGGCGCCATCATGCTCGGCCTGCTCGGGCGTCGCCTCACATGGAAGCAATTGACCAAGGCGGTCGAGGGCACGGTGATCACCAGCGCACTGCTGTTCGTCATCATCATCGGCGCCACGCTGTTCGCCTACTTCATCGTGCAGACGCAATTGCCGGTGCTGCTCGCGACTTTCGCGGAATCGATGAAGCTCAGCGGCCTCGCGGTGATGCTCATCATCATCGTCGCCTATGTCGTCATCGGCTGCTTCCTGGAAGGCATCGGCATGGTGCTCATCACCGTGCCGGTCTTCCTGCCGCTGGTGATGAAATTCGGCTACGATCCGATCTGGTTCTCGATCATCGTCGTCATCGTCGTCGAACTCGGCCTGATCCATCCACCGGTCGGCATGAACCTGTTCGTCATCCAGGCGCAGGTTCCGGACGTGAAATTGACCGCGATCTATCGCGGCATCATCCCCTTCCTGATCGCGCCCTTCCTGCTCATCGCGCTGCTGCTCGCCTTCCCCGAGCTCGCGCTTTGGCTGCCCAAGAAACTCTACGGATAATCATGACCTGCAACATCGCCATCATCGAAGAACCCGACGAGCATCTCGCCGACCGCCTGCGCGCAGAAGTGCCGGGCATTGTCGTGCACGCCGGCAAGACGGAAGCTGAAATCCTGCCGTTCTGCGCTGAAGCCAACGTGCTCATGGGGCTTGCGCAGTCGATCACGCCCGCCATGGTGACAGCCGCCAAGGGGCTGAAATGGGTGCAGGCGCTGACGACCGGCGTCGATCCGCTGAAGGCGATGAAAGAACTCGATCCGTCGATCCCGATCACCTCGGGGCGCGGCATCCACGGGCCGCAAATGTCCGAGCTCGCCTTCCTCTACATGCTGAATTTCGCGCGCGACATCCGCATGATCCTGAATGATCAGGACACGAAACACTGGGAGCGCCGCCCGCAAAAACTGCTGTGGAACAAGACCGTCGTCATCATCGGCGTCGGCGTGATCTCGGAAGATCTGGCGCGCTGCTGCAAGGCTTTCGGCATGAATGTCGTCGGCGTGTCGTCGCGCGCCTCCGCGCCGAATTTCGACCGCATGTTCACCCGCGCGCAGCTGAAGGAAGCTGCCGCCCTCGCCGACTTCCTTATCGCTGTCGTGCCGCTCAACGCAGAGACAAAGGGCATGATCGACGGCGCGGTGCTCGACGCCATGCCGGCGCATGGCGTGTTCATCAACATCGCGCGCGGGCCGGTGGTAAACGAGGCCGAGATGATCGATCGCCTGCAGCGCAAGGTGATCGCCGGCGCCGCCCTCGACACATTCATCGAAGAGCCGCTGTCGCCCGACAGCCCGCTCTGGTCGATGAAGAACGTCATCATCACGCCGCATATCGGCGGAAAAAGCGAAAGCTACGTCGATCAGATTCTGCCGCTGCTTGCGCATAACATTCGCGCGTTCGAGGCCGGCAAGTTGGACGACTTCCGCAATCTGGTTGCAAGGTGAGTCAAATGTCAGAGCATCCGCGCATCGCCGTTCGCATTTCCGACGCCGAGCTGGAACGCCGCTGGGCCGCTGTGCGCGCGGTCATGAAAGCGCAGCGTCTCGATGCCGTCATTGCGCAGGCGACGAATGACTGGCTCGGCGGCAATGTGAAATGGCTAACCGACATTCCAGCCAACAACCACTACCCGCGCACAGTGATCTTCCACGCCGACGATCTGATGACGATTGTCGAAATGGGCGTGTTCGGCGGCGCGCGCATGCTTGAAGGCAAGGATGCGATCCATCGAGGCGTTGGCAAGATACTCACCGTCCCCTCCTTCCCATCGATCAATTACACCGTGCCTTATGACGCCGATCTCGCAGCGGGCGAATTGAAACGTCGCGGCGCGAAGCGCGTCGGTTTGATGACGCCCGGCGGCTTTCTCGCAGGCTTCCACCAGCGTCTCGGCCAGGCGCTCGAAGGCGTCGAACTGATCGACGCGACCGATGCGCTCGATGCCGTGAAGGCCGTGAAGAGCGAAGAAGAGCGCGCGCTCATCCGCCGCGCGGCGTCGCTGCAAGATCAGGTCTTCGCCGAAGTTTGCAGCTTCATCCGTCCGGGCCTGCGCGACATTGATGTAACCTCGCACGCACAGCACTTCGCGCAGAAGCTCGGCAGCGAACAGGGCATATTTCTGGGCGCATCCGCAAAAATCGGCGTGCGCTCGGCCTTCATGGGTCGCCATCTGCAAAACAAGACGCTCGAGCCCGGCGATCATCTGTCACTGCTGATCGAGATCAATGGTCCGGGTGGCATGTACACCGAAATCGCGCGCACGCTTTGCCTGGGCAAGGCAAGCCAGCAATTGCTGGACGGTTTCGCCGCTGTAAAAGCCGCGCAGGATCACACGCTGTCGCTGATCAAACCGGGCGTGCTCTGCCGCGACATCGCCGCCGCGCATGATGCCTACATGATCGCGCATGGCCTGCCGCCGGAGATCCGTCTCTATTCGCACGGACAGGGCTACGACATGGTCGAGCGTCCGCTGATCCGCCACGACGAAGACATGGCCATCGCCGAGCACATGAATCTCGCCGTGCATCCGGGCTTCGAAAACGATGCGATCTTCGCCGTCATTTGCGACAATTATCTCGTCGAGGCGAACGGCCCGAGCGCCTGCCTGCACACGACGGAAAAGAAAATCTTCGAACTCTGAGGACTGACGGATGATCAAGAAAATCGCGCTCGAAGAACATTTCATGGCGCCCGACTTCGTCGACTATTGGGCGACAACATTCGGCAACATCTCTCCCGAACTCTCCGACAAGGCGCTCGGCGCGCTCTCCGATTTCGGCGCGCGCCGCCTCGACGACATGGACAAGAACGGCATCGAATTCGCGGTGCTCGGTCTTGCCGGTCCCGGCGTGCAGGCTGAAAAAGACGCAGCGCTTGCAACGCGCCGCGCGCGCGAGGTGAATGATTTCCTGAGCGAAGAAATCGTCAAGAATCCGAAGCGCTACGGCGGGCTTGCGCATGTCGCCGTGCAGGACGCCAAGGGCGCAGCCGACGAGCTGGAACGTTGCGTGAAGCAGCTCGGATTCTCGGGCGTGATGATCAATGGCGCGACCAACGGCATGTATCTCGACGATCCGAGCCTGGAAATTTTCTGGGAGCGCGCGGCAGCGTTAAAAGCGCCGGTCTACATTCACCCCAACAATCCCGCCGATCATCCCGCCATGTATGCGGGCCATCCCGAACTCTGGGGCCCGATGTGGAGCTGGGGAATCGAGACCGCGACGCATGCCATGCGCATCGTCACCGCCGGCGTCTTCGATCGTCATCCCGACGCAACGCTGATCCTCGGCCACATGGGCGAAGCGATTCCGTTCCAGATGTGGCGCATCGACAGCCGCTGGAGCATCGCGAACCGCCAGGGTCGCACGCTCGAGCATGCGCCGAGCCATTACATCGCCAAGAACATCATGGTGACGACATCGGGCGTTTGCTCGGCCGAACCGCTGCATTGCGCGGTCGATGCGCTGGGCGGCGCGAATGTGATGTTCTCGGCCGATTACCCGTTCGAGCGCACGGCTGAGGCGAGCCACTTTATCGAGACTGTCGACATCGACGACACGATGCGCCAGCAGATCTGCTGGGACAATGCGAAGCGAATTTTGAATCTGGATATTTAATCGCTCGTCATTGCGAGGAGCGAAGCGACGCGGCAATCCATCTTGCGGCAGCCGTTAGATGGATTGCTTCGCTTCGCTCGCAATGACGGGTAAGGCCTCACTAACTTACGAACCAGACAACATCCGCTCGGCATTGCCGCGCATGATGCCCGCCACTTCCGCATCCGTGAAACCGCAGCCACCCACAAACTCATGCGGGTTGCGATCTCCGACCGGGTAATCAGTCCCCAGCACGATGCGATCAACGCCGACCGTATCCGCCAGCACGCGCAGTGCGCGGGTATCGTAGACGCAGGTGTCGTACCAGAGCGTCTTCAGATATTCCGTCGGCGAACGCTTCATGTTCACGCGCGTCGTCGGCTTCTCGATCCAGTTCCGCTCGATCCGGCCCATGTAATACGGCATGTAGCCGCCGCCATGCGAGATGCAGATGGCGAGCGACGGGAAACTCTCCAGCACGCCCTCATACATTAGCGACGCAATAGCCATCGCTTCTTCGAAAGACTGGCCGATGGAGTTCCAGAGAAAGTGCTTGCTGAAGCGCGGATCGGGATTGCCCGCCGGATGGATGTAGACCAGCGCGCCCTCTTCCGCCGCCGCTTCCCAGAACGGCCGCAGGCGCGCGTCGCCGATTTCCATCTCGCCCACGCGCGTCGAAATGTTTACGCCGACAAAGCCGAGCTCGCGCATGCAGCGGCGCACTTCCGCCGCGGCGAGATCGGGCGCCTGCAGCGGCACGGTCCCGAGCGCCAGAAAGCGTGAGGGATCGCGCGCGACACGCTCGGCAATCCAGTCGTTCGAGCGCTTGTCCATCGCGAGCGCTTCATCCGGCGCCGCCCAGTAGGTACATTGATGCACGAGGCTCGCGGAGAGCACCTGCACGCCGACGCCCATCGCCTCCATATGGCCGACGCGTGCTTCCATGTCGCCCATCGAGGCGATCACATAGGCCACGCGCTCGGCGGCCGCCGCACGCGCCTCGGGCGTCAAGGTGACGCCTTCAGGCGGGCGCGTGAACACGCTATGCGCCTTGGTTACGTCCCAGATTTCGGGGACGACAACATGCGCATGCACGTCGATCGGCCCCGCCGCCAGCTTGCCTGAGGACATGCGCGTCACTCCGGCTGGATGCCAGCGGTCTTGATGACCTCCGCCCAGCGCTTGATGTCGCGCGCGACAATCTCCTTCAGCCTGTCGGGGCTGCCGCCGATAACCTGCAGCGCCTGCGCGTCGAGCTTCGCCTTGATCTCGGGATCGACGAGCATTTCGTTCAGGTCGGCATTGTATTTGGCAATGACCGCAGCGGGCGTTCCGGCTGGCGCGAACATCGCCCACCAATTGTCGATGTCAATGCCGGGGACGCCGGCTTCGGTCATCGTCGGCACGTTCGGCGCCAGCGCGATGCGCTTGTCGCCCGAGATCGCAAGGATCTTGACGTCGCCGCCACCGGCGAGCGAATTGGCTTGCAGCGCAGGCATGAACATGCCCCCGATGTGCCCGCCCGCAAGATCCTGCATGGCGCCGGCCAGCTGGCGATAAGGAATGTGGCGCAGCTGCGCGCCGGATTTCTGATTGAACAATTCTAGCGCGATGTGATGCGGCGAGCCCGGCCCCGGCGAGCCGAAGTTGATCTCGCCCGGCTTCTTCTTTGCGAGGTCGACAAGCTCCTGCAGCGTGTTCACGCCGAGCGACTTGTGCACCGCGCAGGCGAACACCGAATAGACAAGGCCCGCGACCGGCGCGAAATTCGCAATCGGATCGTAAGGCGCATTCTTGAACAGGCTGACGTTCATCACCAGCGTGTTGGCGGTGACCAACATGGTCAGCCCGTCCGGCGCTGCGCGAGCGACCGCAGCGGTCCCGATATTGCCGCTGGCGCCGACGCGATTGTCGACGACGATCGTCTGCTTCCACTTCGCCTGGAGATAATGCCCGGCGATGCGGCCGATCGTGTCAGGTCCGCTGCCAGCGCTGAAGGGAACGATGAAAGTAATGTTCTTGTCGCCGCCGGCGACCTGCGCCTGCGCGCCGCCGCTCAGGGTGGCGAGTGTCCCGCCAGCGAGCATATGCGCAACGCCGCGACGCGTAAAATGATGGGCAGCCATATGGCGCTCTCTCCGGATCGTTTCCTCTTGCGTCCGGTTTTCCGGCTCGCGGAGCATCTTACGATCTGGGGCGCGGGAGAAAAGCTTTTTTTCCACCATGCAGGGCGGCTGTACCACCATGCGGGTACACGACTTTGCGACGTCAAACGCGCATGGAAGCGGGCGCGATCGCCTTCGAGACGCCGCTCTGTTCGAGCGTGTAGGCGGCGCGCAGGCACAGATCCTCACGCCAGGGCGCGGCGATCAATTGAACGCCGATGGGCATGTCGCCCCCAAACGTCGGCGCAGCGACGACAGGGAAACCAATGCAGGAGATCGGCTGCGTGAAGACGCCGATGTTGGGCCGCAACGGAATATCTGCGCCACGAAAATGCAGCAAGCGCTCGCCAGTCTTGGGCGCAACGCAGGGCGTGGCGGGCGCGATGATGACGTCGAAGGAATCGAACAGCTTCAGCATCTCGTCATGAAACCAGCGGCGCACGCGTTGCGCGCGCACGAGCCACACGGCGGGCACGAAGGCGCCAGCGAGAAAGCGGTCGCGCGTGTCGGGATCGAAATCCATCGCGCGCGTGCGCAGGCGCTCCAGATGCAACGCCGAGCTTTCGCCATTGGTGATGAGGAAAGCCGCCGCGCGCGCCTCCAGTGCGCCACGAAGATCGACGACCTCGCGCGCGCCAAGCGCAGCGGCGACGCTGGCCACGGCCGCATGCGCTTCGGGCATGCCCGCTGTATCGAAATAGCCGCCCGCAATGGCGATGCGCAGGCCCTCGGCCCCTTTGCCGATCTCGCCTGACGTCAGCGCAACGCCGCGCGGCGCGCAGACGGGGTCATGCGCATCAAAACCCTGCAGGCAATCATACGCGAGCGCGAGATCGCGCACGTTGCGCGCCAGAGGGCCCAGATGATCGAGACTGTCGCAGAAGGGAAAGCTGCGCGTTCGCGGCAGGCGGCCATAAGTTGGTTTCAGGCCGAACAGACCACAGAAAGAACTCGGCACGCGGATCGAGCCATTGGTGTCGGACCCGAGCGAGATCGGAGCTAGCCCCGCGGACGTCGCGGCGCCCGAGCCAGACGACGAGCCGCCCGACATGCGCGAGACATCATGCGGATTGCGGCAATTGCCGTCATGCGCATTCTCGCCGGTGAAGTCGTAGGCGTATTCGCCCATGTTGAGTCCGCCGACGAGCACGCCGTCCGAAGCTGAAAGCCGCTCGATGAGCACGGCGTCGCGCGCGGCGGGCGCACGTTCGCGATTGATCTTCGAGCCCGCGCGCGTCGGCAGGCCTTCGATGTCGAAGAGGTTTTTGACCGCAAACGGTACGCCGGCAAGGGCCCCGAGCGTTTCGCCCGACTTGCGCTTGCGATCGATCTCGCGCGCAGCTCCGCGCGCCCGCTCCGCCGTCACGTCCGTGAAAGCCTGCAGAGTCGGATTGAGCGTCGCGATGCGCGACAAGGTCGCTTCAATCACTTCAACGGCGGCAAGATCGCCGGAGCGCACGCGCTCGGCTGTGACATGCGCGGGCGCGAAGGGATCGATCATGCGCACTCCCCTGCCCGGCCGGGCCGGAACACAGGCGCGAGTTCGGCTTCGTCCTCAGGCACAGGCGCGGCTTCGACAATGCGCGCCATGCGCTCAGCAACGCGCAGGAAATTCGCAACGCCATCAAGGTTAGCAGGATCGATGCTGAGGCCGAGACCGGGCGACAGCGCGGCGATCACCGCTTCCGCATTGAAAGCAGGCTTCTCCGCACTGCTCATCAGACGCTCCCGTCGGGATCGGCTATGACGCTCACATGCGCGGCGACGACGCGCCAGCCTTCGGGAAAGCGCACCCATGTCTGCATCTGGCGACCGATCTTTCGGACCATTCCGACGCGCGTGAACAAGGTCGACGCAGTTGCAAAATCACGTCCATATGTGGTGATGACAGTCGCCAGCAAGTCACGCTCAAGCCCGGCTGGCGAGCGCGCCTGACGGAACGCGCGGATCTCATCCATGCCGTAGAGATTTTCGCCGCCGCCGTAACGGATTGTGCGCGGATCGTCGCGGAACAATTCTTCCAACACCGTCACATTGTTGGTGACGAGCGCGTCTTCGTAGCGCGCGAAAACGGCTTCGACTTCCGCCTTCACGTCCGGAATATCCACCTGCACGTCAACCTCCCTGAACAGGCGGATGCGGCGCCGCCGCGATCAGCTCGCGCGTGTAATCCGCCTTCGGCGCTTCCAGAACCTGCTCGGCGCTGCCCTGCTCGACGATGCGACCGCCGCGCATGACGATGACGCGATCGCACACGAGCCGCACCACATGCAGATCGTGACTGACAAACAGATAGCTCATGCCGAGCTTCGCCTTCAGGTCCGCAAGCAGATTGAGAACGACTGCCTGCACCGAAACATCGAGCGCCGCCGTGGGCTCATCGAGCACGACGAGATCGGGCTCAAGCGCCATGGCGCGCGCGATGCCGACGCGGGCTTTTTGTCCGCCCGACAGCTGGTGCGGAAAACGGTCGAGCAATTCGAGCGGCAGCCCGACAAGCTGTGCGAGTTCCTCCACGCGGCTGCGCAGATTCAGGCCGTGGTTGGCGAACCGCAGCAGCGGATCAGCGATGGCGCGCGCTGCGGTGTAGCGCGGATTGAGCGAATCCGTCGGGTCCTGAAACACCATCTGGATGCGCGACCGCATCGGATTGCGCGCGAACTCCTTCGCCGGGATGGCGCCAATATTCTCACCGTCAAAGGTGATCATGCCCTCTGTCGGATCGAGCAGGCGCATCAGCATCATTGACGTCGTCGACTTGCCGCAGCCCGACTCGCCAACGAGCCCGACGCTCTCGCCGCGCCGTACTTCGAAGCTGATCCCGTCCACGGCGCGGAACGGCGCCTCCTGCGCCTGAGCAGGACGCAACAGACGCGAGATGATGTTTCCATTTTCGCGCGGATATTCCTTCACCAGCCCGCTGACCGTGAGCAACGGCGCGCCCGCATCGGCGACCGGCGCGCTTTGGGGCGGCGGCGCCGGGCGATCATCCGGCAGAAGATCGCGGAGCGCGATGCCGGGGCGCGGCGTCGCGCGCACCAGCTTGCGCGTATAGGGATGTTTGGGCGCGGAAAAGATCTCTGCGGCAGGCGCACTCTCGACCACTTCGCCCTTTTCCATCACCACCACGCGGTCGCAATAGGTGGCGGCAAGGCCGAGATCATGCGTGATGAGAATAGTCGACATGCCGCGCTCGCGCGTCAGCTCGACGATGAGATCCATCACCGCTTTCTGCGTCGTCACGTCGAGGCCTGTCGTCGGCTCGTCGGCGATGAGCAGTTTGGGGCGGCACGCCAGCGCAAGCGCAATCACGACGCGCTGGCACATGCCGCCAGAGAGTTCGAACGGATAGGCGCGGTAGCGCTCTTCAGGCCGCGAGATGCGCACTTGACGCAAGGCGTCGATAGCCTTCTCGCGCGCATCCGCAGAGCCCGCCTGCGCATGCTGGCGCAACACGTCCTCGATCTGCTCGCCGACACGGCGAATGGGGTTCAGAGCCGCGCGTGGATTCTGAAAAATCATCGACATTTCGCGGCCGCGCAGATCGACCATCTGGCTTTCCGGGGCATCCTGCAATTCAAGACCCGAGAAAGAAATCGCGCCCTCGGCGATGCGCCCCGCGCGATCGAGAATGCGCATGACCGCGTAGGACGTCACCGACTTGCCGGAGCCCGACTCGCCGACAATGCCCAGCGTCTCACCCTTGGCGACGGTGATGTCGACCTGTCGAACGGCTTTTACAATGCCGCGCCGTGTGGCGAATTCCACAGTCAGTCCGGAGACGTCCAGAAGTGCGCTCATGTTCGCCTCACGTACGCCGTTGCGGATCGACAATGTCGCGAAGACCGTCGCCAATCAGGTTGAAGCAAAACACCGCGAGCATCAGCGCGAGGCCCGGAAACAGCGCGATCCACCATTCACCCGAGATGATCGAGCCGGCGCCTTCAGCGACCATGATGCCCCATTCGGGGGTCGGCGGGCGCACGCCCAGTCCGATGAACGAGAGGCCCGCCGCATTGAGAATCGCATAGCCCATGGTGAGCGACATCTGCACCATCATGATCGGCAGGATGTTGGGCATGATGGTGGTGAGCGCGATGCGCCATTCCGAATTGCCGGAAAGCCGCGCCGCCATGACATAGCCAGCCTCGCGACGCACGCTCGCCTCCGAGCGCGCAATGCGGGCGTAAAGCGGGAAGTTGATGATCGCGGTCGCGATGACGATGTTGGTCACCGTATTGCCGAGCGCGGCGACGATGCCCATGGCGAGCACGAACAGCGGGAACGCCATGATCGTATCGGCGATGCGCCCGACGATGCGATCCGTCCAGCCGCCGAAAAATCCCGCTGCAATGCCGGCCAGTCCGCCAAACGCGAAAACCAACGCAACAGAGGTGACGGCGATGGTGAGATCGAGCCGCGCCGCCACAATCACGCGCGAGAAGATGTCACGGCCAAGCGCATCCGTGCCAAACCAATGTCGCCAGGTCGGCGGCTGCAGTTTCGCCATCGTGTCGCTCGCCAGCGGATCGAATGGCGCTATCCACGGTCCGAAAATCGCGCAGATAACGAGGATGCCCAGCAGAATGAAAGCAAAGCCAGTGACCGGATTTCCACCGATGACATAACGCGCATGACCGAGTGTCGCGAGCAGTCCCGACAGACGGCTTGGCGCGCGCACCACCGCGCCTTCCTGAGCCGCGCTCATGTCGTCGACTCCAGGCGCGGGTCGATCAACCTGTAGGACAGGTCGATCATCAGATTAAGCGCGATGTAGAGGATGGCCATGGCGAGCACAAAGCCCTGCACGGGTGCGAAGTCCGAAGCAATCAGCGCTTCCACCGCGTAGGAGCCGACACCCGGCCAGGCAAAGACTTTTTCAACCAGCACATTGGCGCCAAGCAGGAACGAGAACACCATGCCGAGCGTCGTGATAACGGGCAACATGGCGTTGCGAAACGCATAAGTCATGACGACTTTGCGCGCCGGCAGACCAGAAGCGCGCGCCGTGCGCACGAAGTCCATAGAGAGCACCGCGAGCATTGACGCGCGCGTGATGCGGGCAATCGGCGCCAGTGAAAAGATCGCCAGCGTGATGCCCGGCAACGCAAGCTGCGCGAGGCTAGAACGAAACGCCTCCCAATCGCGCGCCAGCAAAGAGTCGATCAGGTAAAATCCGGTGACGGTGGGCGGCGCGCTGGCGAAGACATCAAGGCGCCCGAGCGGCGCCGGAGATATCTGCCAGATGAAGTAGAAGAGATAGACCAGCAACAGCCCGGTGAAAAACACCGGCAGCGATACGCCCGCCGTCGCAATCGCGCGGCAGGCATGATCAATGAAAGATCCCTGTTTCACTGCGGCCAGAATGCCTAGCGGGACGGCGATCAACAACGACAGGATGAGGCCAAAAAGGGTGAGTTCCGCGGAGGCCGGCAACCGCGCTTTCAGGTCGGCGACGACAGGCTGGCCCGTCGTCAGCGACTGGCCGAGATCGCCATGCGAGAGATCGACGACATAGCGGCGGAATTGTTCGGGCAGCGGCCTGTCGAGACCGAGCTTTTTCTTCACTTCCTCGATCGCCTGCGGTGTCGCGGCGGGTCCGGCGAAATAGGCGGCCGTATCGCCCGGCAAAACACGCGTCAGCAGAAACGACACGACGACAACCCCGATGAGCGCCGGGATTGTCGTCAGGATGCGGCCAAAAAGCACTTTGAGCATGGGATCCTCACGCCAGACAATGACTGGCCGGCGCGGACTTCTCCGCGCCGATCCTTAGCATCAGGCTTTGACGAGGGCGCGGTAGTCGAGCCGGCGATGGAACCAGTATTGATAACCGGTGACGTTCTTTTGCATCGCGATGTTCACATAGGGCTGGAACAGCGGAATACGCGGAACGTCGCTGAAGGCGAGATCGACAAAACCCTTCACGTTCTGCTCGTAGGCCGCCTTGTCGCCAGCAGCAGCAGTGGCCCGCGCGCCGGCGATGAGCTTGTCCATCTCCGCGTTCTTGTAGCTCATGGTGTTGAAGACGGAATTCGAGCCGTCGTAGCACCAGAAGAAGAAATATTCCGGATAGTCCAGCCAACCCGAGAAGACGTTGGTGAAGAGCGGCATTTCCTTCTTGTTCAATTCCGTGCGCCAGTTGGCGCCGGGGATCTTGTTGATGGTCGTCTTGATGCCGATCAGCGCGAGGCTTTCCTGCACGAGCACGCAAACCGGCTCGTTGATGCCCGCGAAACCAAGGTCGAAGGACAGCGTGGTTTCAAAGCCGTTCGGATAACCAGCCTCGGCGAGCAGCGCCTTGGCTTTCGCAATGTCGGTGTTGTAGGGCGCAGCCTGCGGCCACACAGCTTCCTTCACGCCGCCTGGCGAGGCGCCGAACATCGGCTTCGAAAGACCAAACAGCGCGGCGTCCATGATCTTCTGATACGGCACCGCATAGGCCACAGCCTGCCGCACCTTCGGATTGTCGAAAGGCGCCTTGGTGACGTTCATGCCGAGATATTGAATACCGTTCGAGTAAGGCGTCGAAATGATGCTGAGCTTGTTGCTCTCCTTAAGCTCGACAAAATCCTTGTTCGGCAAATCGTAGGAAATGTCAGCATCGCCGCGCTCCAGCAGTGCGCGACGGTTGCCGGCCGACGGCACCATGCGCCAGATGATGCGGGGAATGGCGGGCTTCTTGCCCGAGACCCAAGCCTCGTTACGCTCCAGCACCACCTCGGTGCCCGGCGTCCACTTCGTGACCTTGTAGGCGCCGGAGCCTGCTGTGTTCTGCTTGGTGTATTCGAGACCCCAGGGGTCAGCCGCCGTCGCGTTCTTCTTCACGAGTTCGGAATTGATGACGCACGGCACGATGACGGCGAGATCGGGAATCGTCAGCCGGTCGGGGCGCAGGAAATCGACGCGGATCGTGTGATCGTCAACAACGACGAACTGCTCGGGCTTTTCAAGCGAGCCGGCCTTCATCTGGAACGTCGGGAATCCGCCCACGGACACCGCGCGATCAAGCGACCACTTCACGTCCTTCGCCGTCACCGGCGCGCCGTCATGGAAGGTGGCGTTCTTGCGCAGCTTGAAAGTCACGGAATCCTTCGAGAGGTTCATGTCCTCTGCGAGTTCCGGCTTGAACTTTTCGCGATCGTAATAGGGCTGGCCGCTCGGGCCTGTCTTCATCTCGTGGCTGATAAGACGATCATAGCAATTCCACGATACTTCGTAGCCGGGCACATTGGTGCCGACGCCATGAATGTCGAGATTGTTCGGGCCGCTTTCGGAGACGATCAGCAATGTCTCGGCGCGTGATTGCGCCATGGCGGATGTGATCACGGCAGGCGCGCTGACGCCACTCGCCGCAGCAGCCGCCCCTGCGTTCTTCAGAAATTTCCGCCGATCCATCACCGCCTCCAAGGCCTTTGTTCATCGGCGATATTGCATACAATTTCCCGGGATCGTATGCCCAAATGAGCGGCGTTCCTGCGCAAATTTCGGGAGACGAAGCCTAAGAACAAGGCACGAATTCCTGTGCATTTGGCGCTAGAAGAGAACGAGATGGGCCATAACAACATGTCGACACGCGCCGAACAGCTTGCCTCAGACATCGCCGACGCCATTCTGGCGGGCGTCTTTGCGCCAGGCGCGCGCCTTGATGAACAAGGCCTCGCCGATCGCTATGGCGTGTCGCGCACGCCTGTGCGCGAGGCGCTTCGTCTTCTCGGACATACTGGCCTCGTCGAAATTCGTCCGCGTCGCGGCGCGACAGTCGCCGAGATGACAGCCGAGCGCGTGGACGAAATGTTTGTCGCCATGGGCGAGATCGAAGCGACATGCGCGCGCCTTTGCGCGCTCGGCATGACGCCGATCGACCGCCGCCGGTTGGAAGCGCTGCATGAGCGCATGGGCCAGATGGTGAAGAAGCGCAACGAGCCCGATTATGCGGAAGCCAACATCGCTTTTCACTCGGCAATTTACGCGGGCACGCATAATTCATTGCTGATAGAAATCGCCACAAGCTTGCGCCGTCGCCTGTCGCCATTTCGTCGCGCGCAATTTCGTGCCCCCGGGCGCCTCGCGCTTTCACATGCCGAGCATGATGGCGTAGTGAAAGCCATCCTGCGCGGCGATGCGGCGGAAGCGCATTGCGCGATGCTGCGCCACGTCAATCTGGTCGAAAATGCTTACGAGCAGGTGAGCGCCACAGCGACGCGCCGCCCCCGCCGCGCGACTAAATAGGCGGAAAACAAACACCAGTTGCCAAGCCGCGCGCGCCAATCCAGAATTCAACATGACCTTTGAATGACGAGGCGATGATGCTGCGAGAATGGATGCGTTTCGGATTGGCGGCCTGCGTACTCGGCGCATCGCCCGCACTGGCGCAGGAGCCTTTCTACAAAGGCAAGACGATCAACATCATGGTCGGCTTCGGACCCGGCGGCGGCTACGACCTCTACGCACGCCTGCTGGCCCGCGTGATGGGAAACCACATTCCCGGGACGCCCAATGTCGTCGTGCAGAACATGACCGGCGCAGGCGGCGTGCGCGCCGCCAACCACGTCTATGCGGCCGCGCCCAAGGACGGCACTTACATCGCGGGCGTCAACCAGGGCGCCGCCATGTTCCAGATGCTTGGCGGCAAGGGCGCGCAATACGATCCCGCGAAATTCGTCTGGCTCGGATCGATGGCCTATTCCAACAACACGGTCTACACGTGGCGCGCGTCAGGCATCACCAGCATCGACGATGCAAAAAAGCGCGAAGTGTCTGTCGCGGGCTCTGGCGTGATCTCCGACGCCAACATCTACCCCGCGATTCTCAACGCGCTCGTGGGCACGAAATTCAAGATCATCAACGGCTATGCCGGCACCAATGAGAGCAACCTCGCGCTGGAGCGCGGCGAAGTCGAGGGTCGCGGTGGCGGCGCCTACTCGAGCCTCGTCAGCACCAAGCCCGATTGGCTGCGCGACAACAAGGTCGCGATCATCGCGCAGATCGGTTTCGAGAAAGAACCTGACCTGCCAGACACACCGCTGCTGCTCGATCTCGTCAAGACCGAGGAAGCGCGACAAATCGCGACTGTCGTGACGCTGCCGACCGCCATTGGCTACAACCATTGGGTAGCGCCGGAAGTCCCGGCCGACCGCGTGGAGATCTTGCGCAAGGCTTATACAGCGTCCTTGAAGGACCCCGAACTACTCGCCGACGCCAAGAAGCAGATGTTGGAGATCCGCCCGAAAACAGCGGATGAACTGGATGCGCTGGTGAAAAAGGCCACGGCGGCGCCGCAGCCTGTGCTGGCTCAGACAGCGAAGATTCTGGAGTGGTGATCACGCCGTCATTGCGAGGAGCGTAAGCGAAGCAATCCAGATGGGCGCAACGCCTCTGGATTGCTTCGCTTCGCTCGCAATGACTGTCATACCTTCGCGCGCGCGTCCTCGATCATTTCCCACACGCGCGACGGCGATAGCGGCAACACATTCGGCTTCACGCCGAAGGATGACAGAGCATTCGCCACCGCGTTCGCGACAACGCCGCCAACCGGAATGATGCCGCCCTCGCCCGCGCCCTTGGCGCCGAGCGGATTGGTGGGCGACGGCCAGTTTTCCAGCGAGTGACAGCGCACGACAGGATAATCGCTTGCGAGCGGCACAAGATAATCGGCGAGCGAGCCGACCATCAGCTGGCCTTCGTCGTTGTAGACGAGCTCTTCCGAGAAGACCGAGCCAAAGCCCTGCACGGCAGCGCCCATCACCTGTCCGTGCAGCGTCATCGAATTGATGATGCGCCCGACATCGTCGGCCACCACATAGTCGACGATCTCGACATGACCCGTGCCAGCATCCACAGCGACGTGCGCGAAGGATGAACCGTAAGTGTAGGTCGGCGTCTGGTTCTTGAAGGAGCCATCGACGTTGATGCCGTCCGCAATAACTTCCGACAGCGGCACAGAGCGCCCATCAGCGGTTCGCGCAACGCCCTCCGAGACAGTCACTTCTTCAATGGTAACGCCGAGCCGCGCAGCCGCATGCGTGCGGAACGCCGCCAGGAATTTCTTCGCGGCGTCGAGCACGGCGGAGCCGCCCATCACCGTCGCGCGCGAGCCGAACGAACCCCAGCCTTCCTTGAGGTAGGTGGTCGAGCCGTGGAAGACCACGATCCGGTCCATCGGCAGCTCAAGGTAATCGGCCGCAATCTGCGACAGGATCGTCTCAAGTCCCTGCCCGATCGCGGATGATCCAGCATAAAGCCCGACTTTTCCATCGGCGTGCAGTTCCATCCGCACGTTCTCCTGCGGACCCGATGCGCCACCCTCGATGAACGAGCCTATGGCGATGCCGTGATATCGGCCATCGATCAACGTCCCTTGCAGCGCAGACTTTTCCGCCCATTTGGAATCGTGCACCACGAGCTCGAACGGCTCGAGATGATGACCGGAGTCGCATTGCGTTTCGGCGCGCCCGTCGCTCGGCAAGACGGTTGCGAGCGGATAAGGCATTTCCGTATGCGTCAGCAAATTGCGCCGGCGAATTTCGAGGCGATCAATGCCAAGCCCGGCCGCCGCCTGGTCCATCAATCTCTCGATGAAGAAGCAACCCTCGTAGCGGCCAGGGCCGCGATAGGTGCCGGCCGGCGTCTTGTTGGAGACGAAAGCATAAGCATCTAGATGAATGGCGGGAACGCGGTAGGGACCCGACATGAATTGCGCGGCGTTGCGCACCGGCGTCATGCCGTTGGGCCGCACATAGGCGCCGATATTGATATAGAGCGAACCGCGCATACCGAGGATCACGCCATCCTTGCGGAAGGCGAGCTCGACATCCGATGAGCATTCGCGCGAATGGCCGATGGCCATCAAATGTTCGCGCCGATCCTCGATCCATTTCACCGGATGGCCGAATTTCCGCGCGCCGAATGCGACGAGATAATCCTCCGGATAAAACTCGCCGCGCGCGCCGAAGCCGCCGCCGACGTCGAGCTCGATGTAATCCACCGCCTCTTCAGGGAGCTTCATCATCTTGGCCATCGCCTTGCGATTGAAGAACGGCAGTTTCGCCGCGCCCGATACGCTGAGCTTGCCGAGCTTCGCATCCCATTCCGCCAGCAATCCGCGCGTCTCCATGGGCAGCGCAGTCTGGCGCTGCGTGTAGAACGTGTCGCGAATGACGTAATCGGCCGCAGCGAACGCAGCGTCCGCATCACCCTTGTCGGCGTTGAAAACTGTCGGAACGTTTGTCTTCACATCCTCGAACAGCAGCACCTTGTCAGACATCGCCGCTTCGCGTTCGATCACCGGCGGAAGCGTCTCGATGTCGAGCACGATTGCCGCCAGCGCGTCTTCCGCAAGCTCCGCGCTTTCAGCGAGAACCATGGCGACTGGCTCGCCAAAATAACGCACCTTCTCGCGCGCGATGATCGGCTGTGCATATGGCCCAATCGTCGGGTTCGGGCGGCGGAAGGGAATCGTCGGGATATCGCCTTCGATGTCATTTGCAGTCACGACCGCATGCACGCCGGCCATCACCAGCGCCGCGCTCGCGTCGATCTTTCGAATGCGGCCATGCGCGATGGGCGAGCGCAGGAAAGCGGCGTGCCACTGCCCCGGGCGCGACACATCGTCGAGATACTGGCCCTCGCCGCGCAGGAAGCGATAATCCTCGACGCGCTCGATGTGCCCGCCGATGTAGGTGTTTTGTGCGTGGTGGCTGGCGGGCTTCATTTGTCACCTCGCGCCTGCTGATAAGACGCGCGCGCATCGAGAGCCGCCTCGATGATCGGGACGTAGCCGGTGCACCGACAAATGTTGCCAGAGATCACGTCGCGAATGCGCTCCTCACTCGCGTCGGGCTCTTCGCTCAGCAGCGCATGAAGCGTCGTCAACATGCCCGGTGTGCAGAAGCCGCATTGCAGGGCATGATGATGCTTGAAGGCTTCCTGCAAAGGCGTCAGCCCCTCTTCGAGCGACAGGCCTTCGACAGTGGTCACGCTGGCGCCTTGCGCTTGCACTGCAAGCATGAGGCAGCCGCGCACGGCGTCGCCGTTGACGATCACGGTGCATGCGCCGCACACGCCGTGCTCACAACCAATATGCGTGCCGGTGAGATGAAGTTCATGGCGCAGGCAATCGGCAAGCGTCATGCGCGGCGTGACGTCGGCCGACACCGCGGCTCCGTTGACAGTAAAAGTAACTTTCATGATCAGGCCTTCCGATTGGCTGCAGCGTTCAACGCGCGGCTCAGGAGGGTGCCGACGAGCGCCTTGCGATAGCGTGCGCTCGCGTGAATATCGCCGTTGGGATCGACCTCGGCGGAAGCAGCTGCCGTGGCGTCTGCGATCGTCGCATCATCGATCTTTCGGCCATTGAGAACAGCCTCGGCTTTCGTCAGCCGCAGCGGCGTATCGCCAACCGAGATGGCGCCGATATGCGCATTCTGCGCGAGACCCGATGCATCCACATCGTAAAACGCAGCGACACCCGCGAGCGCGAAATCGCCGCGACGGCGGGAAAATTCCTGGAATCCCCAACGCCGCGTCGCGGGCCAGGCCGGCAGCAACACGGAGACGATGATCTCGTCACTCTCCAGCGACGTCATCAGCGGCCCGATGAAAAGGTCGCCCGCGCGAATGGATCGCTTGCCCTTGGCGCCGACGACGTCAATCACCGCGTCGCACGTCAGCGCAATAGTCGGCATTTCCGCAGCCGGATCGGCATGCGCCAGCGACCCGCCAACCGTGCCGCGATTGCGGATCTGGTAATGCGCCACATGCTCGATCGCTTCCGGCAACAGCGCTAGCGCCGTCTTCAAACCGGCATGGTCAAGAATATCACGCCAGCGCACCATCGCGCCCAGCCGCACGCCCTCGGCGCCGATCTCAATCTTGTTGAGGCCTGGAATGTTGCGCAGGTCGACAAGCATCGAGGGCTCGGCAAGGCGGAACGCCATCACCGGCACAAAGCTTTGCCCGCCCGCAATCGGTCGCGCCATGCCGTCACCGGCAACCAGCAGCGCAATGGCCTCGTCGAGAGTGCCCGGCGCCTCATACTCAAAGTGAGGAAGTTTCATTTTCTTCTTTCTCCTCCCGAGGGCGCGTCAGACGCGGAACACATGGCCGCGCTTGCGGCCTTGCGAGACGTCGAGAAACAAATCATCGAGCGACATGCGCCGGTTCGTCAGGCCCTGCTCATGCGCGAACATGGACAGCATCTCAAGCTGCTTCACATTCTTGTCGGTCAATCCATTTTCCCACGGATCGGGCCCGAGCAAAGCCTCCTGCTCTTCCCACGCTTCACGATACCAGGCGAGCGGCACGATGCGGGGATTCTCCATCCGCTTCATCGCCACATCTTTCGCCTTGTTGAAAGCATGGAACAGATTTATCGGCACCCACGGATATTTCTCGACGATCTCGCGCTTGATCCCCATCGTGTGCATGATCGGAAAAATTTCCGTGCGCTTGTAAAAAGCCATTTCCTCTTCCTTGTAATTGGGAAAGAGGCGCCCGACGCGCGGGTCCTTGTCGATCAGCGGCTGGATGAGATCAGGATGGATGAGCGCATCGATCTCACCTTCCGCCAGCATCTTTTCAATCGACTGGTCGTCGCGGATCTTCTGGAGCTTCAAGCCTTCGGGCTTTGTGAACTCAATCGATTCATCGAGCTCCGTGAACCACTCGATCGACTTGAAAGGCACGCCATATTCATGATCGAGAAGGCCGCGCAGCCACAGGATCGCGGTCGACTGATATTGCTTGAGGCCAATCCTCTTGCCGATCAGGTCGCTTGGCTTGGTGATGCCTTTCGACGTGTTGATGAAAATGAAGCCGTGGCGGAACCGGCGATGCAGGAAGACCGGAATTGCCTCGAAGCCGAAGTCCTTGTCCTTGGCGGCGATGTAGGACGAGCACGAGACTTCCGCGACATCGAAATCCTGATTGCGCAGGAAGCGCCAATGGCGCGTGGTCGAATCCATCTGCGTCAGAACGTTCAGCTCGATGCCATCGGCCTTCACGGAGCCGTCCTGCAACGCGCGGGTGGTTTCGTAATCTCCCACTGCGAGCGTCAATTCAAGTTTCTTGCTCATACCCAACTCCCCGCGCATTCATTTTGATTATGATATCGAACTGATCCGGCGCACTGGCTTCGCCTGCGTATCCGTAACGGCCAGCAGGTTTCTCAAATAAGCGCTCGCGGCATGGCCTTTCAAAGCCGTGCTCCACATGTCCTTCACGGCCTTCTCATGCAGCGTAAGAGCCTCAGGCGCCGATGTGATCATGGCGACGCCGACGCGCACATTCGGATGCTCGCCGAGACGGAACGGGCTTATCGACAGGATCTTGCGGTCCGGCTGGCGAAAGATCTGGAAGCCGGTCTGCGGTAGCGTGTCAGTGACGAGCCCGATCTGGATGCCGATCGGATCTTCCTCGATGAGGCGTGCAAAATATTCCACTTCGGCGCGCGCCAGCATGCGGCGGCGCTGCTGCTCATCTTCCGGGATCAGCGTCTTGCCGGTGAAGCCGTTGCGTAGCAACCGCTCGATTTCCAACGCTGACATCAGGTTGACGATGGCGGGCTTGCGCTTGCGATAGGTTTCCTTGCGTTGCCGCAGGATCTCGAGGATGGCCGCGACATCGGCCAGCGCGCGTTCGCGATTGGGTAGGTCCGCCGGAATACTTTCGCGCAGCATTTCCTCGAGCACGCTCTGGAAAGAATCCGACGAGAGCAGAAACGAAATTGGCCCGGCGAGCACGATGATGTGCTCCGCCGTTTCCTCGATTTGCCGCATCCGCTCGAAATAAGCGACGGCTGACGAGATATATTCGATGCCAACGCCGAGCAGCGTCGGAATGGAAACTTCGAGTAGTTCGGCAAGTCGCTCGATCGTTTCAATCTTGGCGAGCTCGCCTTTCTCGAAGCGGTAGAGCGCTGTTCGTGAAATACCGATCGAGCGCGCGACTTCGTCTGCGCTCAGGCCGGAGCCAAGGCGGAATGCTTTCAGCCTCTGACCAATTTCATCGTAGCGGAACGCCATGGCGGCCCCCTCCCTAAGCGCGCGGCAACAGGACGATGCGTCCTGCCGTCTGCCGCTGTTCGATCTTGTTCAAGCCCGTCTTGAAGTCATCGAGAAGCAAGGTTTCGAACGGCAAAGCCTTCAGCTTGCCGCTTTCGAACAGGCCGAAAACCTCTGCGTAGCAATCAGCGACGCGCGCTGGCATGCGCTTGCGATAGTCGCTGACCTGCAGGCCGCTGACTTCGATGTTTTTCACCAGCACATAATTCATCTTGAGCGAGGGGATGCGTCCAGCCGCAAAACCAATCACAACAAGACGCCCGCACCAGGCGAGCGCGCGCACAGCGGCGTCGAAGAAATCGCCGCCCAGCATGTCGAGCACGATGTCAGCGCCCTTGCCGCCATTGCACGCATAAACCTGCGCGCGTAAATTCTCGTGCAGGTCGGGCGCGGAAAGGTCGATGATCTCGTCAGCCCCGGCGCCGCGCACCATTTGCGCCTTGTCCATGTTGGCGATGGCGCCAAGCACGCGCGCGCCCATCGCTTTGGCAAGTTGCACCGACGCAAGTCCGACACCGCCGCTGGCGCCAAGCACCACCACCGTTTCGCCCTCGCGGAGACGCGCACGCTCTCGCAGCCCAAACCATGATGTGTCGTAGACGAGCGATGATGCCGCCGCTTCCGGAAAGCTCATCTTGTCAGGCAGGCGATAACAGGATTTGGCGTCGACCGCGCAAAGCTGCGCATAACCGCCGGCCTCCGCCATCGCGAGAACACGGTCGCCGATGGCGACATTCGTCACGCCTTGTCCAAGACTTCGCACGATGCCCGCAGGCCCCTTGCCGGGCGTGAAAGGCAGCGGGGGCAGAAATTGATACTTGCCGCCGATGACCAGCAGATCGACGAAATTCAGCGGCGCAGCGTGAACTTCGATGACCACCTGACCGGGCGCCCCGACTGGATCGGCGACCTCAGCGACGCTCGCCTTCTCAAACGAACCAAATTCCGTGACCTGAACCGCGCGCATGGATGTCTCCGTTCAGGTCTTCGCCTTGAAGCGAACCGGTTGCGGTGTCAGCTTGCCTTCCACGACCGCGGTGACGAGATCCCGTTTCAGGATCTTGCCGCTCGGCGTCAGCGGAATGGCGTCGAGCGACATGAAAAATTCCGGCATGTCGAATTTCGAGAGCCCCGCCTCATCGAGATGCTGCAGCATTTCATCCGCGTCGATCGTGCGGCCCGCACGCGGAACGATCGCGAGACAGACTTTTTCGCCAAGCCGCTCATCCGCGACCGGCAGCACCGCCGCGCGCTCGACGCCAGTGTGACGCATGACGAGGGACTCGATGCGCGCCGGATAGATGTTGTGACCGCCGCGAATGATGACATCCTTCTTGCGGCCGGTGATGCGCAGATAGCCACGTTCGTCCATCCAGCCGAGATCGCCGGTCATGAACCAGCCGTCGCTGTTGAAGGATGATTCCGTGGCGAATTGATCGTCGAAATAGCCAAGCATGAGGCTCGCGCCGCGCCCGCCGATCTGGCCGATTTCGCCGGCCGGCAATTCCTGTTCCGCATTGTCCTGCGCGAAGATCTTCACTTCGTACCCATGGCAGGCGCGGCCCGACGTTTCGATGATCAACTGCGCGGGATCGTCTGGCAGCGTGTAGTGATGCGAGCCCGCTTCCGTCATGCCATAGCCACTTTGCGGCACGACGCCGCGCGCCAAAAGATCGGCGGCGACAGACGGCGGCACGGCGGCGCCGGATATACGGAAGCCCTTCACCTTGCCGAGTTGGGCGAGGCCACGGTCGCGTAATTCCGCTAGCAGGTCGATGGCGTGCGTCGGCACACCGATCACGAAGGTCGCGCCCGTCTCGATGATGCGATCAACCAGCGAGGCGCCGCGCGGCAGGTCGTGCACCACGAATTCGCCGCCGCGGCAAATCGTCATGACGAGCGCCCCAAGGCCGAGATTGTGGCTGAGCGGCGACATTGAATAGACGACCGAGTCCGCACTTATGGACCAGTCGTGCGACAGTGCGCGCGCATTGGCGAGCAGCGTATTGTCGGAATGCATCACGCCCTTCGGCGCGCCCGTCGTGCCTGAGGTGAAGGCAAGGTAGACGATGCTGTCGGGCTCGCCGCAAGCTGCGGATTCATTGCCGCTCGCGATCGGGAACATCACGTCGGCGGCGCTCGCCTCCATCAGCGGCTCGAGACGCAGCACTGTCTTCAGGCTTGGCACATCAGCCGCACGCTCGAAAATATCGTGGCGATGCGCATCCGCGCCATAGCTGGTCTCGGTGATCAGAACGCGCGACTGCATGCGCTCGAGCAATTCGACAATATCGCCGACCGTATGGTCGCGATGCAGCGACGGGCAGCAAATGTAGCCGTTGCGCGAACAGGCGAGTAGCGCGACCGCTGTCTCGAAGCGGCTCGGCAGCCAGGCGGCGACGCGCTGGCCGGGCTTCACGCCCTGCACATGCAGCGCGCCTGCAAGCCGGTCCGCGGCGGCGACGAGTTCCACATAGGTAACGCGCCGCGATCGGTCGCGCAGAACGAATGCGTCGGGACGCTGCTGCGCCCAGCCGCGCGCCAGCGCGTAGATTGATTCATCGCGCCAATGACCGGCCTCGTAGAAGGCCTTCATCTGGCTTACGCTCAGGCTCGTCAGAACCGTGTTGAACATCGAAAGCCTTGCCTTCCGTATCGCGGACGCGCCGCATCACTTGTTTTTGAAGAGACCCAGAATGGAATTTAAAAGAACTCTAAAAATCAGGGAGAAACCGCTGATTGGCTTCGCCGCCAGAGCTGCTGGCGCAGGCGCCGGCGCGATCTCCGCCGATGTCGCGCCTTCGACCACCGCTGGCTTCTGCGCTTGCAGCATGTCCTGCAGCGCGCGCGCGAACTGGCCGATGATCTGCTGCGCGACTTCCTGCAACATGCCCGCCGCGCGGCCATATTGTGCGACAGCGCCCGACAGAGTCAGATCCGTTTCGACATTGACGCGCGTGCCGCCGTCCACCGGCGTTAGCCCGAACATGACTTTCGCCGCCGCATTGCCGCGGCCCTTCGTGTCAGCGCCCTGCGCTTTCAGCCGCGCGGTGCGCGCGACCGGATCAATCTCTTCGAATTTCGCCGTGCCGGTGAAAGCAAGTGATACCGGACCCAAACGCACCGAAACTTTCCCTTTGTAGGCGTTGTCGGGAAGCGCCTCGAGCAATTCGGCGCCGGGCAGGCACGGCGCAATGCGCGGCACATCCATCAGCAGCGGCCACGCCTCTTCCGGCGGCAGCGGAATTTCGAATGAGTTCGAAATGATCAAGCCCGTCTCTCCCTCAAGCCATCTCGGCGGCGACGCCCGCGCGCGCGATCAGCCATTGCGCCGCATCGAGCAGCTTCTTGTCTTCGTAACGGCGCGCGATCAATTGCACACCAACCGGCATTCCACTCTCGCCCTTGCCCGCCGGCACGGCAATGGTTGGTGTGTGAAGCAGGGTCCAAAGTCCCTGAAAACTCGGGTCGCCTGCGTAGTGCAGCCCAACAGGCGCCTCGCCATTGGCGGCGGGCGTGAGCAGGACATCGTAATCGTTGAAGATCGCATCCGCCTCGATGCGGCAGGTTTCAGCGAAACGCTTCGCCTGCACATAATCCTCGACGCTGGTCGCAAAACCAGCCTCGATGGAGCGCGACAGCGCGGCGCTGATCTGCGCGCGATGATGCGTCCACTCGAAGGGCAGCGAGCGCGCGCGCTCGACATTGTTGAAGATCTCGCGCGTGGCGGTAAGCGTCGAAAAATGCGGCGGCATTTCATAAGTGGTTACCAAGGCTCCGGCCTTGCTCGCGGCGTCCGCGGCGCGTTGCAGGGCTGTGCGTGCCGACGCGTCAGCCTTGTCCCAGAGATAGGTGCGGCAGAGACCGATGCGCAAAGACTGCTCGGGCGCAACGGGCGCCACGAAGGCTGCGCCGGTGAGGACGGAACACATCAACGCCAGGTCTTCAATGTTGCGCGCAATGAGGCCGATCGTGTCGATGCTCTCAGCTGCGAATTTCAGGCCGGCGCGATTGAACGTTCCGAATGTCGGCTTGTAGCCGATAACGCCGCAAAATGCAGCGGGGCGCAGCACGGAGCCGCCGGTCTGCGTGCCGAAAGCGAGCGGCGTCATGAAGTCCGCAACTGCGGCGCCCGATCCGCTGGACGAACCGCCCGGCGTACGCGTCGCATCGAACGGATTCGTCGTCGCGCCCGGCGCCATGCCGGCGAATTCGCACGTGACCGTCTTGCCCAAGATCACCGCGCCCGCCATGCGCGCCAGCGCGACGCAGGCGGCGTCTTCCGCAGGGCGATGACCGGCATAGATCGACGAGCCCATTTCAGTCGGCATGTCATGCGTGTCGAGCACGTCCTTCACGCCGATCGGCACGCCATGCAGCGGGCCTTTGCTGGGCGCCTTGTCGCAAGCGCGCGCCTGCGCCAGAGCCGCTTCCGGATCGATGAACGACCATGCCTTCACGACGCCCTCGCGCTCGGCAATGCGTGCAAGGCATGCGGATACAAGAGCCTCGGACGTCAGAGCGCCCGAAGCGATGAGGCGCGCGGCCTCCGCCAGTCCGAGCTCGTGAAGGGGTTTCTGTTGCGCCATGTCAGCCCACCACGCGCCACGGAATGGTTTCGCCGCCGCGATAGATCAGCGCGCGCTCTTCGGGTCCCTCGACCTTCATGGATTCCGGCGCGGTCCAACCTTCGCGCGCGAGCGTGATGGTCTCGGCATTGGGCGCCATGTTGTAATGGCGCGGGCCATTCAGCGACGCAAAGGCTTCGAGGTTTTCTAGTTTGCCTTCTTCATCGAAAACCTGCGCGTAAGTTTCAATGGCGACGGGCGCATTGAACAGGCCCGCGGCGCCTACGACAGCGAGTTTCTTCGCCACGGAATGCGGCGCAGAATCCGTGCCGAGGAAGAAACAGGCATCGCCCGAAGTTGCGGCATTGCGCAGCGCAAGGCGGTCGGGCTCGGTCTTGATGACCGGCATGCAGTACATATAGGGGCGATTGCCCCAGCCGAGCCAATCCGTGCGATTGAGCTGCAGATGATAGGGCGTGATCGATGCGCCAACCTGCGGCGCGTGCGCACGCACGAAGTCCACCCCGATCTTCGACGAGAGATGCTCGACGATGAATTTCAGGCCGGGAAAAGACTTGATCCAGGGCGTCAGGCGGCGTTCCAGAAACACCGCCTCGCGGTCGAACACGTCCACGGCCGGATCGACTTCTTCAGCATGCATCAGAAAGCGCATGCCGATCTTTTCCATGCGCTCCAGCACGCGCTCGATCTTCTTGTAATCGGTTACGCCGGCGGCGGAATTGGTGGTCGCATTGGCCGGATAGAGTTTCACGCCGGTGAAAATACCGTCCTTGAAGCCGCGCTCGACGTCATCGGGATCGGTCGCGTCGGTGAGGTAACACGTCATCAGCGGCTTGAAGGTCGAGCCCTCCGGCAGCACCGCCATGGCGCGCGCACGGTAGGCGGCGGCGGCGGCGCTGGTGCAGACTGGCGGCACGAGATTGGGCATGAGGATTGCGCGGCCGAAATTCTTCGCGGTGTGGGGAAGGGCTGCGCGCAGCATGTCGCCATCGCGCACATGCAAGTGCCAGTCGTCGGGCTTCCGGATCGTGATGCGGTCGACCATGGTCAGGCTCCTTTACGCGTGGCGGCGTCGATAAGCGCGATAATATCGGGCGGCGACAGCGGGACTTTGGTGATGTTGACGTTGAACGGCGCGAGCGCATCCTCGATCGCGGACGCGACCGCGGCGGTCATCGGAATGACGCCGGATTCGCCGACGCCCTTGATGCCGAGTTCGTTCAGCGGCGACGGCGATTCCAGATGCACGAATTCAACCGGCGGCGGCATTTCGGTGGCGGTGATCAGCAGATATTCGGCCAAAGTATTGGAAACCGGCTGCGCGTTCTCGTCATAGGCCATCCATTCGAACAGCGCGTTGCCGAGACCGTGCGCGATGCCGCCGATGATCTGGCCCTCGACGATCTTCGGATGCAGCATCTTTCCGCAATCATGCGCGAAGACGACGCGCGCGACGGTGACGAGTCCGGTCTCGACATCGACCTCGACTTCGACAGCGCAGGTTCCATTCGCATAGGTCATGTCGTTGATGATGACATGTTCGGTCGCCTGCAGGCCGGGCTCGACATTGCCGGGAATGTAATAGCCCGGCAGACCCGCCACAGCCTTGGCGATCTCCGCCAGTTCCACCTGCGCGCCGCCGCCCTTCAGGCGCACGACGCGGCCTTCGATCTCGAGCGCCTGTTCGCCGACATTCAACATGTGGCTGGCCACCAGCAGGATCTTCTTCCGGATTTTCAGCGCCGCCGCATGTGCCGACGAGCCGGCCATCACGGCCTGGCGCGAATTGAAGCCGCCCATGCCGAGCTCGATGGCGCCTGTGTCGCCGGCGACAACCACGATATTGCTCATGTCGCAGCCGAGCTGTTCGGCGACGACCTGCGCGAGCATGGTCTTGGTGCTCTGCCCCATTGCGGCGGCGCCGGACGCCACATGAATGCGGCCGTTCTCGGCGACGCGCACGCTCACCGGCTCGAACGGTCCCCGTCCTGTGCCTTCGACATAATTGGCGACACCGATTCCGATGTAGCGGCCCTGCGCCCGCGCGTCGTTCTGGCGGATCTTGAAATCTTCCCAGCCCGCAGCATCCAGCGCTGCTTTCTGCGTGGCCGGATAGTCGCCGGAATCAAGCACGACCTGCATGCCGCCGCGCGTTTTCAGCGGCGTCTTGTAGGGCATGGCGGCGCCCGGCACGAGGTTGCGGCGACGCACTTCGGCGCGGTCGATCTTCAATTCGCGCGCAACGCGGTCGAGCAGCCGCTCCATCACGAACACCGCTTGCGGCTGGCCAGCGCCGCGGATCGGCGTGACGGAGACCTTGTTGGTGGCGACGAGCTTGATGTCGAGAAAGTAATTCGGGACGACATAAGGCAACGTGATCGCCGCCGCCGAGCCATAAGCGATGTTCACGCCGCGCGCTGTATAGGCGCCGTGATCGTGGATCAGCAGGCCGCGCAGCCCAAGAATCTTGCCCTGCGCGTCAACCGCGATCTCCATGTCCCAATATTGATCGCGCTCTTGCGTGGTGGCGACGAAATGCTCGCGCCGGTCTTCGATCCATTTCACCGGCGCCTGCAGCATCTGCGCGGCGAGCGCCACTATCGCTTCTTCCGGATAGAAGACGAGCTTCGGTCCGAAGCCGCCACCGACATCGGGCGTGATAACACGCATCTTGTCTTCATCGCGGCCGAGCAGCCCGCACAGCACGCGCTTGCCGGCATGCGGCGTCTGCGTCGAGCTCCATAGAGTGAGCACGTCGCTCATCGGATCGAGATTGGCGACGACGCCACGGCATTCCATCGATTGCGCGACGCCGCGATGCTGCCAGTAGGTTTCCTTGAGGACATGCGCCGCGCCCGCAAAGGCGCTGACGCAGTCGCCATAGCCCATGTCGAATTCGGCGGCGATATTATGCGGCGCGCCGTGGTGGGCGCGCGGCGCGTCGGGCGCCATGGCGTCGCGGCAATCATTGGCCACCGGCAGCGTATCGAAATCGACAAAGACCAGCGCCGCAGCGTCTTCCGCGACATAGCGGCTTTCGGCAATGACGGCGGCGATGGCCTCGCCGACATGCACGACTTCCTTGTCAGCCAGCACGGGGCGATGCAACTCCTGCCGGTAGGCGGGGCTCGGCAGCGCGACTTTCAGCAAGCGGTCGGCGAGAAGCGGCGCGATATCGTCCATCGTCAGCACGGCGTGGACGCCGGGCATGTCGAGCGCGGCGCTCTTGTCGATGGAGTTGATCAGCGCATGCGCATGCGGGCTGCGCACGAAGGCGATGTGCAACATGCCCGGAAAGGCGATGTCGTCCACGAAGCGCGCCTGTCCCATCAGCAGCGCGCGATCCTCGAGGCGCTCGACGCTGTGGCCAACGATGCGTGTGTCGACGGGCGCGATCATTTCACGCCTCCCGCGCGCATCTTTTCAGCTGCGTCCAGCGTCGCGGAAATGATGCCCTCATAACCCGTGCATCGGCAGAGATTGCCGGAGATGGCGATGCGCACATCGTCCGCGCTTGGCGATGGATTGTCGCGCAGCAGCTCGACGAGCGTCGTCAACATGCCCGGCGTGCAGAAGCCGCATTGCAGGCCGTGGTGTTCAGAAAGCGCCTGCTGCAGCGGATGCATCTCGTCGCCATTCGCCAATCCCTCGACGGTCGTGAGTTCGTGGCCGTTCGCCTGCACGGCGAGCATAAGGCACGAGCGCGCACTCATGCCATCGAACAGGATCGTGCAGGCGCCACAGACGCCGTGTTCGCAGCCGACATGCGTGCCGGTGAGGCGGAGTTCGTGGCGCAGGAAATCGGCGAGCGTCATGCGCACGGAAACGGCTTTGGAATAGGCCTTTCCGTTGACTGTCAGGGAAATCGTGCGGGTGTCGACGGCGCTGTCCATGCCGCTCCTCAATGCTTCTGCATCGCGCCGCAGCGCGAAAAGGATTGCGCGAGCGCGCGCTTGCTCATCACGACGGCGAGGTGCTGGCGGTAGCTGGCCGACACATAGACATCGCCCACCGCCTCCACCTTGCGGCAGAGTTCAGCGGCGGCGCGGAAAGTCTCCGGCGTCGCCATCTGCCCGATGAGCGCGGCTTCAACTTCGTGCATACGCAGCGGCGTGGCGGCGACGCCTCCGAGCGCCAAAGTCGCGCGCGAGATGCGCCCCGCAGGATCGACGAGCAGCATCGCAGCAGCAGACACGATAGCGAAATCGCCATGGCGGCGCGCGAACTCCTGGAACGAATGCCCTGCTTCGCGTGGCCACAGCGGGAACGACACGCGCGTGACGATCTCGTTCAACTCGATGGAGGGCGTCATGTAGCCAACCGGAAAATCCGCAAACGCGATCTGGCGCGCGCCGTTGGGGCCGATGACGTCGATCACCGCATCCAGCGCGCAAGCGAGCGTCGGCAATTCGGCGGCGGGATCGAGATGGCAGATCGAACCGCCGATAGTGCCGCGATTGCGCGTCTGGCGATGGCCGACGTGATGCAGCGCCTCTATCAAAATTGGGCAGGCCTGCGCAATCTCCGCGCTGAACTCGACCTCGCGCTGGCGCGTCATGGCGCCGATCTCGACACGGCTCTCCGTGATGCGCACGCCTGAAAGCTCGGCGATGCCGTTCAGGTCGACAACATGATCGGGAAGCACGAAACGCATGTTGAGCATCGGCATGAGGGATTGCCCTCCGGCCAGCGGCTTCGCATTATCCAAAGTCGCGAGCAGTTCGACCGCTTGGCTCAACGTCGCCGGATCGTGGTAACTGAACGGCGGCGGCTTCATCTGGCGCGCATCCTCACATTCGCGTCGAAACGCGGAGCAGACATTCGATTTTCTGGATTTACGCCAGAAATGGGACGACCGCAAGCCTGAGGGTCGTCGCGCAAAGCTTGCGCAGCCTGCGTAAAGCCGCGCCACATTTGCAGAAACCCGCTTGAATTCAGATATATGTGGACTTCATGCTGAAGCGGGACAGCCTCGGTTGACGGATTGCGCCCGGCGTGGTCCAATTTTGGGACACAGGCCCGCTGCGCGCCAAAACTTCCCACTTGGAGAGAGTTGAATGAGTTCGGAAAAAGTCACCGCGCGCGGGCAGGATCTGCGCACCTGGATCGCGGCGATGCAGGAGGCAGGCGAACTCGTCACCGTGAAAGGCGCGGACCGCGAGAGCGAGATCGGCGGCGTCGTCGACATCGCGATGCGCAAGATGGGCCGTCCCTCCGTGCTGTTCGAAGACATTCCCGGCTACGACCCCGGCATGCGCGTGCTCGGTAACCTGTTCACCTCGGTCAAGCGCATCGCGCTCACCGTTGGCCTGCCCGCCGACACGAAGGAGGTCGATCTCGTCCGTTTCTGGCGCGACTACATGCGCCACGCGCCGACCCTGCCGACGAAGGAAGTCAACGCCGGCGCGCTGCTCGAAAACACGTTCACGGGCGACGACATTGACATCATGAAAATTCCGGCGCCCCGCTGGCACGAGCAGGATGGCGGCCATTACATCGGCACCGGCTGCATGGTCATCATGCGCGACCGCGAGTCGGGCTGGGTGAATTTCGGCGCCTATCGCATCCAGCAGCACGACAAGCGCACCGCCTCGGTGATGATCTCGAAGGGCAAGCACGGCGACATATTGATGCGCCGCTACCATGAGCGTGGCGAGCCCTGCCCCATCGCCGTCGTGTGCGGCGTGCATCCCGGCCTGTTCGCCGTCGCGGGTCTCGAAATCCCCTACGGCAAGAACGAGTTTGAAGCCGCGGGCGGCCTGCTCGGCGAGTCGATCCGCACCATCAACGGGCCCAAGACCGGCCTGCCGATTCCCGCCGAGGCGGAAATCGCCTTCGAGGGCTTCGTCTATCCCGACGACCTGATCGATGAAGGTCCCCTCGGTGAATGGACCGGCTATTACGCGGGCGGCAAGAAGAAGGAACCCGCGATCCGCATCGAGACCTTCTGGCATCGCGACAATCCGATTCTCACCGGCGCCATCCCCGGCATTCCGCCCAATGACGACACGTTCTATCGCGGCACTGCGCGCGCCGGCGTCGTCTGGCATGAGCTGGAAGCCGCCGGCGTGCCGGAGGTGAAGGGCGTCTGGTCGCATGAGGCGGGCGGCAGCCGCATGTGGCTGACTGTCGCCATCAAGCAGCAATATGCGGGGCATTCGAAACAGGCGGGCTACATCGCCTCGCAATGCCACGCGGGCGCCTACGCGAACCGCGTCGTCGTGGTGGTGGACGAGGACATCAACCCGGCCGACATGGACAAGGTGGTCTGGGCCATCTGCACGCGCTGCGACCCGAAAGACGATGTCGACATTCTCAAGCATTGCTGGAGCACGACGCTCGATCCGATGGCCTACCCGCCCGAGCGCCGCAACATGAACTCGCGCATGATCATCGACGCGTGCGTTCCTTGGAACCGCATGCACGAATGGCCCGACACGGTGACCAACACGCCGCCGCTGGAAGCCAAGGTGCGCGAGAAGTTCGGGAGCATGCTGCCGAAGGATTGGTAGGACCTAAAGGCCGGGCGCATCGCCCGGCCTTTTTCTTTCAGGAAAAAATCAGCCGCAACTGCGCGCCGACGACCGGCAGTGAGAACGACCCGCCGACAAAACACGCGCCCGCCACCAGCGCCACCGCGAAAGCCGCGAAGACGGCGCGCATTGGCGGATCGGCGTCGTCGGGAACTCCCGCGAGCCTGGCGAGATACGACAGCCCGAGCATGTAGACGAAAATCGTCACCAGCGGCATGGCCAGAAACAGCGCCATCGCCACGAGGCCAGTCACGATGGAGGAAGGCGCGATCCCGCCACCGCGATGCGCGAGAAACAGGCCGCCAGCCAGATAGGCTACCAGCAGGACAATCCGGAACGACCGATCGAAGCCGCTGCCAAAGACCCGCGTGCGAGCCTCTTGCCAAGCCTCTCGCCATCCCGCGCTGAATGCGCCCCGCCCTGCCATTTCAAATTGCCCCAAGGTGACACGCTGCGATGTGAACGGGCGCGGCTTGACCCGCGCGGCCTTCGATGTTTTGACACCCTGATGCGCCAATGGGCAAGAGACATGAGACGCTTCCTGCGGCTGGGCCTCCCGGCCCTCGCGGTCTATGCGCTCGTGCTGCAGGCCTTTCTCACCGGCGCCGCGCCCGCTGTCGCCTTCGATGCGGCCGGCGTACCCATCTGTGCGGAATGGTCCGCCGGGCATGACCAGCCCGCGCCCGCCGGTCCGCATCATCATGGTCTCTGCGTCGCGCAATGCGGCGCGCCTGCTTTCTCGTGGCTGATCGGTGGAGCGGGTGCGGCGATCCCGCTCGTCCGCATCGCTCTGCTCGCGCCGTCGGCGCCAACCGCCAACGATCACGCCCACACTCTCTCACGGCATCGAGGTCCGGGCGCACGTGCGCCGCCGCAGGGCTGATCGCACGTCGCTCGTCGATCGCTCTTCCGCACAGGATCCCATCTCATGTCACGTATCATTCTCGCGGCGCTCGCCGCTGCTTGCCTCTCCCTGCCCGCCCACGCACATATCACGCTCGAAAAGCCCGACGCCAACGCCGGCCAGCCCTACAAGGGCGTGCTGCGCGTCGGCCATGGGTGCGAGGGAACGCCCACGATCTCGCTCAGCGTGCAGATCCCCGATGGGCTCGCGGGTGTGAAGCCCATGCCGAAGGCCGGCTGGACCCTGCAGACCGAACAGGGAGCCTATCCCGAAGCCGTCACGGTCTCCGGCCAGAAACTCACCTCGGGCACGCGGCGCATCACATGGTCGGGCGGGCGCGTGCTCGACAGCGAATATGACGAGTTCGTCTTCGTCGGCCAGCTGGCGCCGGGTGTTTCCGGTGCGCTCTATCTGCCTGCCGTGCAGGCTTGCGAGAAAGGCGAACAGCGCTGGGTCGAGATTCCGGCGGCCGGACAAAGCGCGCGCGATCTCACCTACCCTGCCCCCGTTCTGCGCGTCGCCGCGAGCGAGCCGAAGGCCGCGCAGAGCGGGCCTTTGCGCATCGAGCAGGCCTGGTCGCGCGCCACGCCCGGCGGCGCCAACATCGGCGTCGGCTATCTGCGTGTGACGAACACCGGGAGCACGCCCGATCGCCTGCTCGGCGGCGCGACCGATGTCGCGTCGCGCATCGAGACGCATGACATGAAGATGGAAGACGGCGTGATGAAAATGCGCGCGCTGACGCAAGGCATCGAGATCGCGCCCGGCGCGACGATCGAGTTGAAGCCCGGCGGGATGCATTTGATGATCGTCGGCTTGAAGCAGGGTTTGAAAGCCGGAGACTCTGTGCCGGCGACGCTGCGGTTTGAAAAGGCGGGCGTCGTGCCGGTGACTTTCAACGTCCTCGGCATGGGCGCGCCTGCTCCGAGCGCGACGCCGGCGAGCGAGCCGGAGATGGATCACTCGAAACATATGCAGGCGAAGTAACGTCGTCTCATCTGAGGCAGGCGCCCTCACCCGTCTGGCTTCGCCAGCCACCCTCTCCCGCCAGCGCGGGAGAGGGGCGGCACGCATGGTGAGGCGCGACCCCTCTCCCGCGACGCGGGAGAGGGCGGCACGCGAAGCGTGACGGGTGAGGGCGGCTGCCGCTAGCGCCCCAAGAAAACCGGCGCACGCTTCTCCGCAAACGCGCGTCGGCCCTCCGCGTAATCCTCACTCGCAAAACATGCCGCAACAGCGGCATTCGCCGCGCTCGCGTCGCGCGTGCTTTCCGCCTTCTGCAATTCGCGCAACGACAGCGCCACGGCCTTCAGGGTGAGTGGCGCATTCCCGGCGATGCGCGCGAGATAAGCCTCGCTCTCGGCGTCAAAACTCTCGGCGCCAAACACATTCGTCACCACGCCAAGCCGCTGCGCCTCGCGGGCGTCGAAGGTGCGGGCGGAATAGAGAATGTCGGCGGCGGCGCCGAGCCCGATACGGCGCGACATGAAATCGATATTGGGATAAGCGTAACCCAGTCCGAGCTTCGCCGCCGGCAGACAGAAGCGCGCATTGTCGCTGGCGAGCCGCAGATCGCAGGACAGAGCCAGCGCGAGTCCGCCTCCAAAACACACGCCACTGATCCGCGCGAGCGTCGGCTTGGCGCCCGATGACAAAGCTGCAAGCCCCTCGCTCACCGCGCGCTCATAAGAATCCGCGCCATCGGCATCGCTGCGCTTCTCGCCGAATTGCGAAATATCCGCGCCCGAGCAAAAGGCGCGCGCGCCGGAGCCTTCCACCACGATCGCCCGCACGCTGTCATCCTGCGCGGCGCGCGCGACGAGATCCGGCAGGCTCGACCACATGTCGAAACTCATCGCATTGAGCTTGCCCGGTTGATGCAGCGTGAGCCGCGCGATCCCGTCGCGCACGGCATAGTAAATTCTCGCCTCGTTCATTCCAAAGCCCCCGCCAAAGCCCCCGATGCAACCCACGCCCGCGCTTGCCGTTGTGCAGCGTCAGCACGGGGAGAGCCATGATAACCGGGAAGCCGGGGCGCGCGACGCCCGACTTAGGGCTGTACGCGACCGACGTTCCGCGACGGCTCGAGCGCTTGCCCTGGGGCCGCTTCCACACGCTGGTTGTGGTCGCGCTCGGCATCACCTGGATTCTCGACGGGCTTGAAGTCACGCTGGCGGGCGCGGTCGCGGGCGCGCTGAAGACCAGTCCGGTTCTCCAATTCACCGAAGGCCAGATCGGCCTCGCAGGCTCGTGCTATCTCGCGGGCGCGGTGCTGGGCGCCATCTTCTTTGGCTGGCTGACGGACCGGCTCGGCCGCAAGAAGCTGTTTTTCATCACGCTCGCCATCTACCTCACCGCCACCGCGGCGACCGCCTTCTCGTGGAATGCGTGGAGCTTTTTCCTCTTTCGCTTCCTCACCGGGGCCGGCATCGGTGGCGAATATACCGCCATCAATTCCACCATTCAGGAGCTGGTGCCGGCGCGCTATCGCGGCTGGACCGATCTCGCCATCAACGGTTCGTTCTGGATCGGCGCTGCTTTGGGCGCAGGGGGCGCGATCATCGTGCTCGACCCTTCCCATTTCGCACCGGACCGCGGCTGGCGCGCGGCGTTTCTTATCGGCGCGCTGCTGGGGTTGATCATCCTCTTCATGCGCCTGTGGATTCCCGAAAGCCCGCGCTGGCTGGTCATTCATGGCCGCCCCGAAGAAGCGCAGAAGATCATGGCGCAGATCGAGGGGCGCTTTACGGCCGAAGGCCATACGCTGGCCGCGCCCCACAAGGGCGAGCCGATGAAATTGCGCGGGCGCCATCACACGCCGCTGGGCGAAGTCTTCCGCTCGCTGTTCGTCGACCATCGCGGACGCACGGCGGTGGGCCTCGTGCTGATGTCGTCGCAGGCGTTTTTCTACAACGCCATCTTCTTCACTTACGCGCTGGTGCTGACGCGCTTCTACAATGTGCCCGCGGAAGGGGTGGGCTGGTTCATCCTGCCGCTGGCGCTC
>JANXTB010000068.1 GCA_025356415.1 Hyphomicrobiales bacterium
GTGAGCTCGGCCATCACGCCCTTGGGCTCCATGCCGCACACCAGCATGTGGCCGTGGTCACCGGACGTCGCGGCGGCCTGTCGAAAGGCAAGGGCGGCTCGATGCACATGTTCTCGAAAGAGAAGCATTTTTACGGCGGCCACGGCATCGTTGGCGCGCAGGTGTCGCTGGGCACCGGGCTGGCTTTCGCCAACTGGTATCGCAAGAACGACAACGCCTCGATGATCTATTTTGGTGATGGCGCGGCGAACCAGGGTCAGGTCTACGAGAGCTTCAACATGGCCGAGCTGTGGAAGCTCCCGGCCGTCTACATCATCGAGAACAATCGCTATGCGATGGGCACTTCGGTGTCGCGCGCCTCGGCGCAGTCCGACTTCTCGAAGCGCGGCCTGTCGTTCAACATTCCGGGCGAGCAGGTCGATGGCATGGACGTGCGCGCGGTGAAGGAAGCCGGCGAAAAGGCGTTGACATGGTGTCGCGAAGGCAAGGGCCCCTACATCCTCGAGATGCAGACCTATCGCTATCGCGGCCACTCAATGTCGGACCCCGCGAAATACCGCTCCAAGGAAGAAGTGCAGAAAATGCGCGAGGAGCACGATCCGATCGAGCAGGTGCGTGCGCGCCTGTTGCGCGACAAGCGCTCGACGGAAGACGAGTTGAAAGCGATCGACGCAAAGGTGCGTGCGATCGTCGCTGAAGCAGCCGAATTCGCGACCAATGATCCCGAGCCGGATCCGTCGGAATTGTGGACGGATATCACGCTCTGAGGAGGGACGATTATGGCTGTGAATGTTCTCATGCCCGCTCTGTCCCCGACGATGGAACAGGGCAAGCTATCCAAGTGGATGAAGAAGGTCGGCGATACGGTGAAGTCCGGCGACGTGCTCGCCGAGATTGAAACCGACAAGGCGACCATGGAAGTGGAAGCCGTTGACGAGGGCGTGCTGTCGCAGATCCTCATCGCCGACGGCACCGACAATGTCGCGGTGAATACGCCCATCGCCGTCATCACGGCGGAAGGCGAAAGCGCCGACACGGCGCCCGCGCCGAGCAGCGCGCCCGCTCCGAAAGAAGCTGGCGGCGAAAAGCCCGCCGCTGTCGCCAAGACGCAGAGCGATGCGCCGCTGCCGCCCACCGTCGCCTCCGCGCCGCTCGCCGCCGAAGTGCCGGCGGGCACGCAGATGGTGAACATGACTGTGCGCGAAGCGCTTCGCGACGCCATGGCCGAAGAAATGCGCGCAGACGAAGCCGTCTTCGTGATGGGTGAGGAAGTCGCCGAATACCAGGGCGCCTACAAGGTCACGCAAGGCCTGCTGCAGGAGTTCGGGGCGCGTCGAGTTATTGACACGCCGATCACCGAGCATGGCTTCGCAGGTATCGGCGTCGGCGCCGCAATGACGGGTCTCAAGCCCATCGTTGAATTCATGACGTTCAACTTCGCCATGCAGGCGATTGACCAGATCATCAATTCGGCGGCCAAGACGCTCTACATGTCAGGCGGCCAGATGGGTTGCCCCATCGTGTTCCGTGGTCCCAACGGCGCTGCGGCGCGCGTCGGCGCGCAGCACAGTCAGGATTACGCAGCCTGGTATTCGCAGATCCCGGGCCTGAAGGTCGTCTCGCCGTATACGGCGGCTGACTTCAAGGGCCTGCTCAAGTCGGCGATCCGCGATCCCAACCCCGTCATCTTCCTCGAGAACGAAATCCTTTACGGGCAGACGTTCGAAGTGCCGAAGCTCGACGACTTCACGGTGCCAATCGGCAAGGCGCGCATTCATCGTGCGGGCTCCGACATCACCATCGTTTCGTGGTCGATCGGCATGACATACGCCATCAAAGCGGCGGAAGAGCTCGCCAAGGAAGGCATCGAGGCGGAGATCATCGATCTGCGCACGATCCGTCCCATGGACACCGAAACGGTGATCGCATCCGTCCAGAAGACGGGCCGCTGCATCACGGTGGAAGAGGGTTGGCCGCAGTCCGGCGTCGGCGCCGAAATCGCCGCGCGGATCATGGAAAAGGCGTTCGACTGGCTCGATGCTCCAGTGCTGCGCGTCACCGGCAAGGACGTGCCGATGCCGTATGCCGCGAACCTCGAAAAGCTCGCGCTGCCGAACGTCGGCGATGTCATCCAGGCGGCGAAAGCCGTGCTCTATCGCTAAGGGAGCGCCGCTCATGCCGATCAACATCCTCATGCCTGCGCTCTCTCCGACGATGGAGAAGGGCAATCTCGCGCGGTGGCTGAAAAAGGAAGGCGACAAGGTCAAGTCCGGCGACGTGCTCGCCGAGATCGAGACCGACAAGGCGACGATGGAAGTCGAAGCTATCGACGAGGGCGTGTTGGCCAAGATCGTCGTGCCGGATGGCACGGCGGATGTGCCGGTGAACGCGCTCATCGGCGTCATCGCGTCCGAAGGCGAAGATGTCGGCGCCGCTGCCGCGGGAGCCGGGTCATCGCCCGCGCCCGCCGCTTCTGCGGCACCCAAGCCGCAGGAAGCTCCTGCGGCGCAGGCGCCTTCTGCAGCACCAGCGGCGGCGCCTGCCGCCGCTCCGGCTGCGGCTTCGCCCGGCGCGCGCCTGTTCGCCTCGCCGCTCGCGCGTCGTCTGGCGAAAGACTCGCGTGTCGACCTTGCGCGGATCAAGGGCTCTGGCCCGCATGGCCGCATTGTCGAGCGCGACGTGAAAGCCGCCATCGCTGGGGGCGGCGCAACCGCCGCTGCGCCGACTGCTGCCGCCGCGCCCGCGCCCGCAGCCGCATCGGCCCCGCAAGGCATGTCGGATGCGACGATCCGCAAATTCTTCGAACCGGGTTCGTTCGAGGAAATCCCGCACGATTCGATGCGCAAGACGATTGCGCGCCGTCTCGTCGAGGCCAAGCAGACGATCCCGCATTTCTACCTCACGGTCGATTGCGAACTCGATGCGCTGTTGTCTCTGCGCGAGCAGATCAACAACGCCGCGCCGAAGGACAAGGACGGCAAGCCGGCCTACAAGGTCTCGGTCAACGACTTCGTCATCAAGGCTCTGGCCATGTCGCTGCAACGCGTGCCCGACGCCAATGTGACGTGGACCGAAGGCGCGATGCTGAAGCACAAGCACTCGGACGTCGGCGTCGCGGTGTCGATCCCCGGCGGCCTCATCACGCCCGTGATCCGCAAGGCCGAAACGAAGGGCCTGTCGCAGATCTCGAACGAGATGAAGGACTACGCCGCCCGTGCGCGTGCGCGGAAGTTGAAGCCCGATGAATATCAGGGCGGCTCTTCGGCTGTGTCCAACCTCGGCATGTTCGGCATCAAGAACTTCCAGGCGGTCATCAACCCGCCGCACGCAACGATCCTCGCGGTCGGCGCGGGCGAGCAGCGCGTGATCGTCCGCAAGGGCGCGCCGGAAGTCGCGACGGTGATGAGCGTGACGCTCTCGACCGACCACCGCGCGGTCGACGGCGCACTTGGGGCCGAGCTGATCTCGGCGTTCAAGGTGCTGATTGAAAACCCGATGGGCATGCTGGTCTGACCAGCCTGCTCACAAGCTCCGTCATTGCGAGCGGAGCGAAGCAATCCAGAGCCGTGTGCGGCTTCTGGATTGCTTCGTCGCTTCGCTCCTCGCAATGACGGCTGAAATTCTTGCCCGTGGTTGTTTCCGCCCGGAGTTTTGATCCATGACCACCTATGACGTCCTCATCATCGGTTCGGGCCCCGGCGGCTACGTCACCGCGATCCGTTCCGCGCAGCTCGGGCTCAAGACCGCGATCGTCGAGCGCGAACATCTTGGCGGCATTTGCCTCAACTGGGGCTGCATCCCCACCAAGGCGCTGCTGCGTTCGGCGGAGATCTATCATTACGCTCAGCACGCGCAGGATTACGGCCTGAAGATCGAGGGCAAGGTGACCTTCGATCCCGCGGCCGTCGTCAAGCGCTCGCGCGGCGTGTCGCAGCAGTTGAATGGCGGCGTCGCCTTCCTGCTCAAGAAGAACAAGGTCGACGTCATCTGGGGCGAGGCGACCATCGACAAGCCCGGCCAGGTGACGGTGAAGAAGCCATCGAAGCCCGCCGTGCAGCCGCAGAACCCCGTGCCGAAGGGCACGCTGGGCGAGGGCGTGTATGAGGCGAAGAACATCATCATCGCCACCGGCGCGCGCCCACGCGTGCTGCCCGGCATCGAGCCGGACGGCAAGCTGATCTGGACCTATTTCGAGGCGATGGTGCCGCCGCAATTCCCGAAGTCGCTCATCGTCATGGGCTCGGGCGCCATCGGCATCGAATTCGCGAGCTTCTATCGCACCATGGGCTGCGAGGTGACGGTCGTCGAAGTGCTGCCGCAAGTGTTGCCGGTGGAAGACGCCGAGATCGCCGCGCTGGCGCGCAAGCGTTTCGAGAAAGCCGGCATCAAGATCATGACCTCGACCAAGGTCGTGAAGGTCGAGAAGAAAGCCGACAGCGTCGTCTGCACGCTTGAAGACGACAAGGGCGCCAAAAGCCAGCTCGAAGCGGATCGCCTTATTTCGGCGGTCGGCGTCGTCGGCAATGTCGAGAACATCGGGCTAGAAAAGCTCGGCGTAAAAATGGATCGCGGCTGCATCGTCACGGATGGCGTCGGCAAGACCAACGTGCCGGGCGTCTACGCCATCGGCGACGTCGCCGGTCCGCCGATGCTGGCGCACAAGGCTGAGCATGAAGGCGTGATCTGCGTCGAGGGCATCAAGGGATTGCATCCGCATCCGATGGACAAGGCGATGATCCCCGGCTGCACTTATTGTCATCCGCAGATCGCCAGTGTCGGCCTCACCGAGGCCAAGGCGAAAGAGCAGGGGCTGGCCGTCAAGGTCGGCCGTTTCAACTTCGTGGGCAACGGCAAGGCAATCGCGCTCGGCGAACCCGACGGCATGGTGAAGACCATCTTCGACGCCAAGAGCGGCAAGTTGCTCGGCGCTCATATGGTCGGCGCGGAAGTGACCGAGCTGATCCAGGGCTATGTCGTCGCCATGAATCTGGAGACGACGGAAGAAGAACTCATCCACGCCGTATTCCCGCACCCGACATTATCCGAAATGATGCATGAGAGTGTGCTCGATGCTTACGGGCGCGTTATTCATAGCTGAGGCATTACTATAGTGATTATGGGGAGCCACCATGCGGCTCCCCTTTACTTAACGTGGTCTTGTTAAAGCTAGCTATATTATTGACAAGGCACAGCTTCCGTCCTATTGCAGAGCTTGAGACGATCGCATCGCCACATCGCCACATCGGCGCCTTCGGTCGCAAGGGGTTTTGCATGCCTGGAACGGGCGTAGCCGACCGTCGCGTAGAGGAAAGCGCAGAGCAGCGGCGTGATGGCGCGCGCCCGCTCGATCCGTCGCTTCTGATTGCCTCATTGGATTCCTATCGCGCCGCAGTCATGTCGGCGCAGGCGCCTTACATCATTTTAACGCTGACTGGCGAAACGGTGCTGGTGAACCTCATGTTCACGCAAGTGACCGGCTTTACTCTGGACGATCTCCCCGATATTCGCGCGTGCCTCCAAAAAATGCGCCGCTTGTCAGGCGCAGAGTTGGAGACGAACCTCGTTGAGTGGCCGGAGAAAAACTGCTTCTCCTCCATCAAGGAATTATCTGTTTTCACTGCCAGCAACGAGATGCGCGTCTGGCAGATCCGCACCACCGATCCGGTGATCTGGCCGGACGGACGCAGAGTCATCATTCAATCGATGGTCGATCTCACCGAGCAGCGACGTCTCGAAGGCGCCTTGCGGCGCAATCAGGAAGAAATGCGCATACAGCTTGCCGAACTGGAAGCCTTGTATTTTTCCGCGCCGCTGGGTCTGGCGATGATCGACAAGGACCTGTGTTTTGTGAGGGTCAATGAAGCGCTGGCCGAAATCAATGGATTACCCGCGACCGATCACATTGGCCGCCCGGTGTTCGATATTGTTCCTAATCTGCGGGGGCAGGCGGAAGACCGTTTACGCCAGGTTCTTGCGACGGGCGAGCCTGTCAGGAATATAGAATTTCACGGCGAAACCTCCAGCCGTCCGGGCGTGCGGCGCGATTGGCTCGAGCAAATTTACCCAATGCGCGGCGCCGACGGACTGATGGCCGGGATTGGCGTGATCGTCGAGGACATCACCGAACGCAACAAGGTTCAAAGCGAACTCGCCTCCACAAACGTCGCGTTGCGGCGCACGCTGGATCTGCTGTTTCTGGCGTTGCGGACGGCCGGCGTTTCGGTGTTCACGCAGGATCGGGAGCTGCGCTACATCTGGATCGGCGGCGACTATTTTGGCTGCGACCCGGAAGAATCCGTCGGGTCGGACGATGCGGCTGTCCTTCCGCGGGATCTGGTGGCGCCGATGGCCGCACTCAAGAAGCGCGTGCTGGAGACGGGTGAGCCCGCCAGCATCGACATGCCCTACCAGGCGGACGGCAAGACGCATTGGTGCAGCGTTCACGTTGAGCCTTGGCGTATGCGTCACGGCGTCGTGCAGTCGCTCCTGGGCGCTATCAGCGACGTGTCCGAACGCAAGGCGACCGAGCAGCACATCCGTACGCTTCTGAGCGAGCTGGCGCATCGCTCGAAAAACCTGCTCACCGTCATTCAAGTCATGGCGCGGCGCTCGGTCAGCCCCGGTGTGCCGAGCACGGATTTCGTCGATTCCTTCATCGAGCGGCTCAGCGGTCTGGCGCAATCGCACGATCTTCTGGCGCGCGAGGACTGGCGCGGCATCAGCATGAACGAGCTTGTCACGTCGCAGATCGGCCATCTGCGTACTGGGCCCACGGAGCGCCTCATCCTTGATGGGCCCAATGTAATCCTGACGCCGGTGGCGGCGCAAAATCTTGGCATGGCGATCCATGAATTGTCGACAAACGCGGTCAAATATGGCGCGCTGTCGGTCGCGGGCGGACAGGTTCGGATCACGTGGTCGCTCGACAAGGACGACGAAGGGCAAGACCGCATGCGGCTGTCATGGGTGGAGCGCGGCGGCCCGGGCGTTCAGGAGCCAAGCCGGCGCGGCTTTGGGCGCTTCGTGATCGAGGCGATCGCCGCGCGCGCACTCAACGGCACCGTCGACCTGCGCTTCGAGCCGGAGGGCGTCTCCTGCGTGATCGAAGGCTCGGCGGATGAAAGCGTGATCGCCAAATCGACCTCAAGCCCTGCAAGGTGGGTCTGATCGCTCCGCGCCCGGCGCATGGCCCGGGGCTTGGCCTGCGCCCCGAATGGTCGTAGACCAAACGCATCAATCAGCGCGAGACATCCATGGCTGTGGTTCTGGATCTTCTAAACGACGACCCGCGCAAGAAGGGCGACGCCGGGCCGCGCCATCCTGAAAAGGCGCACCGGCCTGACAACCCCATTGCGCGCAAGCCGGGCTGGATTCGCGTGAAGGCGCCGGGCTCGCCAAAATGGGCCGAGACGCACCGCATCGTGAAAGAGAATGGCCTCGTCACGGTTTGCGAGGAGGCAGGCTGCCCCAACATCGGCGAGTGCTGGGAGAAGAAGCACGCGACCTTCATGATCATGGGCGACACATGCACGCGCGCCTGCGCGTTCTGCAATGTGAAGACCGGCATGCCGGCGCCGCTCGACCCCAAGGAGCCCGCCCACATCGCGCAAGCAGTAGCCAAGCTCGGGCTGTCGCATGTCGTAATTACATCCGTCGACCGCGACGATCTAGCGGACGGCGGCGCCGAGCATTTCGCGCAGGTCATCCACGCAATCCGCGAGGCTTCGCCCAAGACGACCATTGAAATCCTGACGCCGGATTTCCTGCGCAAGGATGGCGCGCTCGAAGTCGTGGTCGCGGCGCGGCCCGACGTCTTCAACCACAACCTCGAGACGGTGCCGTCCAAGTATCTGAAGGTGCGCCCCGGCGCCCGATACTTCCATTCGATCCGGCTGCTGCAGCGGGTGAAGGAGCTCGATCCGACCATTTTCACCAAGTCCGGCATCATGGTCGGGCTCGGCGAGGAGCGGAACGAAGTGCTCCAGCTGATGGACGATTTGCGCTCGGCGGATGTCGATTTCATCACCATCGGCCAGTATCTGCAGCCGACCCGCAAGCACCATCCGGTTCTCAGCTTCATCACGCCGGCCGAATTCGGCTCGTATGAGACGGTAGCGCACGCGAAGGGCTTTCTGCTTGCATCCGCTTCGCCTCTCACGCGTTCCTCTCATCATGCAGGCGAGGATTTCGCGCGGCTGAAGGCGGCCCGGGACGCGAAGTCGCGAGGATAGGGAGGACAGCCGATGTACCACGCGAGGCGGCCTGAACTGGAAGCGCCACGCCGTGTGATCGTCATCGGCAGTCCCGGCGCCGAAAAGGGAGCCCTTGCGCGCGCCATTGCCGAGCGGCTGAAACTTCCCTGCATCGAGCTCGAGCGTCTCTATTGGCGGCCGGGCTGGCGCAAGCCCCAGGCTGACGAATGGCGCGCGCAGGTGACTGAGCTCGCCGCCCGCGAGGACTGGGTGATGGAGGGGACGTTCCCCTCGACCCTCGACATCCGCGTCGCCCGCGCCGACTGGCTTGTCTATGTCGATGCGCCGATGCCGGTGTGCCTCATCCGCAAGGTCAAGCAGATGCTGCGCGGCCGCGACGATCCCAAAGCTGAGGTGGCGCCGGGCTGCCCCCAGCGCGTCAATGGGCGGTTGTTGCGGTTCATCTGGAACTTCCCGACCTCGATCGGCCCGCGCATCAACACGATCATCGCCCGCGAGCGCCGCAACCGCACGATCTTCATCCTGCGCACCAAGCGCGAGCAGGACGAATTCCTCGCCAAGGTGCCGATCCTCGGCGACCTCGGGAGCGATCAGGCGGGCCCGCAGCAGGGCGGATGAACGCGGGGCTTTTCTCGACGACGCTTCGTGGCTAGAAGGGCGGCAAAGGTTCAGGGTCCCACATGCCATCCTTCAACACGACGCGGCGCGTGCGCCATAAAGCGCCGCAGATGTTCGACCTCGTGGCGGACGTCGAATCCTATCCCGAATTCCTGCCGCTCTGCACAGGCATGCGCGTGCGCAGGCGCGTCGCGAGCGGCGAGGGCGTCGAGACCGTCGTGGCCGAGATGGAAGTTGGCTACAAGGCGATCCGCGAGACCTTCACCAGCCGCGTGACGCTCGACCGGCCGCGCCTGCGCATTCTCGTCGAATATGTCGATGGGCCTTTCAGCCATCTCGAGAACCGTTGGACGTTTCAGGATCGCGAAGGCGACGCTTCGGATGTCGGCTTTGCGATCAACTATGAATTCCGCAGCCGCACGCTCGGCCTGCTGATGGGCGCGATGTTCGACAGCGCCTTCCGCAAATTCGCCGAAGCGTTCGAGCGACGCGCCGACGAGATTTACGGGGTGGAGAGCTGACGCCCGTCGATCCGCACGCGTAACTTCGCCTGCGCCGCTTCGTCCAGCGGGAAATTCCACATCAGCGCGATTGCCGAGAGCTTCAGGACAATCGGCAGGCCCGCGTAGAGAAACCCTAGCATCGCAAGGCCGCCATAGCTGCGCAGCCCGGCGCCGGGATCGAATCCCGCATATCCCAGCAGCGGAAACGCGGCGCCGACCGCCAGCGCCAGAGCCAACTTGGTCGCCAGTCCCCAGGCCGCGAAATAAAGGCCTGAGCGTTGTTCGCCGGAGGCGGCGGTATCGACGTCGATTACATCCGCCTGAATGGCTGGCGGCAGCATGAGATCCGCACCAAGCGCGAAGCCGGTTCCGATGCAAACGAGCGCGAAGATCGGGACACCGCCTTCGCTCAGGAAAGGCGCGGGCGCAAAGAACAGGCAGGCGCCCAGCATGGCCCAGCTCCAGGCGCGGTGCTTGCCGATCCGCCGTGCGAGCCACAGCCACACGGGCACGCCCGCAACGCCGCAGACAAAGTATAAAACCAGCAACGGCCCGGCCATTGCGGCGGCGCCGAGTTTCTCGCTGACGTAGAATATAAATAGCGTGGCCGGAAAGCCGTTCGCGAAACCATTCAGCAGGAAGGCGCCGAGCAGGCGCAGGAACGGCGCGTTGGCGCGCATATGCGTGAGACCTTCGCGAAAGCCGAGGCGCGTTTTCGAAAGGTCTACGGGTTCAGGCACACGCGCCACGCAGAGCGCAGCCGCGAGCGGCAGCGCCAGCAGTACGAAGATCCCCAGCGCAAACAGCACCGCGCGTTCGCCCGGGTAGCCAGCCAGCGGCACCAGCACTTGCGCGAAGAGCGCGAGCAGCGTTCCAGCCAGTGCAAACGTCTCGCGCCATCCAGCGACGCGCGCGCGACCGGCGTAATCGCGCGACAATTCGGCGCCCCAGGCCGTGTAGGGCACAAGCGCCGCAGTCCACGCGACCGACAACACCATGCCCCAGAGCGTCAGGTAGAAAAGCCCGGCGCCTTGCGGCGGCGTGAAGACGAGGAAAGCAGCTATTGCAGTCGGCACGCTGGCCAGCGCGAACCACAGGCGCCGGCGCCCGAAGGCTGGACGGAAGCGGTCCGCGAAGACGCCGACCAGCGGATCGCTGAGCGCATCGACGAAGCGCACCAGCAAAAGAGCCTGCCCCACAGCCGCAATCGGCAACATCAGTTCGCGCGCATAAAAGGATGGCACGAGCACGTAGAGCGGCAGCGTCAGGATTGCGAGCGGCAGCGCGGGAAGTGCGTAGGCCGCAAGCCGTCCCCGCGACTCGCTCATGGTTTGGCGAAAACCATCTGCCGCACGTCGATGGTGCCGGCGCGGAATCCCGCCTCGCAATAGGAGAGGTAATATTCCCACAAACGACGAAAGCGCTCGTCGAATCCGAGCGGCGTCAGTTGTGGCCAGGCGATGCGGAACCGATCGCGCCAATGCGCGAGCGTGATCGCGTAATCGAGGCCGAAGATGCGCTCGCCCGACAGCGACAGACCATGCTGCTCGCCCATGTCGCGCATGATGGTGGGCGTCGGCAACATGCCGCCGGGAAACACGTAACGACGGATGAAATCGATCTCGCGCTTGTAGCCCTTGAACAGGGATTCCTGAATGGTGATGACCTGCAGCCCCGCCTTGCCGCCCGGCGCGAGGCGATCGCGCAGCTGGCGGAAATAGGCCGGCCAATATTCCTCGCCCACCGCCTCGAACATTTCAATCGACGCGATGCGATCAAACACGCCGGTCTCGTCGCGGTAATCTAGCATCTTGATCGTCACGCGGTCTGACAGGCCAGCCGCCTGCATGCGCGCGGTGGCGAAATCGAATTGCTCCTTGCTGATCGTCAGGCCCGTGACGCGGGCGCCGATCTCGCGAGCTGCATATTCGGCAAACCCTCCCCAGCCGCAGCCGATTTCCAGCACATGGTGTTCGGGCCGCAGATCGATCTCGCTCGCCAGCGCTGCATATTTCGCCGTCTGGGCGGAGGCAAGATCGCGCGCCTTGCCGGTGAACAGCGCCGATGAATAGGTCATCGTGGTGTCGAGCCACGCCGAGTAGAATTGATTGCCGAGATCGTAATGCGCGTGAATGTTGCGGCGCGAGCCCGACTTTGTGTTGCGGTTCAGCCAATGCCGGATGCGCTGGACAAGGCGCACGAGCGGCTTGCCGTCGAGCAGCTTCTGGATGACGGGTTGGTTGACGCAGAACAATTCGAGGAAGTGGGTGAGGTTCGGGCTTTCCCAGTGGCCTTTGATGAAGGCTTCGGAAATGCCGACTTCGCCGCCGCTTGCAAGGTCCTTTGCAAAGTCGAGCGAGTGAATGACCATCACGGCTTCGGGGCCGGACTCGGAACCCTGGAACCGCAAGGTAGGTCCGTTCGGCATTTGCACGTCGAGCGATCCGCGCTCCAGCATGAGACCGAATTTCAGCGATTGCCGAACCGCGAAGGGATAGCCCTTCGATAGCTCGCCGACATTGTCTTTGGTTACGCGGATCAGGTTTTGCACGGGCATGTTCACTTTCGTCATCAATGTCACGTGCGCGATTGCGGTAGTGCGTCGGGGTTAGACTCGCGGTAGCTCACAGGCTCCGGCGGTTTCGGGCGAGGCTTGATGCGCAGGCCTTTCAGCCAAAGACGCAGCGCCTCGTAATGAATCGCGCCGACGATCTTGAAGGTCAGCAGAGGCATGGCGAAGAACGCCTTGAGCAACGCGCCGGTGCGCATGTCAGAGCGCACGCCAGAAAAAGTCGCGGCCAGGATCGGGCCGTCGGCGTCGGTTTCGAGAATGCGGACTTTCAGCGTGTCGCCCGGCGGATGCAGGCGGAAGTGATAGCGCATCGTCATGTCGAGAAATGGCGAGACGTAAAACAGCTTGTCGCGCTCCTGCCGCACGCCGGACTCCGCCGCCTCAAGCGGCTTCACCGGCGCCACGTAGGAATGGCTCTGCCCGAACGTGTTGCGCACCTCGTAGACGAGCGCGGTGAGCCGGTCCTGCGCATCGTAGCAATAGTAAATAGACAGCGGATTGAACACGAAGCCGAGCACGCGCGGATAGCAGAACAGCAGCGTACGCCCGCCTTCAATCTGAAGACCGCAATTGGAGAGCAGTCGCGAAACATGCGCGCTCAGGGGCGTGCCATCGCGCGGGCCGTGATCGCTTGGCGAGAAAGACAGAAGGTTCCAGCGCGAGATCGAGAACACCGGCGACAGGCGGTTCGCCTCTTCGAGCCGGTCCACGTCGATCAGGAGCGAGAACACTTGATAGGTGAAGCGATGCGACACCGGCTTCATCCGGGCATGCATCACCGGCCCGCTATAGAGCGAGGCGGCGGCTTGCGGCGGTCTGAAATCGGCGGTTTGCGTCACGGAACGAGTTCCTGGGGCGCCTGCGCGGGCGTCGTGGGCAGGGGCAAGTGTAGGCCGCCAAAGGCGGGCGTGTCTTCCCTGTGCGCCCAAGGCGCCGGGCAGCCGAGCTGGGCCGCGACGGACAGGCCGGACGACAAGCCGTCCTCATGGAAACCGTGGCCGGTCCACGCGCCCGCATAATAGGTATGGCGGACGCCCTGAATGGCATGCAGGCGCTTGCGGGCTTCGAGAGCCGGGCGATCGAATTGCGGGTGATCGTAGCTGAATCGTCCGAAGGTCAGTTCGGGCTTCGGCTCGAAGGGCGGATTGAGCGTGATGAAGAGCGGCTTCGATTCGTCGATGCCCTGCAGCTTGTTCATCCAGTAGGAAACGGCGCAGGCGCGTGCGTCATCGGCGCCTTCGCGCAGGAAATTCCACGATGCCCATGCGGCCTTGCGCTTGGGCATCAGCGAAACGTCTCGATGCAGCCAGACATCGTTGGGCGCATAGCGGCAGGCGCCGAGGATGTCGCGCTCGTCGTCGCTGGCGTCCGCCAGAATCGCCAGCGAGTCCGGCGCATGAGCGGCAAGCACGACGCGATCGAAACGCTCGGCATGGCCGCTCGCATCGTAGATGGTGACGCCGTCCTCATCGCGCGTGATCTTGTTGGCGCCGCACGCGAGCCGCAGTTGGCCGCCGAAGATAGCCGCAAGCTTTTTCACATAGGCGCGGCTGCCGCCGGTGACGGTGCGCCAGCGCGGACGATCCCATTGCAGCAGGCAATGGTTGTCGAAGAATTCGATAAAGCTGGTCGCCGGAAAGGCGAGCATGTCGCGCGGCGAGGTCGACCAGATCGCGGCGCCCATCGGCACAAGATAATCGTCGCGCATCCGCGTCGAGAACTTGTGCCGGGCAAGGTAATCGGCGAGCGAGCCTTCGCCCACGGTGCGCGCACGCGCGTCGGTGATGGCCTGCTTCTGGAAACGCCCGATTTCCAGCAGTAAGCGCAGGAAGGACGGCGACACGACATTGCGGCGCTGCGCGAACAACGCGTTAAGCACGCCGCCGCCATCGCGCCCGCACCATTCGAAGCGCCCGCGATCGGCGGAGACCGAGAAGCTCATATCGGAGAGCTGCGTCTCGACGCCGAGATAATCGAACATCGCCGTGAGGTTGGGGTAATTTTTTTCGTTGTAGACGATGAAGCCCGTATCGACGGCGATCTTCGTGCCGTCATAATTGATATCAACCGTCGCCGAATGGCCGCCCGGCCGGGCCTCGCGCTCGTAGATGACGACTTCATTTCCGTGCGTCGCCTGCGAGAGCGCGAGCGCTGCGGCGTTCCCGGTGATGCCTGAGCCGACAACGGCTATTTTCATACGCGTGATTTCCTCTTCGGCCGTTCAGGCCAGTAGGTCTTCGGCCCTCAGGCCATGTCGGTCTTGGTCGAAGCGAGCGCGGCGAGCGCCCGGTCACGCGCGCGTGCGTGATCCACGATCGGGAAGGAATAGTTTTCGCCGAGCGTGACGCCCGCCTTGCGCAGGGCCTCGGTCGGTGCAGTCCAGGGTTCGTGGATCCATGTGTCCGGCAGATTTCTGAGCTCTGGTACAAACTTACGTACGTAAGCTCCGTCCGGATCGAACTTCTTGCCTTGCAGCACGGGGTTGAAGACCCGGAAATAGGGGGCGGCGTCGGCCCCCGAGCCCGCCACCCATTGCCAGGAGGCCGGATTATTGGCCGGATCGGCGTCACAAAGTGTGTCCCAGAACCATTCTTCGCCCAGACGCCAGTCGACGAGGAGGTCTTTCACCAGAAAAGACGCCGTGATCATCCTCACGCGATTGTGCATGACGCCCGTAGTCCAGAGCTCGCGCATACCTGCATCGACGATCGGATAACCGGTGCGGCCATGGCGCCAGGCGTCGATTTCCTTCTCCTCCGGCTCGCGCCACGGCATGGCGTCGAACTTCTTCTGGAAGTTCAGGCGGCGCAGGTCGGGCGCATGGAACAAGAGGTGATAGGCGAACTCGCGCCAGCCGATTTCGGCGATGAATTTTTCCGCATCGCGACCGGGCACAGCGCCCGAGGCCTCCGCATGCCGCGTGGCGTGCAGGATTTGGCGCGGCGAGATTTCGCCAAAGCGCAGATGCGGCGAGAGCGCCGAGGTGCCCGGCTGGTCGGGCCTGTCGCGCATGGCGGCGTAGCGATGCGCGCGTTGCTTGAGGAAGTCGGACAGCCGCTCCTGCGCGCCCGCCTCGCCGGGGCGCCATGTCTCGCGCAGGCCGCCCGCCCAATCTGGCTTGGTCGGCAGCAGGGCGAGATCGTCGAGCGAGACGCGCGCCGGCGCGTTGCCGGGCCACGGCGCGCCGATGATTCTGGAGGGTGCTGGCAACGGGGCCGCCGGGGCAGGGCGCGCGCAGGCCGCGCGCCAGAACGGCGAGTAGACGCGGAAGAACTCGCCAGCCTTGGTTTGAACGTCCCAAGGCTCGTGCAGCAATTGGCCGTTAAAAGAGCGCACGCCGATGCCCGCTTCGGCCAGATCGGCTTTCGCCTGTCGATCGACGGCAATCTCGGCCCCGCCATAGCGGCGCGTCCAGACGACGGACTGCGCATTCGCGGCCTTGGCGAGCGAGGTGACGAGCGGTCCCGCGGCGCCGCGCAAGATGTCCAGCCGCCCGCCGATCCGCGCGAGCGAGTCCGCAAGCGCGCTCAGCGAATGATGCAGCCACCAGCGCGATGCGCCGCCGAGCGGGCGCAGGCCGTCGCTTTCCTCATCGAACACGTAGATGCAAAGAACCGGCGCGCCGGTTTCGATCGCCGCGCTCAGGGCGGGCTGGTCGGACAAGCGCAGGTCGTCACGGAACCAAACGATGGCAGGCTGGGTGGCGGAAGGCATCTGGGGTCAAGGTCCTCGCTCAAGCCTGCGTGCTACGGTCGGCGACCGGCCGTGGATTTGAGGGTGGACCCTGATGGAATGCTTCAATGGCCCCGGTCAAGATGCGGGGCGCGCTGCGAGGCGCGTTGTTGCCGGGGGAATGTTGGGAAAGTTGGAGGCCTCGCCCGGAATCGAACCGGGGTGCAAGGATTTGCAGTCCTCTGCGTAACCACTCCGCCACGAGGCCTCAGGTCCGCGATTGCGCGCCGGACGGGCGGGTCTTAGCAAGGCGCGCGAGCGGTAGCAAGGCGCATCAGGGGCAAGACGTACGAAAAAGCTTGAGCGCACAGAAAGTCTGAACAAGGGCGGTTTTCCGCTTTGCAATCCGCGATCAGCTTGCTATACGCCGCTTCGTCGCAACGGCGACGCGTTCCCCGATAGCTCAGTTGGTAGAGCATTCGACTGTTAATCGAATTGTCGCAGGTTCGAGCCCTGCTCGGGGAGCCAATCTTTTCAATGACTTAGCGCAGCCTGACGGTTCGTCGTAGAAAATTATCCTACCGCTGGTCGCACACTGGTCGCAAAATAAGACTTGACTCCTATCTTGCGACCCCTGAACGCCCTGATTCGACGCGAAATTCGACCGAAAATCATATGGTCGGGGAACCAGCCCGGCAGACAACCAGGGGGCGCTTATCGCCGTCGCATACCTGGTCGGCGATGGCGCGGGACAGCCCTGCGTTCCAATCGGTAACGGAGACTAGGCCGTACTCATCGCCTCCCTTCGCCACATACCGGATCACGTAATGGGGGTCGGGCGGAGCTTCAGGTTCGGCGTGAGCATGGCGGTTCGCGACGTAAAACTCTACCAGCTTGTCGAACGCTAATTGATCGCTGTTTGAAATCAGATTGTTATAATCACAACGAAACATACCGAATTGCGATTTACGCACCATATGTTTCGGTCTTTGTTCATCTTGACATTGTTTTTAAAGCAATTTCCCGAAGCGCGAGCCTCACTGTTAATCGAATTGTCGCAGGTTCGAGCCCTGCTCGGGGAGCCAACTCCTTACACATCACCGATCATTCTTATTCTCGCATAATCTGCGCGCGCAACGAGTCAGCTCGTCTCGCGCAGGCGCCTCAACAGCCAATGCGGAACCACGGCTATCCCCCCGCGTTCGTTCCCTTGAACAAGGAGCGAACCTTATGGCCATGACCGAGATTTTTCAGTCCCACGAACCCAACCTGACCACGGGCGAACGCGCCGTGTATATTCTGGGCGGGCTCGGGCTGGCCGCCATGGCCGCGAAGCCGCGTCCCAACCCGGTGTTGAACGCGCTCGCGCTTGCAGGTGGCGCTTATCTCGCTTGGCGTGGCGCCGATGGCTATTGCCCGGTCAAGGCCGCTTTCTTTGGCGACGAGACGCATCTTCTGCGCAATTGACGCTCAGGCGGCGCGGATTCTTTCGCCTAGCTCCGGAGGCGGGCCATCTTCCGTCTCCGCGATTGCGTCGAGCGGCGCCGTGAGGAGCCATTCGACGCCGTCTTCCGGAAACGAATAGAGGACCTCGCCCTGCACGGAGCGCGAGGTCATTTCGGCGATCACGATATGGCCGAACCCGCGATGCGTGGGTTCGCTGACCGGAGGCCCGCCGATTTCGCGCCAGTGCAGTTTGAAAATCGCGTCGCCGTTCTCGATCAGAATGTCCCAGCGCACCTCGATGCGGCCGTGCTGTGTCGAGAGCGCGCCGTATTTCACGGCGTTGGTCATCAGTTCATACAGACCCATGCCGATGGCCTGCGCGGAGCGCGGGCTCAGGTTGACGTCCTGTCCGGAGATCACGATCTGGCCGCTTGAGAGATCGTGAAACTGCGCGAATTGCGAGCGGACCAGATGGTCCAGCGCCGCGCCGCGCCAATTGCTGTCGACGAGCAGGTCGTGCGCGCCC
>JANXTB010000225.1 GCA_025356415.1 Hyphomicrobiales bacterium
TGGAGCACTGGCACACCGGCTCGATGACTCGGCGCGCCGACGTGCTCGATCGCCTTGAGCCCGAAGCCGTCGCGCTCATGAACCCGCGCGAGATATCTCGGCATGGCGCGGAGCCCGGCAGCATGATTTTGGTCGAGACACGGCGCGGGCGTGTCGCCTTGCGGGTACGCGTGGATCGCGACGTGCCCGAAGGCATGGTGTTCCTGCCGTTCTGCTATGCGGAAGCCGCAGCAAACCTTCTCACCAATCCGGCGCTGGACCCTTCGGGCAAGATTCCAGAGTTCAAATTCTGCGCCGCGCGGGTTCGAGCAATGAAAAACGCAGCATCCTGAAATGTTTACGCAGAGTAGATGTTGAGAACAGACGTTTCTTGCTGAGCCGGTATAGCCTGAATGTACGTCGCTCATCCCTTTCGGGCAGACAAGATCAAGCTAAAAAGCTTGACCTTTGCTTTTCTTCAGTGAGTTATGTACTTAGGGGTAAAACTAAGAGCGATCGGCACGTTTCGTGGAGGGTACAAGACTCCTGATGGTCGACGAATCTTCCGCCTTGCGGAAGATCTTTTCGACCTATCTGGCTCAGTTCGGCTGGGCCGTTGAGGGCTCAGGGAGCCTCATTGAGGCGCGCGCGCAGATCGGAAAGTCGCGTCCGGATGTGGTCCTCGTCGCGCTGGAATTCGGAGCGGACGAAGTCTTTGCTTTCCTGGATGAGCTCCGCGGCGAGCGAATTGAATCCGTCATCATGTCCGAGAGCACGCGTGTCCAGGATAGGATCGCCTGTCTCGAGCGCGGCGCCATGGACTTCATGAGCAAGCCTGTCGATTTGCGCGAACTCGTGCTGCGGCTCAAGCGCCGGAGTCGCGAGACTTCCAAGTCCGTCTTGCCGTCGAACATGGAATTGCCGTGCGGGCGCGTGGTGCTGGACATCGCGAGCCGCGTGCTTCGGGGTGGCGGCTCGCGGCCCGTCGAGCTCACTCCCAGCGAGTTCAGGCTTCTGTACATCCTGTTGCGAAACAAAGGCGGCATTGTCGAACGATCGCTGATCGCGCGTGACGTGCTCGGGCACAGCGAGACCAATCACAGCCGGTCTGTCGACGTGATGGTCAGCAAGTTGCGCCGCAAGCTCGCACTTTCCGGATCGGGCCGTTTCGTCCGCAACGTGCGCGCCGAAGGTTATGTCCTCGTGTCCGACGAGCGCGAGCTCTTGCGCAAACCATCAGTGCTTGAGCCGGCGCAGCCTGACGCTGCGGCCTTTGCGGAAGATTGACCGGCGTCGATCATCGCGTCTGCGGCGTCTGATTGCATCCTTGCCTGTCGTTCGGCGTTGTCGCTCACAACGCCACAGGTTGGACCATGCCTCGCTCGGAAGATGCACGCCGCTTTGCTGAAATTCCCTTTCTGTCGAATCTGGATGGAGCGGCCCTCGACGCCATCGCCTTTGCGAGCGAGACCAAAATCCTGCGGCGCGGAGAGCGCCTGTTCACGCGCGGCGAACCTGCCAACTGCGCCTACGTGCTGATCACCGGGCGCCTCGCGCTCTCGGAGGGCGACGACGCAGAGATCCTTGTGAAGCCCAGCAGCCTGATTGGCGAAATGGCGCTGCTGGTCGAATCCGAGCGCCGCAGCACCGCGAACGCCGTGGATCCCAGCGTGGTGCTGCTGATCCCACGCCAGGTGTTTCTGCGCATCCTGAAAAATCACCCGGCCAGCGCCGTGCGCCTGCGGGATTTTTGCGCGAAGCGCCTCGCAGCCTTCACGCATGGCCTGGACGCCGCCAGCCAGCGCTTTCAGGATTTGGACTAGCGCGGGCGAACTGGCGGCATGACCAGATTGTGCTCGCGGAACCAGACCTCGATTTCATCCGTTCCTGCGATCTCGCCGTCTGGTCCTTCGATCGCGGTGATCTCTCCATCATCCTGGGCGATGTCCCAGGCGGCGGCGAGCGCCTCGGCCTCGGTGGGAAAATCCGGAGACTGCATCTCGTGATGCAGCGACGGGCTGAAATAACGAACGCGCCAGGTCATTGAACAAGCCTCATCGGTCGGATCCTGCATGTGCAACGCCGCAGATGGCTTGGCAGTTGCGCTTGGCGCGCAGGACAGCCATGCGCGCGCTCCTTCCTCATGCTTTCGTCGTGCATCGGCGAGAAATGCGTGGCAGGTTGTTGGAAAGTATCGTCCACTCGCGTAAAAGCGGGCGCATCGACGCCGGACCTCAGACGCCAGACCTCAAGTGAGTGATCGACATGCCCGCTGCATGGAAAACGAAATACGGCGGCCGCCGCGTGCGCCACGATCCTCCGACCATCGAGGAGGCGCTTGAGGCCGCTCAATGCTTCACCGAAGATCAGGCGAGCCAGATCGAGGTCGCCGCGAAGCTGATGGGCGTGTCGGAAGACGAAGTGCGCGCCGTCGCGCTTCGCGCCCAGCGTCGTGCGACGACCATCCAGCGCGTCGCTCCCGCGAGTCCGTCGGCGTCTGGCCGCGCCGTGATCGTCGAGCGCCGCACCACACGCCGGCGCATCGCCATTCCGTGACTCTTTTATCGATGTTCCAACGCTGATCGAGGCGGGCAGCAAGCCCGCCTTTCCTTTTGGGCGAATGCGCCTGCCCTCTTGGGCACTGAACCAAGTCGCCCACCCGCCGTTGTCCCATGTCAAAGGGAGAACGCCATGGGTCTGTTGGATTCACTGATCGGGAGTTTGGGCGGCGGCTCCAGCGCGTCATCGGGCGCGCCAGCTGGCTCCAGCACCTCGCCGATCGTCAAGGCGATCCTACTGCTGCTCGCCGCCAAGGCGGCGCAAAGCATGACCTCGCACTCAAACGCGCAGACTGGAAACATGGCCGGGACGGCAAACAGCCCCTCCGGCGGCTTGGGCGGACTTGGCGGCCTTCTGCAGGGCGGCCTCGCTGGCGGAGCATTGGGCGGCCTGTTTGGCGGCCTCGTCGATCAACTGCGCAAAAACGGCTATGGCGAACAGGTCGATTCCTGGATCGGAGCCGGGCAGAACAAGCCGATCGCGCCTCAGGACATGGGGCGTGCGCTTGGGTCCGACGCACTCAGCGAGCTCGAAAAACACACGGGCCTTTCACGCGACCAGCTGCTTGCTGAACTGTCCCACGAATTGCCGGCCTCGATCGATCATGTGACGCCAGGCGGACGCATGCCGAGCGACGACGAAATCTGGTCGGGCCCTCGCCGGTAATCAATTCCCCTTCCACGCGTATCCATCCGAAGGTCCGCGCGTTCGCTCGGCCTCGATATCCACGGAGACTTTTATGAGCATGCTCGGCAACATCATGTCCAAGATCTTCGGCCACTCGGCCCAGGCTGCTACGCCCGACGCGCAACCCGCCGGCGCGACCGCCGCCGCTGGCGCAACCCCGCAAGCCCCGGCATCCGCCGCCGCGGGTCCGCAGGTCGATATCGCCGAGGTTCTCGACGGCATGGCCGCCAAGGCCGGCCAGAAGCTGAACTGGCGCACTTCAATCGTCGATCTGATGAAGCTCGTCGGCCTCGACAGCGGCCTTTCCGCCCGCAAGGAACTTGCGACGGAGCTGCACTACACGGGCGACCAGAACGATTCCGCCAGCATGAATATCTGGCTGCACAAGCAGGTCATGGCCAAACTCGCGGCCAATGGCGGCAAGGTGCCCGACGACCTGAAGTAACAGATCTCCTCCGGGGCCGCGCCATCGCGCGCGGCCTTGCGGACCTGCTTAGACCGTCGGAAGATGCGTCTTCACAACGACGGTGGCAGCCATGCAGAAGCAATATTTCCGACACGTGCTTCTCGGGGCCCTGACGGCCCTTGCCATGGTCGGCGGCGTCGCTGCACTTGCCGACGAGGTTGGCCCGATCACCATCGCCAAGCAGGGCTACTTCTTTGTCGGCGGCAAATATGTCGAAGCGCTTGGCGAGCCTGTGCTCGCGGGGCACGCCTATGTCGAATATCAGATCCCGCAAACCCGCACGCAGCCGTTCCCGATCGTCATGATCCACGGATGCTGCTCGGCTGGTTCAAGCTGGTCGGGCACGCCGGATGGGCGCGACGGCTGGGCGCAATATTTCCTGTCCAAGGGATACGCGGTCTACATCATGGACCAGGTCGGCCGCGGCCGCGCCGCCTATGTAGACAGCGTCTACGGGCCCAACAATCCGAAGGCGCCGAAATTCGTTGAGCGCGAGTTCATCGCCTACGAGCGCTACAACCTGTTTCCGCAGGCGAAGCTCCACACGCAATGGCCCGGCGCCGGCGTCGTGGGCGACCCTCTCTTCGACCAGTTTCAGGCGATGATGGAGCCGGACTTCAAGGACCGCACGTTGCGCGAGGTGCTGAACCGCGCCGCTGGCGACGCCCTGCTCGATCGCATAGGTCCGGCGATCATCATGGCGCATTCGCAGGCCGGCATTTACGCGTGGGGCATCGCCAACGACAGGCCGCAACTCGTCAAAGGCATGGTGATGATTGAAGCGGCCGGCTCGGCGTTTCACGAAATCGCCCTGAAAGGGCCACCTGACTGGTTCAAGGACGAGGGCATGAGCAAGCCTTGGGGATTCACCCGCACGCCGGTCGATTACGATCCGCCATTGGCGCCGAAACAAGAACTCGCGATCGTGCAGCAGGAAAAGGCCGACGCGCCCGATCTTGCGCGTTGCTGGCGCCAGCAGGAGCCAGCCCGAAAGCTGCCGAAACTGGCGGGCATTCCCATCATGCTGGTACATGGCGAGGCGTCGTTCGCGATGCCGACAGCTCATTGCGGCGCCGCTTTCCTGACGCAGGCGGGCGTGCCTAACGACTTCGTCAAGCTCGCGGATCTTGGCATTCACGGAAACGGCCACTTCATGATGCTGGAGAAGAACAATCTCCAAGTCGCAGCGGTGATCGCAGATTGGCTTGCGCGTCGCGTACCGCCCGTTGGCGCCGCGCCGGGCAATCTGAAATAGCCGCGAACCGACACGGCAGTCACCGATCGAGAAAACGTCCGAGAGGGCCGCAGTGTCGAGTGTGAAAAAGTTTCTATGGACGGTCTTGGCGTTGGTTTTTCTCGGCCTGTCATGGCTGTGGGAAGCGCTCGCGCCCATCGTGCAGGCCATCGTCGATTTATTGCCGCTGCGCCGATTCAAGGAATGGGTGAACCGGCAACTCGAACGCCTGCCCGCCCATGTCATGCTGCTGGTCTTCCTGATCCCACTGGGGCTCAGCGAAGGCATCAAGATCGTTTCGTTCGTCGCCTTTGCACACGGGCGTATTTTCCCCGGGGCGCTGATCTACATCTTTGCAGAGATCGTGCGTTTTGGCGTCGCGGCTTACGTCTGGAAAGCCTGCCGCGAAAAACTGCTGACCATTGCGTGGGTGGCCAAACTGCATGAATGGCTGCTGATCGTCCACGACTGGGCGCACCGACAAACCGCGCCGATCAAGGACTGGATCCGCAACGCGCTGCTGGAAGCCGGCCTTGTTGGCGACAAGGCTGGCCTGTGGCTGCGACTGAAGGCGCTGTGGCGATATTCGCGGCGCAAGACCGCGATGTAGCCGACCATCGAACTACTTGAGTGTCGTCAACGCCGGCATGCTTGCTGGAGGACGCCGGAATTTTGTCGCCCGTTCGAACGAATGCCCGAGGCTGAGGAGCGTAGCCTCGCTCCACGGACGGCCGAGCATTTCGAGCCCGACCGGCACGCCGATCGGCGCGGTGTCGTTCGGTTTTGTGAAACCCGCCGGCACGATGAGGCTCGGGAATCCTGTCACTGCGCTGAGGAAGCCATTATGGCGCGCCTGCGCGCCGCCGATCTTTCCGACCGGCGTCCGGCTGAATGGATAGACGATGGCGTCGAGCCGCTGTTCCGCCATGAGCGTCATCACGCGATTTCGCAGCGTCTCACGCTTCACCATGCGCTCTCTGAACTCCGGATCATTCATGCTGAGCTTGACCCGGTTGCGCCCGCTCTCGCCAATTTCCTTCGCGTGTTTTCCGGAAGCCAAAATCGCTTCGAGCGACTGAAATGGCGCGCCCTCGTCTTTCAGATAAGCGTCAAAATAAAAGGTCGTTTCATAACTGGCGACCTGCATCTCGCCGATCTCGTTGATGTCGTAAGGATCGTCCAACGACACGATTGTAGCCCCGGCGCTCTTCATGGCGTCCATTGAAGCTGACATGGCGACATTGACGTCAGCCGCATCGGCGCCTGACCCAAGGAAGCTTTTCAGAATGCCTATCCGCGCGCCTTTCAGCGCAGTGTCATGAAGCGCTACGGAATAGCTCTGGGCGACCTGTCCCACGGACCACGCCGTCGCGGCGTCAGCGGAATCATATCCGGCGATAACGTCGAGGATCATCGCCACATCCGAAACGCTGCGCGCCAGCGGCCCGCCCGTGTCCTGCGTCATCGAATTCGGCATGATGCCGTAGCGGCTCACCAGCCCGACCGTTGGCCGCAAGCCGACAAGACTCGTGGCGCTCGCCGGGAATCGAATGGACGATCCCGTATCCGTGCCCATAGCGGCCATTGCGAGATTGGACGAGACGGCCGCGCCCGATCCACCGCTCGAACCAGCCGGGCTGCGGGTGAGATCGAAGGGATTGAGCGTCTGCCCGCCGAGCGAACTCAGGCCACGCGTGCCGAAGGTGAATTCATCGAGATTGGTTTTGCCGAGGATGATTGCGCCTGCGTCTTTCAGCTTGCGCACGATCGTCGACTGATGGCGTGGAACGAAACCCTTCAGGCTCAGCGAGCCGCCCGTTGTCGGAAGGTCGTTGGTGGCG
>JANXTB010000239.1 GCA_025356415.1 Hyphomicrobiales bacterium
TCATCCGCGCATCGTCACGCGCCACCGGCAGCAGCGCCCCGTGCACGTCGAGGCTGGCCAGCCGGAAGCCCGGCGTGCCGGACTGGCGTGTGCCGAGCACTTCGCCTTCGCCGCGCAATTTCAAATCTTCCTCGGCGATTCGGAAACCGTCTTCCGTCTCGCGCATGATGGTGATGCGCGCTTCCGACACTTCGCCGAGCGGCGACTTGTAGAGGAGCAGGCACGTCGAGCGGCCGCTGCCGCGCCCCACGCGTCCACGCAATTGGTGCAATTGCGCTAGCCCGAAACGTTCGGCGTGCTCGATCACCATTATGGTGGCTTCCGGCACGTCGACGCCCACTTCAATCACCGTGGTGGCGACGAGAATGCTCGTCTGCCCGCGCTGGAAAGCCTCCATCGCCGCATCCTTGTCGGCGCCCTTCATCTGCCCGTGCACGAGGCCGACGCGGTCGCCGAAAAACTGCCGCAACACTTCCGCGCGCTCGGTCGCTGCGGCGAGGTCGAGATCCTCGTTCTCGTCGACCAGCGGACACACCCAATAAACACGCGCGCCATTCTGGATCGCGCGGCCCACGCCCGCCACCACTTCGTCGAGCCGTTCGATGGGCAGCGCGCGTGTGTTGATAGGTTGACGTCCCGCAGGCTTTTCGCGCAGCACCGAAACATCCATGTCGCCGAAATAAGTCAGCACAAGCGTGCGCGGGATCGGCGTCGCGGTCATCACCAGAATATCGACAGCATCGCCCTTGGCGCCTAAAGCCAGCCGTTGATGCACGCCAAAGCGATGCTGCTCATCGACCACCGCAAGTCCCAGATCGTGAAACGCGACGGCCTCCTGAAACAGCGCGTGCGTGCCCACCACCACATCAATATCGCCAGCCTCCAGCGCGGCAAGCGTCTTGCGCCGCTCCGCCGCCTTGTCGCGACCCGTCAGCAGCGCCAATTTCATGCGCGCGGCCTCGCACAACGGCAGCATGCGCTCGTAATGCTGGCGCGCGAGAATCTCCGTCGGCGCCATCATCGCCGCCTGGCGTCCGGCCTCCACGACGGTCGCCATCGCGAGCAGGGCGACCAGCGTCTTGCCCGAGCCGACATCGCCCTGCACGAGACGCAGCATGCGGTCGTGCGAGGCGAGATCGGCGCGCACTTCGGCCAGCGCTTCCACTTGCGCGCTGGTGAGCGAGAAGGGCAGGGCGGCGAGAATGCGGTCCGAGATCTTGCCGGTGCCGACGCTCGGGCGACCGCCGAGTTTCTTGGCGCGCGCGCGCATCAGGCCGAGCGCCACCTGGCTCGCAAGCAATTCGTCATATGCCAGCCGCAGCCGCGCGGGATTTTGCGGATCGAAGGCGGCAGGCGACTCGGGGCGATGCAGCGCATTCAGCGCATCACGAAAATTAGGCCAGCGGCGTTGCGCGACGAGCGGCGCGTCGATCCATTCTGGCAGGTCGGGGACTTTCGCCAGCGCGCCCTCAGCCGCCTTTTGCATGGCGCGTTGGGTGAGGCCTTCGGTGAGGCCATAGACCGGCTCGACCGGCGGCAGTTTCGCCAACGCCGCCTCGTCGAGCACCTTGTCGGGATGCACCATCTGCAGATGGCCGTCCCACAATTCGAGCTTGCCCGAAACCCAGCGCTTGGAGCCCAGCGGCAGCGAGCGCTCAACCCATTGGTGGTTGGCCAGAAAAAACACCAGCGCGACTTCGCCCGTCTCGTCCGCCACGACCACGCGATAAGGCGCGCGCGTGTTGCGGCTACCGGGAGGGCGGTGCTCGATGACCGTCACTTCCAGCAGCACGATCTGGTCGCGCGGCGCATCCATGATTTTCGGTCGCTCGCGGCGGTCGACGCCGCTCCGGGGCAGATGAAACAGCAGGTCGGACACCCGCGCTTCCCCGCCATGAGGGCGCTCCAGCGCCTTGTCGAAAAGCTTCGCGGTCTTGGGGCCGACGCCAGGAAGCGTCGCCACGGTGGCGAAGAGGGGGTTGAGGGCTTCGGGTCGCATGTAACAAGCTTTACGGCTGACCCGCTGACAGGCGCAAGCGGCTGCTCTATATACCCACACGCACGCAGGACGCAGCCCGTCCGGCGCGTTTGCCTGTTTTCAGGAGTTGGCCTTGACCGAATCCACGATTTCCAGCGCCGGGCTCGACGAGCGCCGCCGCCGCACCCTTTTCCGTTCCTGGCATCGGGGCATGCGCGAGATGGACATTCTCTATGGCAAGTTCGCCGATTCGCAGATTGCCAAGCTGAGCGACGCCGAACTCGACCAGTTCGAGACGCTCATGGATCTGCCGGACCGCGACGTGCTGATGTTCCTCACCGGCGAGGCCGACACGCCTGCCGAATTCAATACCGGCCTGTTCCACAAGCTGAAAGATTTCCACACCCACGACGGGCCGATTTTCGGCTGAACGGGATCCAGTGACAGATTTCAAAAAAGCCCTCGCCGAAATCTCCCGCGGCCAGTCGCTGACGCTCGCCTCGGTGCCCGATGGTTTCGATGCCTTCGTGGCCGCCGATTTCGCACGTCTCATGGCCGGCGCAGCTCATGGCCGCGCGGCCGTGCTGGTGCATGTCGCGCGCGACGGGCAGCGCGCGCGGGCTTTCGAGGAAGCCTTCACGTTCGCGGCGCCCGATCTCGAATTGCTCGATTTCCCGAGCTGGGATTGCCAGCCCTATGACCGCGTGTCGCCCAATGCGGCGATCTCGGCCAAGCGCATGCTGGTGCTGTCGCGGCTTGCGCGCTCGCAATCGTCGGAAGAGCGCCCGCGCGTGCTGTCCACCACGGTCAACGCGCTGCTGCAGCGCGTGCCGCCGCTGAAATGGACGGCAGCCGAGAGCTTCTCGGCGGCACCGGGCAATGCTGTAAATATGGACGAGCTCGTCCGCTGGCTGGAAAACAACGGCTTCCTGCGCGCAAGCTCGGTGCGCGAGACCGGCGAATATGCTGTGCGTGGCGGCATCCTCGATCTTTATGCGCCCGGCATGCCCGCGCCCGTGCGGCTCGATTTCTTCGGCGACACGCTGGAATCCATCCGCGCCTTCGATCCCGAAAGCCAGCGCACCACGGGCCAATTGCGTGCGCTCGATCTGGTGCCGATGAGCGAAGTGCAGCTCACCACCGAGTCGATGAAGCGTTTCCGGCAGGCCTATGTCGCGCAATTCGGCGCGCAGACGCGCGGCGATACGCTCTATGAGGCGATCAGCGAAGGCCGCCGCCATGTCGGCATGGAGCATTGGCTGCCGCTGTTCTTCGGCGGCGCGGATACTCTGTTCGACTATATCGGCGGCGCGCCGCTTTTTCTCGACTCCTTGGCGGAAGACGCTGCGGGAGAGCGGCTTTCGCAGATCAAGGATTACTACGACGCGCGCAAGGAGCAGCACGATGCTGACCCCGCGCGCTCGCCCTACAAGCCGCTCGCCTCCGACGCGCTCTATCTCTCGCCCGAGGGCTGGCGCAAGACTCTTGATGAAAACGCCGTGGTCCGCTTCTCGCCTTTTGCGACGCCGCAAACCAAGGGCGTGTTCGATTGCGAGGCGCGGATCGGCCGCAACTTCGCGCCCGAGCGCGCCGATGAAAATGCCAATGTGTTCGAAGCCGTGGTGGCGCATGTGCGCGCCGCACAGGCGCAAAAGCAGCGCGTCATCATCGCCGGATGGTCGGATGGCTCGCGCGATCGTCTCGCCTCCGTGCTCGGCGAGCATGGGCTCAAGGGCACCGAGCCTGTCTCCTCGCTCGCGCAGGCGCTTGGCGTCACGCCCGCAAAAGTCGCGCTGGCTGTGGCCGGCATGGAGCAGGGGTTCGAGGCCGGCGATCTCGTCGTCATTTCCGAGCAGGATATTCTTGGCGACCGCCTCGTGCGGCAGCGCCGCAAGACGCGCAAGGCCGCTGACTTCCTGAGCGAAGTCGCCTCGTTGTCGGCTGGCGATCTCGTCGTGCATGTCGATCACGGCATTGGTCGCTTTGTCGGCCTGCAGGCGATCGATGTGTCGGGCGCGCCGCACGATTGTCTCGAAATTCATTATGCGGGCGGCGACAAGCTGTTCCTGCCGGTTGAAAATCTCGAATTGCTGTCGCGCTACGGATCGGAAGACACCGAAGCGCAACTCGACAAGCTCGGCGGCGTCGGCTGGCAGACGCGCAAGTCGCGCATGAAAAAGCGCATCCGCGACATGGCGCAGGAGCTCATCAAGATCGCCGCCGCGCGCTTCACGCGCGAAGCGCCGAAACTGTCGCCGCCTGAAAATCTCTACGAGGAATTCTGCGCGCGCTTTCCGTATGACGAAACCGAAGACCAGCTCAACGCCATCGAGAGCGTGCTGGACGATCTCGCGCTCGGGCGTCCGATGGATCGCCTCGTGTGCGGCGACGTCGGCTTCGGCAAGACGGAAGTCGCGCTGCGCGCGGCGTTTGCGACCGCGATCAACGGCAAGCAGGTGGCGGTCGTCGTGCCTACCACCTTGCTTGCACGCCAGCATTACAAGACGTTTTGCGCGCGCTTCGCCGGGCTGCCGATCCGCATCGGCCAGATGTCGCGCATGGTCAGCGCCGCCGATTTGCGCGAGGCCAAGAAGGGCCTGGCGGAAGGCACGCTCGACATTGTGGTCGGCACGCACGCCCTGCTTGGCAAGGCCATCGCCTTCAAGGATCTCGGGCTGGTCGTGGTCGACGAGGAGCAGCATTTCGGCGTCGCTCACAAGGAGCGCCTGAAGGCGCTGCAGGCGGAAGTGCATGTGCTGACGCTCTCGGCCACCCCGATCCCGCGCACCTTGCAGCTGGCGCTGACAGGCGTGCGCGAATTGTCGATCATCGCGACGCCGCCGGTGGACCGCCTCGCGGTGCGCACTTTCATAACGCCGTTCGACGAATTGCTGGTGCGGGAAGCCCTTCTGCGCGAGCGCTATCGTGGCGGCCAGAGCTTCTTCGTCTGTCCGCGCATCGAGGATATCGAGGACGCCACCGCCTTCCTGCGCAAGAGCGTGCCGGAGGCGAAGTTTGTCGTCGCGCACGGCCAGATGTCGGCGGGCGAACTCGAAGACAAGATGGCGGCGTTCTACGACGGCAAGTATGACGTGCTGGTCTCGACGGCAATCGTCGAATCCGGCCTCGATATTCCGACCGCCAACACGATGATCATCTGGCGCGCCGACATGTTCGGTCTCGCCGCGCTCTACCAATTGCGCGGCCGCGTCGGTCGCTCCAAGACGCGCGCTTATGCTTTGTTCACGACGCCTGCCAACAAGCAGATGACGCCGCAGGCCGAGAAGCGCCTGAAGGTGCTGCAATCGCTCGACACGCTCTTGCGCAGGAAGGCGGTGGCGTCCTCGATATCCTCGATGCGCGGACAGACGAAGAAGCTCTGGCCGCCAC
>JANXTB010000246.1 GCA_025356415.1 Hyphomicrobiales bacterium
CCTGCGAACGGTCGCCGTCCGGCGCGCCGGTTCCCGTCACCGCCACGCCGACATCGATGGCGATGGTGCAGGGCGCTTCGAAATTGATGATCTGCCAGCGATCGACATTAGAGCCCGGCCGGTTGAGCTGTCCGGCCCAGAAGGGCGGCGGAACAATGTCCTTCATCCACCGCGTGACGGTCGCGGTCTTGTCGCTGTAGGTCGTCTGGAACGGAGCTTCCGCCACCGCGCGATCGCCGATGCTCGAGCCATGCACGAAAGTCTCGTGCGTGAGATCCATCAGATTGTCGAGCACGAGGCGGTAGTCGCATTTCACATGAATGGTCTTGCCATCGCCAGCCCAGGCTGGGTCCTCGTTCCAGTGCAGGTCGGGCACGAGGGCGGGGTCGGCCAGCGCCGGATCGCCCATCCACAGCCAGATGAAGCGATGCTTCTCGACTACGGGATAGGAGCGCACGCAGGCCGACGGGTTGATCGTTTCCTGCGAAGGCATGTGCGTGCAGCGGCCTTGCGAATTATATTCGAGGCCGTGATAGCCGCAGATGACGGTGTCGTTTTCCAGCCGCCCGAGCGAGAGCGGCACGAGGCGGTGCCAGCAGGCGTCCTCGAGCGCCGCGACCTTGCCGTCCTTGCGGCGGTACATCACGACCTTCTTGTTGCAGATCGTTTTGGGCAGGAGCGCGTGTTTCACGTCCACATCCCAAGCCGCCGCATACCAGGCGTTCATGGGGAAGGACGGACGGGACGGATCGGCGAGCATCTGCCCGGCCGGGTGATCCTTGAGCGACATGGCGTTTCCTCGTGTTGTATACAAGTAGGATACGGTGGCGCGCGCGGGAGTCAAGCGGCGGTGTCCGTCCTTCTCCCGCGCTGGCGGGAGAAGGTGGCGCGCGAAGCGCGACGGATGAGGGCTTTTCAGCTTAGTAAGTGCTTCAGATTACTGGCGCCCTCACCCGTCCGGCTCCGCCGGCCACCCTCTCCCGCCCGTGCGGGAGAGGGGTTGCGCGTCCAGATTTCTGCCAACCTGTATACAGCCCCACACACCCACATTGACAAGCCTCATCCTTTCGTCGAACGCACTCCCATGATCCGCTTCATTCTCTCCCTCGCCCTCATCTTCGCCGCCCTCGCCCCGGCCCGCGCCGCCGAGCCATTCCGCGTCGGGCTCATCCTGCCGCTGAGCGGCCCTTTCGCGGGGTCCATCGGCCGGCAGGTCGAAAACGGCGTGCGGCTCTATCTGCAGACGCAAGGCGCCGAGGTCGCGGGGCGGCGCATCGAAATCATTCTGCGTGATGATGGCGGCGCCGCCGACGTCACACGGCGGCTCGCCACCGAGCTTGTGACCAACGAGAAGGTCGACGTGCTGGCAGGCTTCGGCCTGACGCCGCTGGCGCTGTCCGCCGCGCCCGTCGCCACGCGCGCGCAGGTTCCGATGATCGTCATGGCGGCGGCCACCTCGGTCATCACCGAACAATCGCCCTTCGTGCTGCGCACATCCTTCACTATGGCGCAGAACGTCACGCCGCTCGCGCAATGGGCGGCGCGCAACAACATCCGCCGTGTCGTCACGCTGGTGTCGGATTACGGCCCCGGACAGGACGCGGAAAAAGCTTTCGTGAAAGGCTTCGGTGAGTCAGGCGGACAGGTGCTCGAAACCTTGCGCGCGCCGCTCGCGAGCCCCGCCTTCGGCCCGTTCCTTCAACGCGCGAAAGATCTGAAGCCCGATGCGATCTTTCTCTTCGTGCCGAATGGGCAGGGCGCCGATTTGATGAAAAGCGTCGCCGAGCGCGGCTTCGCGGAAGCCGGCATCAAGGTCATCGCGACTGGCGACGTGGTGGATGATCTGACGTTGAACGACATGGGCGACGCGGTGCAGGGCATGATCACGTCGCACCATTATTCAGCCGCGCATGTGAGCCCCGAGAACGACGCCTATCGCGCGGCCTTCATGAATGCCTTCGGGGTGCGGCCGAATCTGATGGCGATCGGCGGCTACGACGGCATGCGCCTGATCGTCGAAGCCCTGCGCGCGAGCGATGGCAAGGCCAGCGGCGCGGCATTGGTCGAGGCGATGAAGGGCAAGGGCTGGACGAGCCCGCGCGGACCGATCAGCATCGATCCCGCGACGCGCGACATCGTGCAGAATGTGTATATCCGGCGGGTGGAACGCGTGAACGGCGAGTTGTGGAACGTGGAATTCGAGACGACGCCGAATGTGCGGGATCCTGGTAAGCTATAGTCCTGATCGAAATTCATTGTTTGGCGAGATGAGGTTTGAGGGCTAGTATCAAATACACTGTTTCTGATTAAGCCAATTAAATGACGATAAATTTCATAGCGCCGGTACCAGCAGACCTGAATCTGGAAGCCTTAGTGGCCCGGAATTGGGGGGTCGTGCGAAGTCTGATTAATAATGGCTTTCCGTATCAAACGTATATCGATTTAATTGAAGCCCGGCTCAAAGAGTACGAGCAACTCCGAGGTGAGGGTCGTCTTGCCGCTGGTTTCGATTGGGAAGGTGATTATCTTCGTGCTCGCGGCTCGCACAAGGTCAATCTCGACTGGATTTCACATAACGTTCAGTCCCGAAGTGTGGTAATCGATTGGTGGTTAGGATATGCGGCCCGAGCAGAAGACTACGGCTCAAAGCTTGCGCAAAGCGGGCTCTCGCTGATATTTGCATTTCATGGAGCGGTTGTTCTCGGCTGCATCAAAGTTCTAACTGAGCCAAAAGTCCCAGTCAGCCCAATTGAAACGGAAGCGCGCTGGGCATTCGCGCTCGGGATGATAGGCTTGCTGATGGTCGCGAGCGGCAAGCTCATCCTTATTCAATATTTGCAAAAACTTACAGTGCGCCTAAGGCAAAAAGTCTCGCCAACTATGGCCTACCCGAAGTTGAAAGCTTTACCCCGATACGTGGCCAGGTATGGTTCTGCGTTCGCGTGGGCGGACCGATTGATCTACGGGTCCCTTGGATTGTTTGTCGCGTATGCCTCGGTTCTGACAATCGTGATTACCTCTCGCTAATCCGAAGTCTTTGGAGCCATCAAGTCAGCGCCCGCCAGCCAATGTCCCTGCGGCAGAAGCCTTCCGGCCAATCGATCGCGTCAAGCCCCGCGTAAGCGCGATCACGCGCTTGCTTCACATCGGCGCCGAGGGCCGTCACATTCAATACACGTCCGCCATTGGCGACAAGATCGGCGCCCTGGCGCTTCGTGCCTGCGTGGAACACGACCACGCCCTCCATCGAAGCAGCTTTCTCGACACCACGAATGACGCTGCCCTTCTGCGGATTCTCGGGATAACCCGGCGCCGCAAACACAACCGTCAACGCCGTGCGATCCGACAGCGCCACCGGCTTGCTGCGCAGGGCCCCCTTTGCGCATTGCATCAGCAGCGGCAGCAGATCTTCGTCAAGACGCGGCAGCATGACCTGCGTTTCGGGATCGCCGAAACGCGCGTTGTATTCGATCAGCTTCGGCCCGTCCTTCGTCAGCATGAGTCCTGCAAACAGAACGCCCTTGTAAGGCGCGCCGCGCGCTTTCATTCCGCGCAAAGTCGGCGCGATGATGTCGCGCATCACGCGCGCGCTCATCTCCTCAGTCATCACGGGAGCGGGCGAATAGGCGCCCATGCCGCCGGTATTGGGGCCGACATCGCCCTCGCCGACGCGCTTGTGGTCTTGCGCGGATGCGAAAGCCAAAGCGCGCTCGCCGTCGCACAAAGCGAAGAACGACGCTTCCTCGCCCTCCATGAATTCCTCGATGACGATCTCGGCCCCCGCCGCGCCGAACGCGCCGGAGAAGATCGACTCGACGGCGTCACGAGCCTCCACGTCGCTTATCGCGACGATCACGCCCTTGCCGGCCGCCAGTCCGTCGGCCTTCACGACGATGGGCGCTGGATGTGCGTCGAGATAGGCGAGCGCCGAGGCCTTGTCTTTGAACCGGCCATAGGCGGCGGTCGGGATGTCGAACTCGGCTGCCAGATCCTTCGTGAAGCCTTTCGAGCCTTCCAGCTGCGCGGCGGCTTTCGAGGGCCCGAAGGCCGGGATGCCGGCGGCGGCGAGATCATCGACAAGCCCCGCCACCAGCGGCGCCTCGGGGCCGACGACAACGAAATCGATCTTCATAAGCCGGCAGAAATCGATGACGGCGGCGTGGTTGGTCACGTCCACGGCCACGTTTTCGGCGAGCGTCCCGATGCCGGGATTGCCGGGCGCGGCGAAGAGCTTGTCGAGCAGCGGGCTCTTGCTGAGCGCCAGAGCCAGGGCATGTTCGCGGCCGCCGGAGCCGATGAGAAGGACGTTCATGGGGCCTCTGGTGTCGGGGCTGGGAAGCAAGGCGCCTTCTTAGGCCGGACAGGGCCGGGGTTCAACGCCGGTCAAGCAAGTGGGCCGTCATTGCGAGCGTAGCGAAGCAATCCAGAAGCCGCACGTGA
>JANXTB010000251.1 GCA_025356415.1 Hyphomicrobiales bacterium
GGCGGCGCGGACATGCCGGTCGTGGTCTCAATGCTCAACAGCTATTCGGGCTGGGCGGCGGCGGCTTTGGGCTTCACCCTCGGCAACATCACCCTGATCATCACCGGCGCCCTGGTCGGCTCGTCGGGCGCGATCCTCAGCTACATCATGTGCAAGGCCATGAACCGCTCGTTCGTGTCGGTGATCCTGGGCGGCTTCGGCGGCGAGGAGGTGGCGGCCGGCGCCGGCGGCAAGGTGGAGACCCGGCCGGTCAAGCAGGGCTCGGCCGAGGATGCGGCCTTCATCATGAAGAACGCCAGCAAGGTGATCATCGTCCCCGGCTACGGCATGGCGGTGGCGCAGGCGCAGCACGCCCTTCGGGAAATGGCCGACCAGCTCAAGAAGGAAGGCGTCGAGGTCAAATACGCAATTCACCCCGTCGCGGGCCGCATGCCCGGCCACATGAACGTGCTGCTTGCCGAGGCCAACGTCCCCTATGACGAGGTCTTCGAGCTGGAGGACATCAACGCCGAGTTCCCGACGGCGGACGTGGCCTTCGTCATCGGCGCAAACGACGTCACCAACCCCGCCGCGAAGACCGACCCGACGTCGGCGATCTACGGCATGCCAATCCTCGATGTCGAGAAGGCCAAGACCGTCCTCTTCATCAAGCGCGGCATGGGCTCTGGTTATGCCGGCGTGGAGAACGAATTGTTCTTCCGCGACAACACCATGATGCTTTTTGGCGATGCAAAAAAAGTTGTGGATGACATCGTCAAAGCGATGGGGCACTAACACAAAAAATCGCGACAAAATCTCATAAAAGCCCCGTTTGATACGGGCCTTTTTTCATTGCACGACAATGGTTTCGTCCGTTTTGGCACTTTCGCAATGCGGTATGCGCATTTTTCTGGACGGTGTCGTTTGGACAACGCAGATTAAGCCCGTCGCAGACAAAAACAACCAAGCGGGGGACGCGCTATGACGGAGAAACTTCTCGCGTCAAGACAGTATGTGTTTGGTCCGACTGACATTTGCGCGATGCAGGCGGCGCTCGAAAGCGCGCTCGGCGCGCTGGCGTTTTCCTTCACCAAGGAAGGCCCGGACAGCATGACGCGTGAAGAACTCGCCCGCGCAATCCTGCGCTACGCCGCGCGCGGCGAACTCAATCCCGGCAGGCTCAGCGCCCGCGCGCTGCACGATCTCGCTCCGCGTCCCGCCTATTGGGTCGCGACCCGTGACGACCGGCTCACGGCCTGAGACTTGATCTTTAACAATGCGGCGCCTAGCGGCGCCGCTATCCTCCTCCCTTATAATAAGGGAGCGCCGGGATGAAATACTTGACCTTCGCCATGGTCCTTTTCGCGAGCGCAGCCGCCGCGCAAGACTCCACGCCCTTCGCCCAGCAGCCCTACAAGACCGGCGGTGAAGTTCCGCTGATCGGCCTCAGCGAGGTGATGGCGATCAGCCAGATGCGTCACATCAAATTGTGGCAGGCGGCCAAAGCCGAAAACTGGCCGCTGGCTTCGTATGAGGCTGACAAGCTGAGGGACAGCCTGTACCGCGCCGCCAATTTTTACGTGAACATCCCGGTGCCACTCGTGAAAAGCGCCGACGAGCCCCTGAGCGCAATCCAGGACGCGGCGAAGCGGCGCGACCTGCGCGCGTTCGAGAAAGCCTTCGGCGATCTGACGACCTCCTGCAACGCCTGTCATCAGGCGGCGGGGCTCGAATTCATCCGCATGCGCACGCCATCCGCCTCGCCCTTCAGCGACCAGGATTTCGCGCCGGTCAAAAAGACGCGTTGAACAACTCACCCGGTGCATCTCACATGCTCAAGCTTTCCTTTTACGGCGCGGCGCACACCGTCACCGGATCGTGCTTCCTGCTCGAGACCGACGACGCATGCTTTCTGATAGATTGCGGCATGTTTCAGGGATCGAAATCGGAGAAGGAGCTCAACTATCGCCCCTTCCCTTTCGCGCCCAAGTCGCTCGATGCGATGATCCTCACGCATGCGCATATCGACCATAGCGGCCTCATCCCCAAGCTCGTCAAAGCCGGCTATGCGGGACCTATTTTTGCAACGCGCGCGAGCGTCGATCTCTGTTCGGTGATGCTCCCTGACTCTGGCTTCATCCAGGAAAGCGAAGTCGTGCAACTCAACCGCCGCAACGCCCAGCGCGGCCGCGAGCCGGTGGACCCGATTTACACCGCCGAGGACGCCGTCGATTGCCTGACGCAGTTCCGCCCCGTTGATTATTGCGCGTGGACGAAAATCGCGAGAGGCGTGCGCGCGCGGTTCTGGAATGCCGGGCATCTACTCGGCTCAGCCTCGGTGGAACTCGATATCGCGCAAGTGAGCGGGCCGCCCAAGCGCCTGCTGTTTTCCGGCGACATCGGCCCCGACCAGAAGGTTCTCGAACCCGATCCCGAGGCGCCCAAAAATCTCAATTATGTGGTCTGCGAATCCACCTACGGGGCGACCGACCGCACCGAGCTCGATTCAGTTCAGCGCCGCAAGCTTCTGCGTGCGGAAATCTCGGGCGCCATGGGACGCAATGGCGCGCTCATCATTCCGTCATTCGCGGTGGAGCGGACTCAGGAATTGCTCGTCGATATCGCGGGCCTCATGGAAAGCGGCGAGATCCCGCAAGCGCCCATCTTCATCGACTCGCCGCTTGCGACCAAGGCGACCGCCGTATTCGAGAAGCATGCGCATGCGCTCGACAATGGCGCCGAACTCGTGCGCGCCTTGAACTCGCATCATGTGCGTTTTACGGAATCGGTCGAACAGAGCAAGGCGATCAGCCGCTTTCGCGGCTTCCACATCGTCATCGCCGCGAGCGGCATGTGCGAGGCCGGGCGCATCCGCCATCATTTGAAGAACTGGCTGTGGCGCAGCGAAGGCACGGTTCTTCTCGTCGGCTTCCAGGCGCAAGGCACGCTCGGGCGCATCCTGCACGACGGCGCGCCGCGCGTGCGCATCCAGGGCGAAGACATCGAAGTGCGCGCCCGCATCCGCACGCTCGATTGTTATTCGGGCCACGCCGACGCGGGTCAATTGGCGCGCTGGATCGCGGAGCGCGGCACGATTTCGGGCAATCTGTTTCTGGTGCATGGCGAAGACGAATCGCTGGCGGGACTCGCCAACCTCGTGGGGGCCGGCAACATCATCACGCCGCGCCTCGACGACGCCTACGATCTTGGCGGCGCGCAGGCGCGGCTGCTCGACGGCGCAGCGCCGTGCCGCATGAACCCCGCGCAGACGGGGCGGCTCGACTGGCACAATGACGTGTCGAAACTGATGCTCGATATTTCCGATGGGCTCGGTCGCGCGCCAGATGAAAAGACGCGCGCCGTTCTCATTCGCCGCCTGAGGCGTGCGCTCGAGGCTGAGAAGAACTGACGCTTACCAGAGCGGCTTCAATCCGCGCTTGCGCCATTGCTCGCCCGGACGCACTTGCTCGTGCCGCGCATAACGCGCGTAGATCTCGCCGCGCACGTAGCCCGAAATCACGCCAGCCGGCATAGGCCCCCGCCCCGCCAGGACAAGCTCCGGTTCCGGCGCCGGCGCGACCGGCGCCATGGCCGCACGTGGCGCACGCATGGGCGCAGCGTCGCCAGCCTCACGCGGTTTGCGCCCGCGCTTCGGGCGATGCTCCTCCTCTTCGGCGAGCAGGCGCGAAATGTGGTCGTCCTCATTGAGGCTCTGCAAAATGCGGCGTGGCGGCTCTGCGAAAGAAGCTGAGGCGGACGCCTCGCCCTCGAACGCACCCTGCTCGACCGGCGCCGGAGCGGGGCGGGAGAACAGCGCATCGGCGGCCCGCATGGCGGCGCCGTAGCTGTCTTCATCGTCCTCGCGCAGCGGCGGCCATTCCGGCTGCTGCGACTTGGGCGCCTCGTCGTCGCGAGGCATCACGATGCCGGGGCTGGAAAGAGGTTTGCGCCCTGTGCGACGCGTTTCGACCGCGAATGGCTTGATGGGTTTGCGCATGCAATGCTCTGACGCGAATGGTTGCGGGTCCGTGCGGTCCACCTTGGCCGCGCCAAACAACGCGCACGCAACGCCTCGGTTGCATGTTTGTCCTGCATGCTGCGACAGCATGCTATGCGCGAGGGACGGGCGAATCGACGGCACCTCATTGATAGGCGATTTCCGCCGCGCCGCCCAGCCGTTCAGCTTCCCGGCAACGCTCAGATTTCACGTCCGAAAAGGCGATCGAGCGACCATGGCCCGCCACCCCGCAACGCGATGGCGAACAGAACCAGTCCCCACAGCAGCGTGTATTCGAACCCGCGCGACAGCCAGTTGAAGCCGTTTCCCCAGTAGATGTAGAATGTCAAAACCGCCATCTCGATGGCCGCCATCGCGGCGAAGATGCGCGTGAACAGCCCGAGCGCCAGACAGACGCCGCCGATCAATTCCGAGACCATCAGGAGAAACGTCAGCTGCGCGCCGATCTGGGCCGCTTCCGGCAGTTTCTCGAGCAATTGCGCAGGCCCCGCCGTGCGGCCCACCTTGCCCCAGCCATGGATGACAAGGTTGAGCCCGACCGCAAAGCGGATCAAAGGCCAGGACAGCGAAATCCCGCGGGCGTAAAAATTCTCGAGCGCACCAAAAAACAGGCGCGGCTCCGCGCCAAGCGACACAGGACGACGTTCCATGCTTCCTCCTCCGCGCCGCGCTTTGGCGGCTTGAGGCGAGCATAGCCGCGAAGCCGCGCGAGACAAGCAGACAGCAACGAAAGCCTCTGGTTCCTGCCGGCCAAGACGGTCTCAGCATGGTTGCGGGACGACGGCGCCCGGCCTATTCTTCCGTCAGGTTCTGGCTGCGCAAAGACGGCCGAGGACGGGAGGACATGCGATGAATTCACGGCACAAGGCCCTTGCTGCGGCTCTTTTGACATGCGGATTGCTCGGCGCCGCCGGCCCCGCGTTTTCGCAGGCGCCCGCCCCCCGCGTCGAAATCGACAACGATGACATCGGCGGCGTGGTCACCGGCCCACAGGGGCCTGAGGCCGGCGTCTGGGTGATCGCCGAAACCCGCGATCTGGCGATCCGCTACATCAAGATCGTCGTCACGGACGATCAGGGACGCTTTGTCATCCCGGACCTGCCGAAAGCCAAATACAATGTATGGGCGCGCGGTTACGGGCTCGTCGATTCCGACAAGCAGGAATCCGAACCCGGCAAGGTCGTGTCCATCGCCGCCAAGGCCGCGCCGGACGCCGCGACCGCCGCGAAGGTCTACCCGGCGATCTACTGGTATTCGATGCTGAAGGTCCCCGGCGCCGATCAGTTCGGCGGCAAGAGCGACATCCCGGAGAAGATCAAGCAGACCGACTGGCTGAACCTGATGAAGAACAATGGCTGCATCGGCTGCCATCAGCTCGGTCAGCTCTCGACGCGCACCGTGCCGTCAGCCTTTGGCAAGTTCGAATTGGGCACGGAAGCGTGGCAGCGCCGCACGCAAGCGGGCCAGGCCGGCGAAAGCATGACCAACATTCTGGCCGGTGAACTCGGCGGCTCCGGCTACCATTATTTCGGCGACTGGACCGACCGCATCGCCAAGGGCGAATTGCCGAAGGCCAAGCCGCAACGTCCGCAAGGCGACGAGCGCAACATCGTCGTGACGTTGCGCGACTGGATGAACGAAAAGCAATATCTGCACGATCTGATTTCCACCGATCGCCGCAGGCCCACCGTCAACGGCAATGGCGCGCTCTATGGTTCGCCGGAATATTCGTCAGACAACATCCCGGTCATGGATGTGGTGGCGAATACGTTCACGACCTTCAAGATGACCTATGAGCCCGGCACGCCCGAAGCTCTCGGGCCCGGACATGCGGCCTCGAAGGAAGCGCTGCAACCCTCGGCCTATTGGGGCGACGAGAAGATCTGGGACACGCATGGCAACAACCACAACAGCATGATCGATCAGGACGGTCGCGTGTGGATGGCCGCCACCGGCTTCAAGCCGGGCAATCCGGACTTCTGCAAGAAGGGCTCGGACCATCCCTCCGCCAAGGTCTTCCCGCTCGACAATTCGGCGCGCCGAATTGCAATGTTCGATCCGAAGACCAAGGTCTACACGCCCTACCAGACGTGCTTCCAGACGCATCACCTGAACTTCGGCTACGACAAGGACAATACGGTCTGGGGCTCGGGCGGCGGGCAGGTGCTCGGCTGGCTCAACACGCGCATCTTGCTCGAAACGGGCGACGTGCAGAAGGCGCAGGGCTGGACGCCCATCGTCCTCGACACGAACGGCAACGGCAAGCGCGACGATTACGTCGAGCCTAACCAGCCGGTCGATCCCAACAAGGACAAGCGCATCACGGCGAATTTCTACGCCGTCATGCCCGCCATGGACGGCTCGATCTGGGGCTCGATCCGCTCCAATCCGGGCGCCGTCGTGCGCGTCGTGCCGGGCGCCGATCCGGCCAACACCGCGCTTGCGGAAATCTACAATGTGCCGGCGCCGGGCTTCGGTCCGCGCGGCGCCGATATCGACAAGAATGGCGTCGTGTGGGTATCGCTGGCGTCGGGTCATCTCGGCAGCTTCGATCGCCGCAAGTGCAAGGGCCCGCTTAATGGCCCAACCGCAACCGGCAATCATTGCCCCGAGGGCTGGACGTTCCACAAATACCCCGGCCCGGGCTTCGAAGGCATTGGCGATAACAGCGCCGAGTCGAGCTATTACACCTGGGTCGACCAGTACAACACGTTTGGCCTCGGCGAAGACACGCCGGTGTCGACGGGCAATCTCAACGATGGCCTGATCGCGATGAAGAAAGACGGCCAGATGGTCGTGTTGCGCGTCCCCTATCCGCTTGGCTTCTACGCAAAGGGGCTCGATGGCCGCATCGACGATCCGAACGCCGGCTGGAAAGGCCGCGGCCTCTGGGCGGCGAATGGCGATCGCACGCCGTGGCTGATCGAAGGCGGCAAGGGCACGCGCCCGCTGGCCGCGCACTTCCAGCTGCGGCCCAATCCGCTCGCGCATTGAACTGACGAAACGTCAACTAACGAGAGGGCTTCCGCAAACCGCGGGAGCCCTTTTTTCTTACGCTCGTCGTTTCTCCTTCTGATTGAACATACAATTCACCATCGTCAAGAATTTGACTGTGAAACGGGCGTTTGCTCGAATTCAAGGCACGCAAAGTCATGGTATGAGACACGAAAAAGTAACGCTTAGGTTGCATGCTCCTCGCGTTTGAAACGATCCATTTTTTCCTCGCTGCGAGGGGAGCCTTTTTTATGAACCTCACTATTGCGCGCGCACTCAACGCGTTCGGCATGACCGTCGTGGTCGGGTGCCTGATCATCGCCAGCGCGGCGGTCTATTCCCTGCAGCAATTGCGTGTCGGCGGGTCCGCCTACACCAACATGATTGCCGGCAAGGATCTGGTCGCCGATGTGCTGCCGCCGCCTCTTTACGTCATCGAGGCCTATCTCAACGCAACCCTCATGGCCGACGAGAAGATCTCGCTCGACGCCGCGAAGGCTCGTTTCATGCCGCTGCGGAAAGATTTCGGCGAACGGCGAGCCCATTGGGCTGACAGCAACCTGCCTTCGAATCTGATTTCCGAACTCGCCGCTTCATCGGCCGCGGCCGACAAGTTCTGGACGCTGCTCGAGGACAAATATCTTCCGGCGGTCGCGCGGCAGGACAAGGAAGGCGTTCAGGCGCATGGCGCCGAACTGGCGCTGGCCTACGGCGAGCATCGCAAACGCGTCGACAGTCTTGTAACCGATGCAAACACATTTTTACTGACCGCTGAAAAAGCGGCGCACAGAGCCGGCGAAGTCTGGCAAACAGTACTGCTCGCGACAGCTGGCCTGGTGCTCGCCTTCGTGATCATCGGCGTGATCGTCATTCGCCGTCGCGTGGTCCGCCCGCTTTTCGGCATGGCCGAATACATGTCGCGGCTTGCCAACGGGACCTACAACGAAGAAGTGCCTTACGCTCAGCGCAAAGACGAAATCGGCGAGATGGCTCATGCGGTTTGCATCTTCCGCTCCAGCGCCATCGAACGCCTTGCTGCGCGGCAACGCGGTGACGAGAAGCGCGCCGCAAACGAAGAGGACCGGCAGCGCATCGAAGCCCTGGCGAAGGAGGCCGACATGAAGCGCCAGCGCGTCGTCGAGGCGCTCGCCACGGGTCTCGACCATATCGCCAGCGGCGATCTCGCCTTCCGCCTGACGGAACCTCTGTCGCCCGAATATGAAAAGCTCCGAAGCGATTTCAACGCCGCCATCACCGCGCTGGCTGGAACGCTGAAGGACATTTCGATCGCGACAGAATCCGTCCACAATGGCGCGCACGAGATCACCACCGCGGCCGACGATTTGTCGCGCCGCACTGAACAGCAGGCCGCGGCTCTCGAAGAAACATCGGCCGCGCTCAACGGCATTGTCGACGCCGTGCGCAAGACGTCCGACATGTCGGAAATGGCGCGCTCGGCGGTGACAGCGGCCAAAGTCGAAGCCGATGGTTCAGGCGCCATCGTGCGCGATACGATTGCGGCGATGGATACGATCGAACAATCCTCGCGCCAGATTGGCGAGATCATCACCATGATCGACGAGATCGCTTTCCAGACCAACCTGCTCGCGTTGAACGCCGGCGTCGAGGCGGCGCGTGCGGGCGACGCAGGTCGCGGCTTTGCCATCGTGGCGCAGGAAGTGCGCGGACTTGCGCAACGGTCGACGGAAGCCGCGAAAGCCATCAAGGCGCTGATCTCGACATCCAGCAGCCAGATCGAATCCGGCGTTGAACTGGTGCGTCACACGGGCGACGCCTTCACGTCCATCGGCGACCATGTTGCGCGCGTGACGCAGCTTGTAGAAGCCATCGCCAACTCCGCCAAAGACCAGGCGGTCAGCCTGCGCGAGGTCAATGTCGCTGTCGGACAGATGGATCAGAGCACGCAGCAGAATGCCGCCATGGTTGACGAGACGACGAGCGCCAGCCATTCGCTGACCGACAAGGCCAACGATCTCGGACGGCTGGTCGGAAAGTTCCGGCTCGATGGAGTGCGCGCCGCATTGGGCGTCGCACGCGCGGGCTCGACGCCCAACGATCCCCCGGTGCGTCAGCTCGGCAATCGCATCGCATCGGCATTCGCCAGATAAGAATGGCCGTCAGGCTAATTGAAAGCGGCGCCTTGGGGCGCCGCTTTTTTGTTTCTTTCAACCAAGCGGCGGCCCGATCGCCCGGCGATAGAAATGCCATGTGGCATGCGCCAGAACGGGCACGACGATGGCGAGCCCCATCAGGGCCGCGGCGATCCCCAGCGCCATCAGCAGCGTAATGGTGAGGCCCCACAGCGCAACGACCAGCGGATTGTCCCATGCGGCGCGCAGGCTCGTGCTCAGGGCGACGTCGAGCCCGACATTCCGGTCGAGCATCAGCGGGAATGAAAACACGCTGAGCGCCAGCGCCACGATCGCGAAGAACAGGCCGATGATGTTGCCGATGACGATGAGGCTCATGCCCGCTTGCGTGCCCAGCACCTGACCGAAGAATTGCTCGTAGCTCTTCGCAGGCTCGTCGCCGAAGAAAAGCATGTAAAGCGAATGCGCGATCGTCAGCCAGCCGAGGAACAGCGCCGCCAGCAAGCCGCCGAGCGCGAGGATGGATCCGATATTCGGCGCATGCAGGACGTTGAAGGCGTCGCGCCACGTCGGCCGTTCGCCGCGCTCGCGCTTCCGGCTCATTTCGTAGAGCCCGATGGCCGCGAACGGGCCGATCAGAACGAAGCCCGACAGCAGAGGGTAGAGCAGCCAGAAGGCGTTTTCGCCTGCCGTCACCAAGCCTATGGCGATGCCGGCGATCGGATACAGGAGGCCCAGAAACAGGAGATGCGAGGGCATCGCCCAGAAATCTTCCCAGCCTCGGGACAGAGCGTGACCAATATCGGCCACCCGCAGGTGACGCGTGACAAAACGGGGTGCGGGAGATGTGCGCAAGGCATGGTCATAACTCGTCATCGGGCGGCTCCCAGACGTTAAAGACCTGACAACCAGACAATGCCTTAGGGTCGCGATTGTCGCATCACAATGCCGCGCGCGGATCATCCGAAGGCTTTGGACGTTAGCTGCGCGTCCGCTAAGCTACTCTACCTTCATCTGGAAGGGACTTTTCGGGAGGAGCTTTCAATGAACAAAACCGTCATCGCAGCAATCTGCGCCCTTGGCTTTGCGCAAACCGTGCCCGTCGCCTTCGCGCAGCAGGCCGGCCCCAGCGCCAAGGCGAGCTTTGTCGACCAGACGGGCAAGTCGCTCGGCTCCGCGCAAATCACCCAGACCGAAAAGGGCGTGCTGATCGACATCGATCTGAAGGACCTGACCCCGGGCCTGCATGGCTTCCACATCCACCAGACCGGCAAATGCGACGGCGCGGCCAAGTTCACGACCGCAGGCGGCCATTTCAGTGTGGCGGGTCAGGAACACGGCTACCATTCAGGCAAGGGGCCGCACGCGGGCGATCTGCCGAATCTCACCGTGCCCGCCGGTGGCGCCTTGAAGGAGCAGATCTTCACGCCGGGCGTGACGCTGGGCGCTGGTGACAATTCGCTGTTCGACGCGGACGGCTCGGCGCTCGTCATCCACGCCAAGGCTGATGATTACCGCAGCCAGCCGGCTGGCGATTCGGGCGACCGGATCGGTTGCGCGGTCATCGAAAAGGCGCCCTGACGTTTTAGCCTTAACGCTACGTTAGAGGAATCTGTCGCAATTTCGGTTTCGGGAAATCAAGTCTCGCGTATTCCCGTCAGCTCCGGTCTTTACGGACCGCACGGCCCCGCCTCGCTTCACCGCGCTGCGGGGCCGTCGCTTTTCAGGCCGACCCGATTGTGCAAAGTCGCCTTTTTGGCGATAAAATCATTTTCAGAGCCCAAAGAGCGCCGAATGGCGCCGACCGGCGAAAAGGGAGCGCGTTCAATGATCATCCATCGCCTTGAGCGAATTCGTAGACTGGCGCAATGCGCCGCCCTCGCCGGGCTCACGACGCTGGCGGCGCTTACGACGCCTGCTGCGGCCAACGATTTTTACGCCGGCAAGCAGATCATCTTCCTGATTGGCGGTGACGCAGGCGGCGGCTACGACCTCTATGCACGGGCGCTGTCGCGCCACATGGGCCGGTTCATCCCCGGCAATCCGACCTTCGTGGCGCGCAACCAGCCGGGCGCCGGCTCCGGCACGGCGGCGGCGTATCTCGCCTCGGTCGCGCCCAAGGACGGGACCATGATCGGCGCGGTTTTCCCCGGCATCATCATCGGGCCGCTGCTCGAAGAGAAGCAGCAGGGCCTCTTCGACCCGACGAAATTCGTCTATCTCGGCAGCGCCGACAGCGGCACCCGCGTCTGCATTACCTTCCAGACGTCCAAGATCAAGACCTTCGAGGACGCGCAGAAGAACAAGGTCATCATCGGCGCGAGCGCCGCCGGCGGCTCGACGCGCGACTACGCCTATCTGCACGCCAATGCGGCCGGCGGGCAGTTCAACGTGGTGAGCGGCTACAAGGGCACGGTCGACATCTTCCTTGCGATGGAGCGCGGCGAGGTCGACGGCATGTGCGGCCTCGACTGGTCGAGCCTGAAGTCGCAGCGGCCGAGCTGGCTATCGGAAAAGAAGATCAACATCCTCGTCCAGAACAGCCTCGATCTTGAGCCCGAGCTCGACCGCCTGGGCGTTCCGCCGATCTGGAATTTTATCAAGAGCGAAGAGGATAAAAAGGCCGTTGAAATGATTTTCAGCCAGCAGATCTTCGGCCGCCCGTATATCGCGCCGCCGGGCGCCAATCCGGCGCAGGTGAAAGTTCTGCGCGACGCCTTCATGGCGACCGTGAAGGATCCCGAATTCCTCGCCGACGCGGAGAAGAGCCGTCTCGACGTGACGGCGTCCCCCGGCGAGCGCGTGCAGGATGTGGTCGAGAAGCTCTATGCCACGCCAAAAGAGACGATCAAGCGGGCGAAGGACATCATCTCGCCGCGCAGCTGAGGAAATCTCAGCTCACGATCTGAAGACGCACGCGGCCGAGCCCTTCAAGCTCGGCCTCGAGCCGCGCCGGCCTCGAGATCGGCGCCGGCTTGTTCAGCGACCCGGTGGTGATTACCTGCCCGGCTTTCAGGCCGCCGAGACGATCCGCCTGCGCGGACGCCCAGGCGGCGACGCCGGTGAGCGGGTCGCCATCGGGATGGACGCCCGGATGGTCGGCCGACAGCGCGCCATCGATCCACAGCCGCAGGCGCAGACCCTCGCGGGGCAGGCTCGCGAAATCGCGCGTCCCCTCCCCGGTCACATAGGCCCCGTTGTTGAGATTGTCGGCGAGCCGCGCCTCGAAGGGGACAGCATCGGGATCGGCATAGCGGGTGCCGATGAGCTCGATCCCGACCAGCATTTCCGCGGTCGCCGCCAGCACATCGTGAATCGAATAGACCCGGCCCGGAGGCAGATCGCGCGCGAGGCGGATCGCGAGTTCGACCTCGACCAGCACCTGCTCGCCGGGAATCAGCCGATAGGTCCCGCCATTTTCACGCATGTCGGAGGCGAAGATCGGCCCGGCGATGGGCGTCCGGTCCGGCCCGAAGCCGGTTTTCCAGCCCACGGCGCTGGTTTTGGCAAGGCTGGCGACCTCCGCCTGCACCAGATAGGGGTCCAGCGGGCGCTCCGCCGCACTATAGGCATGGAAGCGGCGTTGGGCGCGCGCGGCGGCGAGAGCCAGGGCAAGCGGGGTCGTCATGACGGCAGAGCTTCCAGATTGCGATTCGCGGTGGTCACGTGAGGGACAATAGCCGCTTTAGGGTTGATCCGGCGCGACAAATGAGGCATAGACCGCGCACTCCAATTTGTGAGGCGGGCCCGTCCCCGCCGCAACCAGCGTCCGGGGACACACATGAAAGTCCGTAACTCCTTGAAGTCTCTGCGTGGTCGTCATCGCGACAACCAGATCGTGCGCCGCAAGGGCCGCGTCTACATCATCAACAAGACCCAGAAGCGCTTCAAGGCCCGTCAGGGCTGAAGCCAGCTTCGCTGTCCTTTAAAAAAGCCCCGGCTCGTCCGGGGCTTTTTCTTTTGGTCCGTCCGGGACGGAGAAACGTATCCAGCATCTAAGACTTTGCTGGAGCGGCCAATGCCATACGTTTCGATCACCGGCCTTACCTTGCGCAGTCGCCGCCACTTTTTTCGATTCTGGTGGCATGCTATTCGCGCCATGACGCAAGCCAAGCGAGCGCAAGGCATTCGCAGCGCTGCCGCGCGGATCATCGGTGGCGTACACCACACCGTCACCGTCTGGGATGATGAGCAGGCGATGCGAAACTATGTGCGCAGCGGCGCGCATCTTGGCGCCGTGCGCGCATTCCACGAAATCGCGACGGGAAAGACGATCGGCTTCGTCGCGGACGCCGCGCCATCCTGGGACGAAGTCCATGACATCTGGGCCTCGCGCGGCCGCGCAGCCTGAGCAGCTCCACTTTTTGTGAAGACATTCACCGCCCGCCCCCTTTGACGACACGCAGGCGCCGCCCTACTCTTCTGCTTATGCGCGCCCGCTTGACCCTTGTCTCGATTGCGGCCCTCCTCCTCGGCATTGCCGGGGCAGGCTTGGCGGGAACGAGTGTGGCCGACACGCCGCCCCGCGCGCCCGATCAAAAAAACGCCGCGCGCGTGCCCGACCCCAAACCGGATCAATCGGCGCAGGTCGTCCAGCCCGCCGGACGCCAGAAGATTCTCGACGATCTCTTCGACCGGTTGGGCAAGACCAAGGACGAGGCCGAGGCGCAGGGCATAGCCGGCGCCATCCAGCGCGTGTGGTCGCGCTCGGGCTCGGACACCGCCGACATCATCATGGAGCGCACCGGCAAGCTGATCGGCCAGAAAGACTGGAAGCTCGCCGAGGAGATGCTCGACAGGCTTGTCGACATCGAGCCGCAATGGGCCGAAGCTTGGAATCGCCGCGCGACGGTGCGTTTCTTCCAGCGCGACGCAACCGGCGCAATGGAAGATCTAGCGCATGTGCTGCAGCTCGAGCCGCGCCACTTCACGGCGCTGGTCGGCGTCGGCGCGATTCTAGTTGAGGCCAGGCGTCGCGTGGTCATTACCGCGCCGGAAGCGGGGC
>JANXTB010000079.1 GCA_025356415.1 Hyphomicrobiales bacterium
GGCGGCCAAGTCTGGGAGGAATCATCCCCGGGGAGGATCGGGGACGATTCCTGTCTATCGGCAGAGCCTTGAGCCAGGCTTGAGTCAGACGGTCGGGCGCTTCGCCAGCAGGTCGCGGATGTCTTCCAGGAGAACCTCCGAGCGCGCGGGCGCGGGGGCGGGCGCAGGCGCCGGCGGCGTGTTCCGGCGCAGCGTGTTGATGGCGCGCACCACCAGAAACAGCACGATCGCCACGATGATGAAGTTGACCGCGATGGTCAGGAAATTGCCCCAGGCGAGCACAGCGCCCTGTTTCCTTGCATCTGCCAAAGCGGGCGCGTTCACGGCGGAGGACAGGGCGATGAAGTGATTGGAAAAATCTAGCCCGCCTGTCACCGCGCCGATGATGGGCATGAAGAGGTCGGCGACGAGAGAGTCGACGATCCTCGAAAAGGCCGCGCCGATGATCACGCCGATGGCGAGATCCATGACGTTTCCTTTTAGTGCAAATTCCCGAAATTCCTTGAGCATGCCGCCCTCCTCTTGAGTCGAGGCTAGTGTAGCAGACGCTTACTTGGTTGACGCAAATGCTGCCGGCGCAAGCTTGCGCCTCTTGGGGCAGGTGTGGACCTGTGCCACATGGATAATTGCGCCGGTCGCGTTACAATGGCCGGCATCACGCATCAGGACGCCGGCGCCATTGTGACTTCAAAGCATCTCGACAGCCTCCGCTTTTCCGTGGCCCCCATGATGGACTGGAGTGACCGGCACTGCCGCGTCCTCCATCGCACGCTGTCGCGCCACGCCTTGCTCTATACCGAGATGGTCACCACCGGCGCGATCATCCATGGCGACCGCCAACGGTTGCTGGGCTTTGACGATGTCGAGCATCCCGTCGCCGTGCAGCTTGGCGGTTCGGATCCTCAAGCGCTGGCGGAATGCGCGCGCATCTGCGAGGCCTTCGGTTACGACGAGATCAATCTGAATTGCGGCTGCCCTTCGGACCGCGTGCAGAACGGCGCGTTCGGCGCGTGCCTGATGCGCGAGCCGCGGCTTGTGGGCGATTGCGTCGCGGCCATGAAGGCGGCGGTGAAAATTCCCGTTACGGTGAAATGCCGCATCGGCGTCGACGATCAGGAGCCGCGCGAGGCGCTTTGGGCGCTCACGCAAAGCGTGGTCGAGGCAGGGGTGGACGGGCTCATCGTCCATGCGCGCAAGGCCTGGCTGCAGGGTCTGTCGCCTAAGGAAAACCGCGACGTCCCGCCGCTCGATTACGACGTCGTGCACGCGCTCAAGCGCGACTACCCGACGCTTCCGATCGCGCTGAACGGCGGCCTGCAAAGCATCGAGGCGGCGCTGCCGCATCTCGATACGCTGGATGGGCTGATGTTCGGCCGCGTCGCCTATCAGAATCCCGACATGCTGGTGAGCGTCGATCCACTGGTGTTCGGCCAGCCGGCGCCGGTCGCCAATTCCTTCGAGGCGGTCGAGGCCTATATTCCCTATCTCGAAGCGCGGCTGGCGGAGGGCGTGCGCTTGCATGACATGACCCGCCACATGCTTGGTCTGTTCACCGGCCTGCCGGGGGCCAGGGCGTGGCGGCGCACGCTGGCGACGAAGGCTGTCGTACGCGGCGCCGGCGTCGAGGTGGTGAGGGAAGCGCTCGGCATGGTTGCGCAGGGCGCCCGCGCCGAAGAGCCCGCTCAGGTCTAGTTGATTGGCAAAGCTTTCTATCGGCAAAGCTTTCCGTCATAATGCAACCGAAAGCCAGTCTTGGCCGTTATCCGCCGGGCTGCTGGGAGTGCGTACGCGCGCATAGAGTGAGAGTTTTCCGATGACGATCGACGCTGCAACGGGTTCCAAGATCGAATCCTGCCTCGACGCCGCCCGCGCTTGCAGCGAGGCCTTGGCTTACGTTCGCCTCACCCCGGAGCTGGCCGGCGACAAGGATCTGGCCAACGGCCTGTCGGAAGCCGCCCGCGTCACTTCGCTCACCGCCGATTGCCTCGAGCGCGTGCCGGACATTCGCGAAATGGTTCTGCGTGTTTGCGTCGAGGTCGCCGAGCGTGTGGCTCTATCCTGCGCCAGCCGCCACGATCAGCCTGAGCTTCTGGTGTGTGGCGAGGCGCTCGCCGCCTGCGCGGCCATCTGCATGGGCGTGCCGGAAATAGACATGGCCGCAGCCTCGGCCGGCCCCGCGCACGCAGGCGCCAGCGCACCTCACTAAACGTCGCCGCCCTTGCGGCGCGCCGCATGATGCCTCACAAGCAGGCGCAAATTGGCTTGTGAGATCCCCATGTTCGTCGGCCACTCCGTGACAGAGCTCGCTTTTCTCGCCGCCTCGCTCGCGGCGGCGGGCGCCTTGACGGGCATTCTTGCCGGCGTGTTTGGCGTCGGGGGCGGAGCGCTCATCGTCCCGGTGCTCTACGAACTCTTCCGCATTCTCGATGTGCCGGAAGCGACCCGCATGCCACTCTGCGTCGGCACGTCGCTTGCCGTCATCATCCCGACCTCCATCCGTTCGTTCCGCGCCCACAACGCGCGCGGGGCGGTGGACATGAAGATCCTGCGTGCGTGGATCGCGCCGACGATTCTCGGCGTGCTGGTCGGCAGCTTCGTGGCGCGCTATGCGCCGCCCGCGCTGTTCAAGATCGCCTTCATCACCATCGCGGGCCTCAGCGCGACGCGGCTGATCCTCAATCTCAAATGGCATCTCGGCGACGAGCCGCCGCAGGGCGTGGCGCTGCGCCTCTTCGGCTTCGTCAACGCCTTCCTGTCGGCGCTGATGGGCATCGGCGGCGGCCAGCTCGCCACCATGTTCATGACCTTTTACGGCCGCACCATCCATCAGGCGGTGGCGACCTCGGCGGGCGTTGGCGTGCTGATCTCCGTCCCGGGCGCCATCGGCTTCGTGCTGGCGGGGTGGGACAAGCCGTTCCTGCCGCCGCTCTCGCTGGGCTTCGTGTCGCTGATCGGCCTCGCGGCCTTCGCGCCCGTCGCCGTAATGACCGCGCCGCTTGGCGTGCGCATCGCCCATGCGCTCACCAAGCGGAAGCTCGAACTGGCGTTCGGAATTTTCCTGCTGCTCGTGTCGAGCCGCCTGCTGATCAGCATGGTCTACGCTTAGGGGCGGGCCGGCTCGCGCTTGCTGTCCGCCAGCCGCGCCATCACGGCGGCGCGCTGTTCGGCGCTCATCGACATCCAGCCGCCGATCTCCGCACAGGTGCGCCCACAGCCGAGGCAAGTCTCGCCGCGGGCGTCCAGCTGGCAGATGTTCACACAGGGCGAAGCGATGTTGCTCATGCGCCCTGTTTAAAGCGCGAGAC
>JANXTB010000262.1 GCA_025356415.1 Hyphomicrobiales bacterium
CAGCGTTCGAACCAGTCCACCAGCATCAACCAGAAGCCTCTGGTGAAGGTCGGCGATTTCGTGCGCAAGGGCGACATCATCGCTGACGGTCCCTCGACCGATCTCGGCGACCTGGCGCTCGGCCGCAACGTGCTCGTCGCGTTCATGCCGTGGAATGGCTACAACTTCGAAGACTCTATCCTGCTCAACGAGCGCATCGTGAAGGACGACGTGTTCACCTCCATCCACATCGACGAGTTCGAAGTGATGGCGCGCGACACGAAGCTGGGTCCGGAAGAAATCACGCGCGACATTCCGAACGTTTCGGAAGAAGCGCTGAAGAATCTGGATGAGGCCGGCATCGTCTATATCGGCGCGGAAGTTCAGGCGGGCGACATCCTCGTCGGCAAGATCACGCCGAAGGGCGAAAGCCCGATGACGCCGGAAGAGAAGCTTCTGCGCGCCATCTTCGGCGAGAAGGCTTCCGACGTTCGCGATACCTCGCTGCGCGTGCCTCCGGGCGTGACCGGCACGATCGTGGAAGTGCGCGTGTTCAACCGCCACGGCGTCGACAAGGACGAACGTGCGCAGGCGATCGAGCGTGAAGAGATCGAGCGTCTCGCCAAGGACCGCGACGACGAACTCGCGATCCTCGACCGCAACGTCTATTCGCGCCTGAACTCGATCCTGTCGGGCAAGGTGGCGATCTCGGGGCCGAAGGGCTTCAAGAAAGACACGCAGCTGTCGAAGGACACGATTGAAGAATATCCGCGCTCCCAGTGGTGGACGTTCGCGGTCGATGACGACAAGGTCATGACCGAGATCGAAGCCATGCGGAAGCAGTACGACGAAGCGAAGAAGGGGCTGGAAAGCCGCTTCCTCGACAAGGTCGAGAAGCTGCAGCGCGGTGACGAATTGCCTCCGGGCGTGATGAAGATGGTGAAGGTCTTCGTCGCCGTGAAGCGCAAGATCCAGCCGGGCGACAAGATGGCCGGCCGTCACGGCAACAAGGGCGTGGTGTCCAAGATCGTGCCGCAGGAAGACATGCCGTTCCTCGCGGACGGCACGCCTGTCGACATCGTCCTGAACCCGCTCGGCGTGCCTTCGCGCATGAACGTCGGGCAGATTCTGGAGACGCATCTGGGCTGGGCTTGCGCCGGGCTCGGTCGCCAGGTCGGCGAGACGGTCAACGCGTATCTACGCAACGGCGACGCGCAGCCGCTGCGCAACAAGCTGATCGAGATCTACGGTCCCGACGAGACGATCAAGGGCATGGATGAGCCTTCGCTCATCGAGCTCGGCGAGAATCTGCGTCGCGGCGTTCCGATTGCGACCCCCGTCTTCGACGGCGCGCATGAGGAAGACATCGTGATCATGCTGGAGCAGGCGGGTCTCGATCCGTCGGGCCAGTCGACGCTCTATGACGGCCGCACGGGCGATACTTTCGACCGCAAGGTGACTGTCGGCTACATCTACATGCTGAAGCTGCATCACCTTGTCGACGACAAGATCCATGCGCGCTCGATCGGCCCGTACTCGCTCGTCACGCAGCAGCCGCTGGGTGGCAAGGCGCAGTTCGGCGGCCAGCGTTTCGGCGAAATGGAGGTGTGGGCGCTGGAAGCGTACGGCGCCGCCTACACGCTGCAGGAAATGCTGACCGTGAAATCGGACGACGTCGCTGGCCGCACCAAGGTCTACGAGTCGATCGTGCGTGGCGAAGACACGTTCGAATCGGGCATCCCGGAGAGCTTCAACGTGCTCGTCAAGGAAATGCGGTCGCTCGGCCTCAACGTCGAACTCACTTCGACGAAGAAGGTCGATCTGCCGCCGGCCGAAGCCGCCGAGTGACGTTTTCTAAAACGGGAGCGCGTCCGCGCGCTCCCGATTTGAATCAGGATTTATCCGGCAGGGCCAGCCGCACAGGCGGCACGCGCCCGAGCTTCAGGAGATGGGTATGAATCAAGAGGTCATGAATCTCTTCAATCCGGTCGCGGCTCCGCAGGCCTTCGATCAGATCCAGATCGCTATCGCGAGCCCAGAGAAGATTCTGTCCTGGTCGTTCGGCGAGATCAAGAAGCCGGAGACCATCAACTATCGTACGTTCAAGCCTGAACGCGATGGTCTTTTCTGCGCGCGCATCTTTGGTCCGATCAAGGATTACGAGTGCTTGTGCGGCAAGTACAAGCGGATGAAGTACAAGGGCGTCATCTGCGAAAAGTGCGGCGTCGAAGTCACGCTGTCGCGCGTGCGCCGTGAGCGCATGGGCCACATTTCGCTCGCCGCTCCGGTCGCGCACATCTGGTTCTTGAAGTCGCTGCCGTCGCGCATCGGCCTCCTGCTCGACATGACGCTCAAGGATCTCGAGCGCATCCTGTATTTCGAATCCTACATCGTGCTCGATGCGGGCCTGACGCCCATGAAGGATCGTCAGCTCCTCTCCGAGGACGACTTCCTGCGCGCGCAGGACGAGTATGGACAGGATTCGTTCACGGCCCTCATCGGCGCCGAAGCGATCCGCGAAATCCTGCGCAACATGGATCTCGAGACGATCGCCGCGCAGCTGCGCGTCGAAATCGCCGAGGCGACCACCGAGCTGAAGCCCAAGAAGCTCGCCAAGCGCCTGAAGATCATCGAGGCCTTCATGCAGTCGGGCAACAAGCCCGAGTGGATGATCCTCACCGAAGTGCCGGTCATTCCGCCGGACCTGCGTCCGCTCGTGCCGCTCGATGGCGGCCGTTTCGCAACGTCGGATCTGAACGATCTGTACCGCCGCGTCATCAACCGCAACAACCGCCTGAAGCGCCTCATCGAGCTTCGCGCGCCCGACATCATCATCCGCAACGAGAAGCGCATGCTTCAGGAAGCGGTTGACGCATTGTTCGACAACGGCCGCCGTGGCCGCGTCATCACCGGCGCCAACAAGCGTCCGCTGAAGTCGCTCGCCGACATGCTCAAGGGCAAGCAGGGCCGCTTCCGCCAGAACCTGCTCGGCAAGCGCGTCGATTACTCGGGTCGTTCGGTCATCGTCGTGGGTCCCGAACTGAAACTGCATCAGTGCGGCTTGCCCAAGAAGATGGCGCTCGAGCTGTTCAAGCCGTTCATCTATTCGCGTCTCGACGCGAAGGGATTGTCGGCGACCGTGAAGCAGGCGAAGAAGCTTGTCGAAAAGGAAAAGCCCGAAGTCTGGGACATCCTTGACGAGGTCATTCGCGAACACCCGGTGATGCTGAACCGCGCGCCGACGCTGCATCGTCTAGGCATCCAGGCTTTCGAGCCGGTGTTGATCGAAGGCAAGGCGATCCAGCTGCATCCGCTCGTCTGCGCCGCGTTCAACGCGGACTTCGACGGCGACCAGATGGCCGTGCACGTTCCGCTGTCGCTCGAAGCGCAGCTTGAAGCGCGCGTGCTGATGATGTCGACCAACAACATTCTGCATCCCGCTAACGGGCTGCCGATCATCGTGCCGTCGCAGGACATCGTTCTCGGCCTCTATTACGTGTCGTTGATGCGCGATGGCGACATCGGGCAGGGCATGGCTTTCTCGAGCCAGTCCGAGATCGAGCACGCGCTGCAGACCAAGACGATCACGCTGCACACCAAGATCAAGGGCCGCGCCTGGACATATGATGAAGACGGCAATCGGGTG
>JANXTB010000268.1 GCA_025356415.1 Hyphomicrobiales bacterium
CAGGCGAAAGCTGGGGACATCGTCATCGTCCGGTGGGCGCATCACCTCGCCTGGACCAGCCGTGGCGTTGTGCGGATCGTCAAGAAGCTTGCCACCAAGGGTGTCGGTCTCCGGATCCTGAACACACCCCTCGACACGAGCACGACGACAGGCCGCATGGTGCTGGGCTCGACGCCGCTCTGGTCCTTGAATGTCTCTCCGCTGCAGTCGCTGTTCGCGGATTTCGCCCTGCGGCTCGGACGTCGTTAAGAGCGCGGCCTCATTCAGCAGGCTGCGTCTTGTCGGGTGAATTCCATGAGAACTGTTTTGAGTAAAATCATGAAGTCGAGCGATAATGACCATTGTTCGACATAGCGAATGTCGAACATCACGCGCTGGCGCATGTGGTCGATCGTCGGCGTCGGACCGCGCGCTCCGTTGACCTGCGCCCAACCAGTGATCCCCGGCCTGACGGTCATGCGCTTGGCATATTCCGGGATCTCCGCCGAATAATAGCGGTCATGCGCAACAGCATGCGGACGCGGGCCGACAATGGACATTTCTCCGCGCAGAACATTGATGAGCTGTGGCGTCTCGTCGATGCTCGTTTTCCTGAGGATGCGTCCAAGTTGTGTCGTCCTTTCATCGTCTTGCGTCGCCTGGCGGACCGATGCGCCATCCTCCATCACGTTCATCGTCCGGAATTTCAGAATCTTGAACGGCTTTCCGCGCATCCCGAGCCGGGTTTGACGGAACAAGGCGGGGCCAGGCGAGTCGATGCGGATCGCCAGCGCGACCAGAAGGAAAAGCGGCGCGAGCAATAGAACCAGAGCAAGTGAAAGGACGATGTCAAGGATGCGCTTGCGGATGGAAAGCGCGCACCGGCAGGGCGGCGCCTCCGCAATCGATTGAATGGCGGGAGGCAGGTTTGCCACAAGAAGGACATCGCTCTTCCTGGCAGCGGCCGGGGAGAACCCCGAAAAGTCACGCCTGCCGGCTGCGTGTATTTTCCAATTCATCAGATCCCCCTGGTTTGCATTGGACGCATTGCATCGCCGATGCCGAAGAGGTTGGGGTTCGAAAGACCGATTATTTTACGCGCTCTGACGCCGCGCTTTCTTATGCCTGCATTCGCTTCTTCTGCTCGCCAAAAAAGAACTCGTCCTGTTCAGCGCGCAGGCGATCGCTGAGCCGGCCAGCGGGTAACGCGACATCGTCGTAGGTCAGCACCTGATCGCGTGGAAGATCTCGCTTGAGAATGCAGCTTTCGGCGAGACCCATTGGCAGCAGGCGCTCGCGGACAACCGTCTCGGCGTTTTCGCATAGACCGTAAGTCATGTAATAGCCGATCCCGTCGAGCGTCTGGCCGGCTTTCAGGTCTGTCTTCGCGGCCGCAACGACATCCACCATGGGGGCGCCGATGGGCGCGATCGCCGCATCGCCGAAAATTGCCGCGCGTCCAATCGTGAAAGGCACTTCGAAGTGACAGAGATGGTAGGGCCAGTAAAAGCAGTAAAGCGGGCCGTTTCCCATCTTGTATAATGAAAGATAATGCTTCTCTGTCGCATCATCTGTCGTTCCGAGCACGAAGACGCCAGGGTTGGGCATGGCGCCGACGCAATAATCGACGATGCCTGATCCGCGCATGAGAGACTCGCGGGGATACCAGTCGACAGCGCCCTGTATAGGCGTGCCGGTTTCCACCGTAGGACCATACATGCCACGTCGCGCCACATGCATTCCGGTGGCGTTTGCAACGATTGCATTCTCGAAGGAAATCTTCGTGCCGTCGGCGAATGAGGTCACCATGGGCGCCTTCATTCCCCACTTCGCCGCGAATCCTTGTTGCGTCGTCGGGTTTCGATAGGGGTCGTGGAGACCTTTGATATTGCCGCAAAGGACGGGCCGAATTCCAAGGCCTTTGACCCAGCGGAAGAGATTCAGGATGACGCCAGGCTGATCGCCTTCGGTGTTCGTGATCACAACGCCGGCGCGGTCGGCGTAGGTCTTGAGAATGGGCCCGACGGTCGAGTCGAGTTCCGCATTCATCATGACGACGTGCTTGTGGTTCCGGATCGCGCGAAGGACGACATGAGCTGAGAATTCGACCGCGCCCGTGACCTCGACGATGACGTCGATGTCCGCCGCATCGCACAGCAGCGCCGGATCGTCAGTGACTGCGGCCTGGCCGGAGTGAATGGCGCTCTCGAGCGCGGCCAGCGAGTGAACTTCCCGGGGAGCGGCATGACCTGCATCCACATAGGCCGCACGCGCCGCTTCGATGTGACGGTTGCTGATCGCCAGAAGCGAGATGCCGGGGCAATGCCGAATGATCTGGCTCGCAATTCCGCGAGCCATGAAGCCGGCGCCGACCATGCCCACCTTGATGGGACGTCCTTCTTCAGCGCGCTTCTTCAGTTCCGTGTCGAGAATGAACATGATCTTGCCCTCAATGGAAATCCGGCCAGTTTTTGTCCTTGTCGGAAATGATGGCCGGCTCCTTCACTGGCCATTCGATGTTCAGGGCTGGATCGTTCCACCGCAGACCCCGTTCTGCTTCGGGCGTGTAATATTGAGAGACGAGGTAGGTGACCTCGGTGTCATCCTGCATCGTCAGGAAGGCGTTGGCGCAGCCCTTTGGCACGAGCAGCATGCGGTGGTTGGTGGCGCTGAGAAGGACCGAGATGTGATGCAGATAGGTTGGAGAATCCGCCCTCAAGTCGACGAGCTCGTCGTGAACGGCGCCGCGAATACAGCGTAGAAGTTTCGCCTCCTGCCACGGCGCCACCTGATAATGAAAGCCGCGCAAGGTGTTCTTGAACCGGTTGTAGGAATGGTTCATCTGCACAGGCGGCTCGGTAATTCCATGCTCCTCGAATTCACGCCTGCACCATGCCCGTGCGAAGTAACCCCTGTGATCTGCGAACTTCTCAAGACCCACGAGCCAAGCGCCGGGAATAGCCGTCCTTTCGAAGATCATGGTTTCCTCCCCAAGTCCCGACACTTTGTCTCGTCAGCCCGGCTCACACACCCGAGGCGAAGACCACTCGCGATCCATGCACCTCGTAATCAATCGGGACTTCCGCCAACTCCGAAAGCGCGTTGCGAACCGCGACCCGTTTTTCCGGAGGGACGATGAACAAGAAGAATCCGCCGCCACCCGCGCCGCAGATCTTTCCGCCAATGGCGCCGGCTGCGAGCGCAGCCTCGTACCAGGCGTCGATCGTCCGATTGGAGACGGACGACCCGAGGCTGCGTTTTTTCTCCCAGCCCCTGCGGAGCATGCCGCCGAACGCGGTCAGGCTGATGTGATCGGCGGAGCAGAGCTGGCGCAGGTCGTAGGCTTCGTCCCGCATGCAGCGAAGGACGTCGAGATTGCGCCCCGTATTGGCTTTCTGTTCCGACAGAACGGAGCTGGCGGGCCGCTGATGCCCGGTCCAGAACATTTGTATATTGGCGAAGAGTTCGGAAATGGAGCCGTTCTGCGTGCGTTGCGGCTCGACCGTGACAGCGCCGCCAGGCTCGAAGCGGAAAAGATTGAAGCCGCCGAAGGCCGCAGCATATTGATCCTGCTTGCCGATCGGTTCGCCCAGAATATCGATTTCAATATGGCACGCTTCTTCTGCGAGCTGCCCTGCGGTGACACGCTCTCCGCGATACGCATGCAGCGCGTTGAGGAGGCCGACCGCGAATGTGCTCGAACCGCCGAGCCCCGAAGACGCGGGTATGTCACCCACGGTGCTGATGTAGATCGGCGGCTCGATTTTCAGCAGCTTCAGACATTCGCGGGCGATGTTGTTCTTGATCTCGTCAATGGCGTTCACTTGCTCGGTCGCGGAGTAGTTGATCCGGATCGGTTCGTTGAACAGCTGGCTGTGTTCTTTCACCGTGACGTAGACGTATTTATCGACCGCGGCGCTCAGCACGGCGCCCGTTTCGACATTGTAGAAGTCCGGCAGGTCCGTGCCGCCACCGGCAAAACTAACCCGCAAGGGCGTTTGAGATACGACCATGCGGGCCGAGTTCGAAGGCGCGCGCTTGCGCTTTGGCGTGTCGTCCTCGGTGTAGCGCTGGAGAAGTCCCAATTCCGCATCAAAGAGCGCAGCCATCGCGAATACCTCTTTTTAACAATGCTGGACTTCAGGCCGCCCGTCCGGCGGCTTCACTCCAGAACAGGTTTCCATTCACTCGCCCGTCATCGACGAGATGACGAAGCCAGCGCAGGCGGGTGAAACGCCGGTCGTTGAAGTCTGCGGCGGTCAGCTTGTTCGCCTTGAAGCTCTCGTAGAGTTCACGCGCGCCGTCCCGGGCGGTCCAGTTGAAGTGGAACTCCGGGAATGCGCCTGCGAACTTTGCAAAGCGCGCCTTGTACGTGCGTTGATCCGCGCCTGACTCGTGCTTGAACGAGATCCTGCATCCCGGAACGGTGTCGGCGACAATTTCCGCCAGTTCGCGAATCTGATGATTGAGTTTGTCAGCGCCGATATTGAAGGCTTCGTTGTGCACGACCTCCAATGGCGCTTCGAGAACAGCCTGGAACGCGCGCGCGATGTCCTGGACATGAACGACCGGCCGCCAGGGCGTGCCATCGCTGGAGATCTCGACTTCGCCAGTGGTGTAAGCGCGGGCCGTCAGATCGTTGAGCACGGTGTCGAAACGCATGCGGGGCGACAGGCCGTAGATTGTCCCGTTGCGGCAATAGGTCGGCGAGAAGCGCGCGTCCGCCAGTTCGCGCAGCGCAGCTTCAGCCTTCACCTTGGATCGCGCATATTCGGTTTCGGGCGCAAGCGGGGAGGTCTCGTCAACCGTATCGGCGCCCGACATTCCGTACATGATGCAGGATGAGGAGAAGAGAAAGCGCCGGACGCCAGCGTCTTTCGCCATTTGCGCAAGCCGCACGGTCCCGTCGAGGTTGATCTCCTTGGTCCACTCGGCGTTCAGATTTCCAATCGGATCGTTGCTGAGCGCGGCGAGATGGATCACGGCGTCGAAGCCACGTAGATCCGCCGGGGTGACGGTGCGGATGTCTTTCACGATCGTTGGAATGTTCGCCAGGTCAGGGACCAGCGTGCACTCCATGAAGTAATCCGCATCGAGGCCGACAACATCATATCCGGCGCGCGCAAGGGCCGGCGCCATGACGGATCCGATGTAGCCGTGATTTCCTGTGACGAGAACGCGATTGGGTTTGTTCATGAGCATTGTCCTCGGTCTCGAATGGCGGTGCGGCATCCCGCGTGTTCAGGCGATTGCTTTTCGTTTGGAAGGCACGCCGACCCATCGCGCGGCGATGTCGTAGAGGGACGTCGATTCATCGACGCGTTCGAACGCGCATCCAGCCGCCGCGGCGGCCGCCTCATCGCGATCGTCATCGCCGATGAAGAGCGTCCTGCTGAGATCCAGGCAGAATTCCTTCTGCGCCTGAAACAGCATCCCGGGTTTCGGCTTGCGGCACGCGCAGCCTTCGTGCCAGCCGTGCGGGCAATGGTATATGGCGTCGATGGGTCCCTGCGCCTTGCGCGCATCGGCCAGAAGGCGTTCGTGCACAAGGGCTAGATCCGCCTCCTTCATCACGCCCCTGGCGATCCCGGGTTGGTTGGTGACGACGATGATCTGGTAGCCGCGTTGTTTGAACAGGCGCAGGGCGTCGAGCGCGCCGGGCAACCAACGCCACTCTCGCGGTGAGCGAACATATCTCGCGCGCGCTGGCCGCACGTTCAGCACGCCATCACGATCGAGAATGACGGTTGGCGTTCTCTTCAAGAAGCGCTCTGTAGCAGGCAGCCGGTTGAGAGAACCGACACTGTAATAGCGATGATCGCTTCTGAAGGCGGCGAGCTTGCCTTGCGCCGCAAGCGGCGTGTAGACGGCCTCCTCGACAAGCATGTCCTCATCCGGAAGCAGCTCCAGCGCGCGATCGGTCAGGATGGCGTAGCTGATTTCAACTTCGCGAAGATCGGGCATGGTCCGGAGCCTGTCGAAGACGCACGCGTCGCCCTCGTCATCGAGCCTGACCCCGCCTTTCGAATAGCTGTCCTTGTTGCTGTAGACCGTGATCATCGCGGGCTTGCGCCGCGCCACGAAGCGGCTCCACATCCGGCCGATGTCCATCGGCCAGTAATTGTCGCAATAGAGCAGCAGGAAGCAGGGATCCAGCAAATCGCGCGCACGCTGAATGCGCGTGCTGGTCAGCTCATCGGCCGTTCCGATGGAATAGTCGATCTTGACTCCCCAGCGCGAACCATCGCCGAAATGGCGCTGAACGCAGTCCGGAAGATATCCCAGCAGCAGGAGGATGCGGGTGAAGCCCTGTTCCTTCAATTGCTCGATCTGGTATTCGAGAAATGGCCGCCCATTCACAAGAACCATGGGCTTGGGACGGTGGAACGTGATTGGCTGCATTCTTGTCCCGCGACCGCCTGCGAGGATTACAGCCTGTTCAGGACAGGTGTAGGTCCGCCCCTCTATCTCAACGGTCAGGCTTGTGCCTTCGTCGCGCATCGCTGCTACTCCGGCCGGTCTTCGATGAGAGAACGTGTGATCGCGTGGCAGACGGCTGAATGCGCGTCTTCAACGAGCTCGTAGGCTCCTTTTGCCGATGCAATCAGCACATATTCCTCGACCATGTCCTTCAGTGCGCCGCCATCGAACCCGAGCAGGCCGACGGTGATGAGGTCGTTTTCTTTCGCGGTCTCGACAGCCTTGATCAGGTTCGGTGAATTTCCACTCGCCGACAGCACGATGAGAACATCGTCGCGGCGCGCGAAATTCTCGAGCTGGCCGGAAAAGGCGCGCTCGTATCCCTCGTCATTCGCCAGTGCGGATAGCCATGACGTGTTGTCGGAGAGGGACATCACGCGGATCGGCGCGCGGCCGGAACGCTTCGTGGCCTTGCCCAGGTCATTGACCCAGTGCGACGCGGTGGCTGCGCTTCCGCCGTTGCCTGCGATAAAGATAGTCGCGTTGCGGTCTCGGGCCTGACGCAAGATTTCCATGACGGAGTTCACTTGCTCCAGGTCGATGTCGTTGAGAAAGGTCAGAAGATTTGCGATATGGCTCGCAGCAATTTCGCTCAAAGGTGAATTGTGCCCCATCCCATTCGTCATTTGATCCACTCCCGGAGCTTTGAGACAGGGTAAAGCGCGCCACCTGCGAGCAGTGTGGCGTCAGGACCCGGTCTCAAGTTCAGTGGTGAAGAAAAATGTTTCTTTCCGTGGCGACGATTTTCACCGCGTATCGGCAAAGAACAATTGGCGCATTTGGAGAAGTCATTAATTGCGCCAAAGTGCTCCGGGAGAGTTACTTCCTTTTGTCTTCAGGCGTTCCAGTGGAACGCGAGACGCAGGGCAGGGCGGGGCTTGAATGCACGGGCGTTCAGCTCGGCATCCTTTGCGAGGGCTTGCGTCTGCCAGATAAGATTGCGGGGGTTGGCGAGTGCAAAATAGCTGCACTCGATGATGGCGTGAGGTGAGCGACCTGGAGAAACCCGCGTGTAGAATGATAGTCCATTCGAGCTTGGGGCTTCTCGGCCATCGCGCGGGGCGTTGTAGGAATAAGCCGTGCGGCAGCGCCGGAATATGCAACCACCGGATTCTCGTTCGTCTGATGGCACTGCGGCGAACGCGCCATTTCCCTGCATGTACGCATCGACGTCTTCGACCAGACAGTCGGCGCTGCCCTCGAGCATGACGCCGTCGCCGCTTGGACTGTTGTTGTAGGAAACGAGACCTCGCCGGATGGTGCATGAATCCGAGTGGAAGACGGACACATTGTCCTCGGTCCAGGAGCTCGGTCCGTTCTCGGCGGAAAAGTCTTCAATGGTCGAGTTCGCGCATTTGTTAAGCTGCAAATTCTGCCCTCGCGGCAACGGCCCGCGCGCATCATGCAGCTCAAGCCAGGACAGAACCGATCGCTCGCACGCCTCAAGATAGATGTTGGCCGCCCCCTTGGCCGCCTTGATGCGCGTGATCACGGCGTCCGGACAGCCTTCCAGAGCGATGTTGTTTCTGTCTATGTTGGTGCCTTCCCCCGTCAGACCCGCGCCGCGATGTTCGACCTCGATTGATTCAAGCCTTACTCCTTTTGCGCCGACCGCATGGATGCCGTGTCCACCCGCATGCACGATGCGGCAGTTGCGCACGATCACGCCGGGATGCGTGACGGTGAGAGCGTCGCCAGTGAGCGAAAGGATGTCGAGGTTCTCGATCACCTCGCCAGCATAGCGAGAAACTGTAGCGCTGCTGCGGATCAAGGCGATCACATTGCGCGACGCGCCCGCGCGGCGGCCCGCATGCAGTCCGGTCTCACTCGCATGCGCCCATCGCGCAGCCGGCTCCACGAGCGGCAGTGAGAGTAGTCCCGCGAGCATTCGGCGACGGTTCATCGGCAACCTCCATGAGTGGAGTGTCACGATGCGCTTTCACGACGCAAGGCGGGTGTGGGGGCTACCTCGAAAGAGAGCAAGGGCTGCCCTGCAGCTGTTTTTAGGTGTCGTCGCGTTGACAGGAATGCGTTCTTTGAGCCGCCTGCGGGAGTACCACCGATAACAGAATGCCCCCGGCCTCGAAACCAGACACGATCATGGCGTCCGTTCCAGTGCGGAGTTGCCGATCATGCGGGAAGACAACGACGTCTTTGATTATGTCATCGTGGGTGCGGGCGCGGCGGGATGCGTGCTGGCGAACCGGCTCTCGGCGAACGGCCGTCACAGCGTATGCCTGCTTGAAGCGGGCCCCCCCGACAAGAGCCTTCTCCTGCACGTTCCAGCCGGCGTCTACAAAGCCTCGACGAGCGATAAATACGCTTGGCAATTCGAGACGGAGCCGAACCCGCACACCGGCGTGCGCGCCATTCCCATGCCGCAGGGCAAGACCTTGGGCGGCTCCACGTCGATCAACGGAATGAACTACAATCGCGGCGCCAGAGCGGATTTCGACCATTGGGCCGAACTGGGCAACCGCGGATGGTCCTATTTTGAGGTCCTTCCATACTTCAAGAAAACAGAAAAGCGCATCGGCGATTGCGACCCCGAGTATCGCGGTCTTGCGGGCGAGTTGCCGATCACCGATTGCGACTGGAAGCATCCGCTCTGCGACGCTTTCATCGACGCGGCTGCGTCTTTGGGCGTCGATCGCAATCCCGATTACAACGGCAAGAGCCAGGCTGGCGTCGGCTATTATCAGCGCTACATCGAGGGCGGCTGGCGCTTCAGCGCGTCGCGCGCTTTTCTTCACCCGATCAGGCGGCGCGCCAACCTTCACATCATCACCGGCGCACAGGCGACTGCCGTCCTGCTGGAAGGCAAGCGCGCGACAGGCGTCCGCTACGCTCATGTTTCCGGCGCCATCAGGGAAGTGCGCGCGGGCAGGGAGGTCATCCTGTCCGCTGGCGCCGCCAACACGCCCAAGCTTTTGCAGC
>JANXTB010000300.1 GCA_025356415.1 Hyphomicrobiales bacterium
GCGACGACGCGATCGTCTTGCCTTCCTTGTTGAGGCGGCCGAACAGCTCGTTGATGACCCAGTTGGCGGCGGCCTTCGCGTCGCGTCCACGAGCCACGGCTTCGAAGTAATCAGCCGCCTCACGCTCCATCACCAGCACGCCGGCGTCATAGGACGGCAGGCCGTAGTCGGCGATGAAGCGCGCCCGCTTCTCGTCCGGGAGCTCCGGAAGTCCCTCTGCCAGAGCATCAACATACGCCTGATCGAACTCGAGCGGGAGCAGGTCGGGGTCGGGGAAATAGCGGTAGTCGTGCGCCTCTTCCTTCGAGCGCATCGAGCGCGTTTCGCCGCGGCCGGGATCGAACAAGCGCGTTTCCTGATCGATCTTGCCGCCGTCTTCGAGGATCGCAATCTGGCGGCGCGCTTCCACCTCGACGGCCTGACCGATGAAGCGGATCGAGTTTACGTTCTTGATTTCACAACGAGTGCCCAGTGGCTCGCCGGGTCTGCGTACGGATACGTTCACGTCTGCGCGCAGGCTGCCTTCTTCCATGTTGCCATCGCACGTGCCCAGATAACGCAGGATCGTGCGCAGCTTCGTGACGTAGGCCCGCGCCTCTTCTGCGGAGCGGATGTCGGGCTTCGACACGATCTCCATCAGCGCGACGCCGGAGCGATTGAGATCAACGAAGCTCTCGGTCGCCGACTGGTCATGCAGCGACTTGCCCGCGTCCTGTTCGAGATGCAGTCGCTCGACGCCGACAACGATCTGTTCGGTCGCCGTGACATCAACGATGACTTCGCCTTCACCAACGATCGGGCTCTTGAACTGGCTGATCTGATATCCCTGCGGCAGGTCGGGATAGAAGTAGTTCTTGCGATCGAACACCGAGCGGTGGTTGATCTGCGCCTTGAGGCCGAGGCCCGTGCGGATCGCCTGCTTCACGCATTCCTCGTTGATCACCGGAAGCATGCCAGGCATCGCCGCATCGACGAGCGAGACATGGCTGTTGGGCTCGCCGCCGAAGGTGGTCGAGGCGCCGGAGAAGAGTTTGGAGTTCGACGTCACCTGCGCATGGATTTCCATGCCGACGACGATTTCCCAATCGCCTGTCGCGCCCTTGATGAGCTTTGACGGTTTGGCGTGCGTGTTCATGGGGCGATTCCCGCTGTGAAGGCTCGCGGCCAAGAGGGCCGCAGATCTGCACCGGGTTTTAATAGCCCGCTCGCGCGCGAACAAGTGCGCGCGGCTTTTTACGCCGCATCCAGCTCCTGCAGGCTGAACCAGCCCTGCGGATCGGTCCAGACGCGCGCGACGCGCCAGCCTGCCTGCCCCGCCAGCTGCGCGAAGGCGCCGAGATCGTATTTGCACGAGTTCTCGGTGTGGATATGCTCGCCTTCAGTAAAATGGAACGTGCGGCCCGCAGCCGCGACATCCTGAGACTTTCGGCTGACGAGGTGCATCTCGATCCGGCTGTCAGCCTCGTTCCACACGGCCTCATGGCGGAAGGCGCGCAGATCGAAGGTCCCGCCGAGTTCGCGATTGATGCGCACGAGCAGATTGAGATTGAAATCGGCGGTCACGCCAGCTGCGTCATTATATGCAGGCAGCAACACCGACAGGTCTTTGCGCAGATCGACGCCAATGATGAGCGACCCGCCCGCAAGCTGCTTGCGCATGCCAGCCAGCAAGTCGCGCGCGGCGTCGGGCTCAAAATTTCCGATGGTCGAACCGGGAAAGAAGCCGATGCGCGGCGCTTGCGCAATGTCGCTCGGCAGATGCAGCGGCGCGCCGAAATCACCCGTCACGGGCAGAATGCGCAGCGCCGGAAAACGCTGGCGCAAGCGCGTAGCCGCCTCATCGAGGGCAGCGCCCGACACATCGATGGGAACATAGGCGGCGAGCCCCTGCATGGCCGCAAGCAGTATTTCGGTCTTGCGGCTGGAGCCTGATCCGAACTCCACAAGCACGGCGCCGCGCGGCGCGCGAGCGGCGATCTCGGACGCGCGCGCCTGCAGCAACGCCATTTCCGTACGGGTCGGGTAATATTCCGGCAGCTCGGTGATCGCTTCGAAAAGCTCGCTGCCGCGCGCGTCGTAGAAATAGCGGCACGGCAGGGTTTTCTTGGGCGCCGACAATCCGTCGATCACGGCCTGCGCGAATTCCTCACGCTCGGTCAGCTCGCTCATGCGTCCTCCGCGAGACGCAGGCCCATGAACTGCCAGCGTTGCCAGGGATAAAAGAAATTGCGGTATGTCAGGCGGCTATGGCCCTGCGGCGTGACGCAGGAGGAGCCGCGCAGCACCTGCTGGCTCACCATGAACTTGCCGTTGTATTCGCCGACCGCGCCTTCCGGCGGGCGATAACCGGGATAGGCCGCATAGGACGATTGCGTCCATTGCCACACCTCGCCAAACATCTGGTCGAGCCCCTGCCCTTGTGAGGGAGACGGCGTGAAGAAAGCGGAAGCACGCGGCGCCTTTGCGTCCGCGCGCAATTGCGCAGCGGCTTGCTCCCATTCGAATTCCGTCGGCAGGCGCTTGCCCGCCCAGCGCGCGTAGGCGTCAGCTTCGAAATAAGACACATGCGAAACCGGCGCGGCGGGATCGATCTCCTGCAGGCCGTGCAATGTCATCTGCGTCCAGCCGCTGTCGGTCTCTTCCCAATAAAGCGGCGCGCGCCAGCGCTCGCCTTGCACACGCGCCCAGCCGTCCGCGAGCCAGAGCGTCGCCTTGGCATAGCCGCCATCATCCATGAACGCGCGCCACTCGCCATTCGTGACGAGGCGATTGGCGAGACGGAACGGGTGCAGCAACGCATCGTGCCGTGGCGCTTCATTGTCCCAGCCAAAGCCCGCGCCATCATGCCCCACCTGCACGATGCCACCCTCAAACGACGACCAAGTGAGCGGCTGCGCATCGCCCTGCGGCGCGATGGTCTCGGGCTTCCACGCTGGCTTCAGCGGATTGCAGGCGAACAGCGCGAGAATGTCGGTGAGCAGCAATTCCTGGTGCTGTTGTTCGTGATTGACGCCGATTTCGAGCAGCCGCCCGACCTGCGGATTTTCGCACGCAGCATCGGCGAATAGACGATGCAGGCCCTGATCGACATGCGCGCGATAGGCCCGCACTTCATTGGCTGAAGGACGCGTCAGAAGCCCGCGCTGCGGCCTCGGCTGCCGCGCGCCTTGCGTCTCATAATAGGAGTTGAAGCAGAAATTGAAGCGCGGATCGAAGATCTTGTAGCCCGGCAGGAAGGGCTCGAGGATGAAGCGTTCGAAGAACCATGTCGTATGCGCGAG
>JANXTB010000331.1 GCA_025356415.1 Hyphomicrobiales bacterium
CTGGCGCGGCTTGCCGAGGGTCTCGAGCAGGATCGATCCGCCTCGGCCCCGGCAGTCCGGCGGTTGCGTCCAGGCATGCGCCTAATGCGCGAATGGAAGGGCGAAACGCAGCTCGTCGAGGTGACTGCTGCTGGCTTTAGCTGGCGTGGGCAGGTCTACCGCTCGCTAAGCGCGGTCGCCTCGACCATCACGGGCGCCCGCTGGTCGGGGCCCCGCTTCTTCGGGATCGGCGAAGCCAGGGACAAGCGCAAGCCATGAACCTGATCACGCCGAGCCGGGCCACGCGGGTCCGTTGCGCCATCTACACCCGCAAGTCTTCGGAGGAAGGGTTGGAGCAGGAGTTCAACTCCCTGCACGCCCAGCGCGACGCCTGCGCGGCCTATATTCGGTCGCAAGCGCAGGAGAACTGGCGGGCGCTCCCCGAAATCTTTGACGACGGCGGCCACTCCGGCGGCTCGCTGGAGCGCCCGGGCCTGAAACTGCTGCTGGCGGCCGTGCGGGCGCGGCGGATCGACGTCATCGTCATCTACAAGATCGACCGGCTGACGCGGTCGCTGGCCGACTTCGCGCGTCTTGCCGAATTGTTCGACGCCCATGGCGTCTCGTTCGTCTCCGTTACCCAGCAGTTCAATACGACCACGTCCATGGGCCGGCTGATGCTCAACGTGCTGCTCTCCTTCGCGCAGTTCGAACGCGAGATCACGGCCGAGCGGATCCGCGACAAGATCGCCGCTTCGAAGAAGAAGGGCATGTGGATGGGCGGCACCATCCCGATCGGCTACGAGGTGCGCGACCGCGCGCTCCATATCAACCCGGAGGACGCGGCGCGGGTGCGGGCCATCTTCGCCCTCTATCTCGCGTGCGGCACGGTTGCGGGGCTTGAGCAGGCGCTGATCGAACGCGGGATCCGCACCAAGGAGCGCCGCTTCGCCGGTGGACGCACGACCGGTGTTCGGCCATTCAGCCGCGGCCACCTCTACCGGCTGCTCTCGAGCCCGATCTACATCGGCCGCGTCCCGCACAAGAAAACAAGTTTCCCCGGCATGCACGCGCCGATCATTGATGCCGAGACTTGGCGAAAGGTCCAGGAACAGCTCGGCGGCAATACTAATGGTCCGCGACGGCGCAAGGGCCCCGGGGTTGGTGAGGCCGGCATCCTGGCCGGCTTGCTGGTCGATGAGAACGGCGGCAAGTTCACGCTGTCGCACGCGAGCAAGCGGGGCTGCCGGTATCATTACTACATCAGCCCGCAGCAAAAGATGGAGCGGGGCTCAGGCAATGACCAGCCGCGCCGGCTCCCCGCCTCTGAACTGGAGCGGATCGTGCAGCGGGCGCTCGCCGACTTTGCGCGGGATCCCGGCAGGCTTGCGGAAGCCGCAGGGGTTGTCTCGGCCGGTGAAATGGAGCGCGTATCAGCGCGCGCCCTGCGTCTCGCCGATGAACTCGAGGAATTGCCAACTCTTCAGGACCCGGCACTTAGACCACTGTTGAGGCGGATTGTTCTTCGTGAAGGGTCATTGGGACTGGTCTTCGATCGCCCGCTTCTGCGATCCTTTCTGACGCTGCCGCCCCTCCGGGATATGGACAGCCACGAAGCCGAAACCTTTGAAGTCCGTGTCCCAATGTCCATCCGGACACGTGGCCGGCAGATCAAGCTGGCGCTGCCCGGATCTGCCCATCGCGCTGCGACAGGCGCGCCTGACAAACCGCTTCTGCGGGCGCTCGTTCGTGCGCACCGATGGTTCGATCTACTGAAGTCCGGACAAGCCGAGTCGATCGCCGCAATCGCAGCTGCTGAACAGCTGACCGGAGCCTATGTGGCGCGCGTGCTCCGCCTGGCCTTTCTTTCGCCAGACCTCGTCGAACGGATCCTCGATGGAAGCCATCCACCGGAATTGACCGCGGATCGCCTGACTCTTCGCGCGGAGATGCCGTTGGCCTGGAGCGAACAGAATGCGGGCTTCTGATGAGTGTCCGCTCGCCAGCATCCCTCCTTGGTTAGTCGTCGATGGCCGAAAATTCATTGGGGCGGGGGGCCAGCCTCTCACGAATAGCTGACTTTTGGTTAGTAACTGGAGGGGCTACAACAGCGGCGCTTGGATCACTACAAAGAATACAATGATGCGCCGAATGTCTTCGAGCACTCCCTTGGTAAGGGAGAGGTCGAGAGTTCAATCCTCTCTCACAGCACCATCCAACTCCCAACAAAATCAATAACATGTAGCATTCATGCTCTCCTGATGCGTTTTGGGGCGTTGCTCTTGGGTAGCACCTGGGTAGCACTGGGTTGCAACGGATCATTTCCGTTTTGTGCTAGGGTCGGTTGGAACTCACGAAGTGTGGAATTATGAACAGGTCAATCACGGCGCCAGTTGTCCCGGAGGTCCTAAGTTGGGCCCGACGCAGCGCGTCCGTGTCTGTTGACGAGGCTGCAAAGGCAGCTGGCGTTGATGCCGAGCGCATTCTCCAATGGGAACGCGGCGATGGAAGCCCAACACTAGCTAAACTTCGGAGTTTGGCTGACCGATAAAAGCGTCCGCTCGCAGTCATGTTGCTTCCGGAGCCTCCAAAGAACTTCATGCCTGTCAGGGATTTCCGGAGGGTCACGGGAGGGGATGATCCGAGGATGCCGCCGAAAGTGGCTTACGAAATACGTTTTGCTCAAGAGCGGCGCGAAATCGCATTGGAACTAGCGGAGGAAAGTGGGCAGCTTCCTGTGAAGTTCGAGGAGCGAGCAAGTCTCACTGAGGAAGTCGAAACCGTAGCGGCCCGAGCACGTGAATTTCTGGGTGTCACCCCTGAGGAGCAGTGCCGAGCTGCCCAGCGTGACAAAACTTTCGACATGTGGCGGCGGGCGCTGGAGGCCAAAGACATTCTGGTATTTGCGATGTCTGGCGCTCATGCCCCTTTGATCCGCGAGGTTCGCGGGTTCGCGATTGCCGCCGACCGCTTTCCCGTTGTCGCTGTGAACAATCGCGACAAGACGAACGGACGAGCTTTCACCCTCCTTCACGAATTTACGCATTTGCTGCTTGGATCTAGCACTCTCGAAAACAGCCTTTCAGCTGACCGAAGAATGCCGCCGCCCGTTCGCGTAGAGGAACGCTTTTGTAACGCAGTTGCAGCAGCCGTATTGATGCCGCCGGACGCGATCGATCAGATCGCGCGCCGACGCGGAAGAGGCCCATCCTCCGAATGGCCGACAGAGGAACTCAATGAGCTTTCTTGGCAGTTCGGCGTCAGTAGGGAAGCGCTTCTACTCCGATTGGTTGGCCGAAGGCACGCCGCACAACGGCAATATACTCACATGCGGCCGCTCTTTGAGAACGAGTACGCCAAATTTGATGACCCGGCACCGGAGGCGAATAGCACCCCAATCCCTCCCCCTAACATGGTCCTTGGCCGTTATGGCTCTCACTTCACGCGACTTGTACTTGAGAGTTATCGAAGCCGACGGTTGACGATGAGTACTGCGGCAGCATTGCTGGGTGTGCAAGCCAAGTACATCCCGACTGTCGAGCATTTGGCGTTCAGAACGTAATGAGCAATACCCGTTACTGCTTCGACACGAGCTCATTCATCGCGGCTTGGGATGAGCGCTACCCGATCGACACATTTCCGTCGTTATGGGAGGAGGTTGGTGCAGCAATTGCGTCAGGCGTGATCGTTTCTCCCGAGGAAGAGAGGTGGCTCGGTTTGTTTGAACAGACCCCGGGGATCGTTGAGTGGATTTCTGCCGTCGTTATGCCGCAGCCTGGATTAGCTGCAGCCCGTTGAAGTAGGCCTCGTCCGGCGTCTGCCGGTCAAGGCTCGAATGGGGTC
>JANXTB010000093.1 GCA_025356415.1 Hyphomicrobiales bacterium
TAACGGCGCTGGCCTTCGGCGTAGATCGTGTCGAAAGCGAGCGAAGACTTGCCAGAGCCCGAGAGCCCGGTGAATACGACGAGCTTGTCGCGCGGGATCGTGAGATCGACGTTTTTCAGATTGTGCTCGCGGGCGCCGCGAACCGAGATCACCTTGCCGTCGCGGACCATTTTCTCGGCGGCCTTGCGATCGAACTCCTGCTCGAACAGGGCGTCGGCCGAGCGGACCGTTTCATTCTTGCTCTTCGGGCTGCGGGCCATGATCTCTCTGCTTCGTCTCTGCGCCGTAGCGCGCTTGTTCCGGTTACGTTGCAAAACGCGCGCCGGTTCGGTCTGGCGCAGTGGCGCGTCAGTTTTTTACAAGTGCCGGACCGGCTTCAGATAGCGTCTCGGTCTTCCGATTGCGATGCTTTCGCGCGGATCAAATCGCCACAGGCGCGCCTGACCCACAATGCGGGACTTGCGCAGGCTTTGACGGCTTGATAAGAACATATCAGGAACAATAAATCGCGTCCAGCCGTCCGGCCACGGTGGCTATCTGTTGAAAAAGCCTTTTAGCAACGCCATGTGGCGCGCATCGCGCCCGTGGAGCGTTTAGGGTGAACGGGACTTGAGGGCGCGCGCAGGCGAAGCCCTTCACGGAGATTCAGGAGAGCCACATGTCGGGCAGCGTCAATAAAGTCATCCTCATCGGCAATTGCGGCCGCGACCCGGAAGTGCGCCGCACGGCAAATGGCGACGCCATCGTCAGCTTTTCCATCGCGACGTCGGAGAGCTGGCGCGACAAGGCCACCGGCGAGCGCAAGGAAAAGACCGAGTGGCACAACATCACCATCTTCAACGAGGCGCTCGGCAAGATCGCCGAGCAATACGTGAAGAAGGGCACCAAGCTTTACATCGAAGGACAGCTTGCGACCCGCGAATACACCGACAAGGAAGGCAATCAGCGCAAGGCGACGGACGTCGTGCTGAACCGTTTCCGCGGCGAGCTCACGCTCCTCGACAGCCGCAGCGGTGGGCGTGAAGGCGGCGAAGAGCGCAGCTTCGCCGGCGGTGGCGAGCGCCAGTCCTTCAGCCGTTCCGCCCCTATGGAAACACGCCCGGCGCCCGCCGGCGGCGGAGGTGGCGGCCGCACCTCGGCGGCGATCGACGACGATATTCCGTTCTAGGATTTTTCTACGGGGAGATGGCTACCATCTCCCCGAATTCGTTTACCCGGAGGGCATGATGCCGGGGCTGACCGATCAAAACGACCGGATCCTCTTTGACGAGTTGTCGGTAGAGGCTCAAGAGAAATTGCTCGATGATCTTGTCGCCAATGCTGGTGTGCCCACACCCGAGTGCCTGGCTTTCTTTGCCGAGCGACGCGAAAAGGGTCTCGGCGTCGGAATGGTGGATGGCAAGCTGATGCGGGCTCTTTCGGGTGGACGCATGGAGGAGATCGTTCTGGACAAGACGCGGCAGGGCGGCTCCGACGATTGAGACGTCGTCGCGTCCGTCCTCACATCCCCGCCTTCTTCAAAAACGCCGCGACGCTTGGCTTCCAGCTTTCCATATTTCTGGTGAACGCCAAATGGCCGTCGTCGCCGGATGGGGGCAGGGCGACGAACAGGCCGTTGCCGCCCTTGGCGATGAATTGCGCGAACCATTGCCTGGGATAAGTCGCTCCCCAGTAACGATCGTTCGGCGCATAGAGCCATAGCGTCGGGACGCCGCTCCGCGCGCCATAGGCGCCGAATGTCGCGCCAATGCGTTCCGGCTGGCACGGAGCGCCGGTCCTTTTGTCCGGATCGCCGCCCGCGCCGCCCGCAAAGTTCACCGCCGCCTTGACGCCTCGCAGGGAGGCCGCTGACGCGGCGATGGTTGTAAAGCCGCCCACGGACGACCCGATCACGACGCCGCGCGCGCCATCGACGTAGTCCTGCTCGTGGGCGTATTTCACGGCCGCAGCGACTTGCGCCACCGCGGGGGCGAGCGAGCCCGCGTAATCCTTTGCGTTGCAAGCGCCTGACAGTTCCACGTCTGGTCCGCCGCTCACGCCGTAGCCGATCCGGGTGGGGAGAAACACGGCGAAACCCTGCTGGACGAAGTAGCGCGTCTGGTCGCGAAACACCGCGCGCCCGTATTTGGCCCGGCCTTCAGCGGAAGGCGCGCGGCCATGATTGAGGATCATGAAAGGGCTTTTCTTGCGCGCATCGTCGCGCACGACCGTCAGCGTGATCTCGCGGGTGACCATCTCGCCATCAATAGAGACGCGGACGGGGAGCTTGACGATCTTCTCGACAATCTCGGCGGAGGCGTCCGGCGCAATAGAAAACAGGACGAGAATAGCGGCCGCGCGGCGCGCCCGTGACCCGGAAAAATTCATGATCGAAATGCCTGAAACGGGAAATGAAGCTTCAGCCTAGCAGAACGAGTCGCGCCGGCATACGCCCCAAGCGGCGCCGTAGGCGCCGTTCTTGCGCCCCATGCGGCGCCTGAGGCGCCGACATTCGCAACGCAATTCGCGCAGGCTGGCGCAACCTGCTGCAAGTCACTGATTTTAAATGAAGTCAGCGCGGGTTCGCGGGGGCGCTCCGCTGGCTTTTGCAAGGGGAATCGTTTACAAGAAAGACACATTCGCGAAACATTCAGGAAGTGCCTCTTTTGGCCGACGAAAAAGACAATTCCGCTCCGGCGCACGGCTCGGACATTCGCCCCGTTTCCATCACCGACGAGATGAAGCGCAGCTACCTCGATTACGCGATGAGCGTGATCGTCAGCCGCGCTCTGCCGGACGTGCGCGACGGGCTGAAGCCCGTGCATCGCCGCATTCTGTTCTCGATGCATGAAAACGGCCACACGCCGGACAAGTCCTACGTGAAGTCGGCGCGCATCGTCGGCGACGTGATGGGCAAGTATCACCCGCACGGCGACAGCGCGATTTACGACGCGCTCGTGCGCATGGCGCAGCCGTTCTCGCTGCGCGTGCCGCTGGTCGATGGCCAGGGCAATTTCGGCTCGGTCGACGGCGACCCAGCGGCGGCGATGCGCTACACGGAATCGCGCCTCGCCAAAGCGGCCATGCCGCTGCTGCAGGACATCGAGCTCGACACGGTCGACTTCCGTCCGAACTACGACGGCAAGGAGCACGAGCCGGCGGTTTTGCCAGCGCGCTATCCGAACCTGCTGATCAATGGCGCCGGCGGCATCGCCGTCGGCATGGCGACCAATATTCCGCCGCACAATCTCGGCGAAGTCATCGACGGCGTGTTGGCGATGATGGAGAAGCCGGAAATTTCGGTCGAAGATCTGATGCAGATCATCCCGGGCCCGGATTATCCGACTGGCGGAAAGATCCTGGGCCGCAGCGGGATTCGGCAAGCCTATCTCACCGGGCGCGGCTCGGTGATCACGCGCGCCAAGACCGAGATCGAACAGGTCCGCAAGGACCGCGAGGCGATTATCGTCACGGAGATTCCCTATCAGGTCAACAAGTCGACGCTGATCGAGCGCATCGCCGAACTCGTGCGCGACAAGAAGATCGAAGGCATTTCCGATCTGCGCGACGAATCCGATCGCGACGGCATGCGCATCGTCATCGAGATCAAGCGCGACGCCGTGCCGGACATCGTGCTGAATCAGCTCTTCCGGTTCACGGCGCTGCAATCGTCCTTCGGCTGCAACATGATTGCGCTGAACGGCGGTCGTCCGCAGATGCTCAATCTGCGCGATTTCCTGACGTGCTTCATCGACTTCCGCGAAGAAGTTGTCACGCGCCGCACGAAGTTCCTTCTCAACAAGGCGCGCGACGGCGCGCATGTGCAGGTTGGCCTCGCGATCGCGGTGGCCAATATCGACGAGGTCATCCGCCTCATCCGCACCTCGCCGGACGCGGCCTCCGCGCGCGAAGCCTTGATGGCCCGCGACTGGCCGGCGCGCGACATGGCGCCGCTGATCGCGCTGATCGCCGATCCGCGTCACAAGTTGAACGACGACGGCAGCTATCGGCTATCGGAAACGCAGGCCCGCGCCATTCTCGACCTGCGCCTGCAGCGCCTCACCGCGCTGGGCCGCGATGAAATCGCCGAGGCTTTGAACAAGCTCGCCGTCGAGATCGCCGATTACCTCGACATCCTGCGCTCGCGCGACCGCGTCTTCACGATCATTCGCGATGAACTCGTCGCCGTGCGCTCGGCTTTCGCAACGCCGCGCCGCACCGAGATCGGCGAAAGCGACGCTGATTTCGACGACGAAGACCTGATCCAGCGCGAAGACATGGTCGTCACGGTTTCGCACGCTGGCTACATCAAGCGCGTGCCGCTTTCGACCTATCGCGCGCAGCGTCGCGGCGGCAAGGGCCGCTCTGGCATGCAGACCCGCGACGAGGATTTCGTGGCGCGCCTGTTTGTCGCGAGCACGCATCAGCCCGTGCTGTTCTTCTCGTCCAAGGGGCAGGTCTACAAGGAAAAGGTCTGGCGGCTGCCGTTGTCCGCCCCGCAGGCGCGCGGCAAGGCGCTCGTCAACATGCTGCCGCTCGAACAGGGCGAACGCATCACCACCATCATGCCGTTGCCCGAGGACGAGGCGGCCTGGGAAAATCTCGACGTGATGTTTGCAACGACGCGCGGCACCGTGCGCCGGAACAAGCTGTCGGATTTCGCGCAGGTGAACCGCGCCGGCAAGATCGCCATGAAGCTCGATGAGGGCGAAGGCAT
>JANXTB010000347.1 GCA_025356415.1 Hyphomicrobiales bacterium
AATCGAGCCGAGGCCTCACATGGAGCCTCTGGATTGCTTCGCTACGCTCGCAATGACGGCGGGGAGGGGTAATTGCGCCCCCTAGAAAAAAGACGGCCGCCGGTTTGCACCAGCGGCCCAAGTCTAGGGAGGAAACGCCCAAGGAGGGCATCGGCGGCGACAAGGTCGCCGCGTGTTATGAATATGCATGTGCACTGCACAAAAAGCAAGGGTTGCTGACCTATTTCGGAAATGGTGCGGCGCACTGTCGCAATCCTCGTTGCAAGTGTATCAAAACCCTCGGCTTTCCGGCTGCCCGCTTCGTGTGCAAACTCCCCGCTCGCCTCTCTCCGCGCGCTCCTGTATGTCTCTCGCGTCGATTTTTCGGGGAGGCATTATGGGCGCGGTCGATTTTGCGCGGTTCGTGGACGAGCTGGCCGATGCGTCGGGCGATGCGATTCTCCCCTTTTTCCGGAGCCATTTCGGCTCCGAGGATAAGAACAAGGGCGGCGCTTTCGATCCCGTGACCGAGGCCGACCGCGCCGCCGAGACCATCATGCGGCGCATGATCGAGGGCAGTTTCGCCGAGCACGGCATCATCGGCGAGGAATTCGGCTCCAAGAACGAAAAGGCCGAATATGTCTGGGTGCTCGATCCCATCGACGGCACCAAGAGTTTCATCTCGGGACTGCCGGTCTGGGGCACGCTGATCGGCCTGCAGCATGGCGGGCGGCCCTGCTACGGCATGATGCACCAGCCGTTTACCCGCGAGCGCTTTTTCGGCGATGGCCGCTCGGCGACCTGGCGCGGGCTGGACCGCAACGGCAAGACGACCGAGCGCGCACTCCACACGCGCGCTTGCAAGGATCTCGCGCAGGCGACGCTGATGACGACGCATCCCTCGCTGCTGACGCCCGAGACGCGCGCGCCCTACGCCAAGGTCGAGGAGAAGGTGCGCCTGTCGCGCTACGGCGGCGATTGCTACGCTTATTGCATGGTCGCGGCGGGCCACGTCGATCTCGTCATCGAGAGCGGCCTCAACGCATATGACATCTGCGCACTCGTGCCGATCGTCGAGGGCGCCGGCGGCGTCGTCACCGACTGGACCGGCGGCAGCGCCGCCAATGGCGGATCGATCATCGCGGCGGGCGACAAGCGGCTGCACGAACAAGCGCTGAAAATCCTCAACGCCTGACGATCACGCGACCTTGCCGTGGCGTTCGAGCAGCGTCTCGGCTTCATGCACGGCGCCTGGAATGAAGGCGTCGAAGCCGGCCCAGAATTTCGCGCGCACATCATCCCGCTCCAGCAGGATTTCGTGCCGCGCGTTTCCCAGCAGGATCATGCGGCCGACTTTCAGCCGCGCGGCGAAACGCTCGGTCGCGAGCGAATCCACTATCGTGTCATGTTGCGCGGCGCAGATCAGCACCGGCGTGCGAATGCGGCGCGGATATTCGGCGTCCTCGAATTTCTGCATCAGCCTGAATGCTGCATGCACCCACGAGATGGTCGGATCGCCAAGTGAAAGTTCCGGCACTGCCGCAAGGATAGTTCGGATTCTGTTGAAGCGCCGTTCATCGCATGTGAGCGGGTTCCCGGCAAAGCCGCGATCGAGAATAGGCCGTCGTCCGCCGCCCGGCACGAAGGCGCCGCCGAGCCCGATGGAGTCGCACAGCACCGCCAGCGCGCGTGCAAGTTTTGGAACGCGCAGGCCTACGAAGTCGATCATCGGAGCAGAAAGGACGATGCGCGCGAACGGCGACATGTTTTCATGCGCCTGATCGAGCAGGATAGCGGCGCCCATCGAATGCCCGAGCGCAAACCAGGGCTTCGGGCAATCCGGCTCCATCACCTGCGCGCACACTGCGTCGAGGTCGCGCAGATAAAGCGAGAAATCATCGATGTGGCCTTTCGCGGGATCGCGCAATTCGCGCGTTGACAGTCCTTGCCCGCGCCAGTCGAAGGCGACGACGCAAAGTCCGCGCGCCAGCATCTCGTCGATGGTCTCGAAATATTTCTCGATATATTCGGAACGGCCCGACGCGATCAGCACCGTGCCCCGGCAGTCGCCCTGCGGAACAAAGCGCGCGGCGCGCAAGATCAGTCCGTCCGCCGTCGTGACGCTGAGCGGCACGGCGCCTTGCGGGATGGCGTTGTCGGGCGTTTCCACCAGTCTCATCGATTAGAATCCTCTACGCGCCAAATTATGCCGCCAAGCCCATGAAGGAAAGCTTGAGCCCGGTCACAAGCGTAAGTGTTTCGGGGCGCGGCCTTGGCGTGGGGGGCCGGCGGCGCCACTCTGCGGCTGACAACCGAATCAGACCGGGTCACGGGGGACGCTGGACATGACGCTCGAAGTTTCCGCATTTGGTATTTTCGCTGCTGTTCTCGTCGTCTTCGTCGTCGTCACAATCCTCATGGGGGTGCGGCAGGTTCCGCAAGGCTTCGCGCTGACCATCGAGCGCTTCGGCCGCTACCACAAGACGCTCACCGCTGGCCTCGGCGTCATCGTGCCGTGGATCGATAGCGTCGGTCGGCGCGTGAATGTGATGGAGCAGGTGCTCGATGTGCCCCAGCAGGAAGTCATCACGCGCGACAACGCTTCGGTCACGGTCGATGGCGTCGCCTTCTTTCAGGTGCTCGACGCCGCCCGCGCGTCTTATGAAGTTTCAGATCTCGATCGCGCGCTGATGGCCCTGCTGATGACCAACATCCGCACCGTCATGGGGTCGATGGATCTCGACGAATTGCTGTCGCATCGCGACTCGATCAACACGCGGCTTCTCGCCGTCGTCGATGCGGCGGCGGGTCCTTGGGGCATCAAGATCAACCGCGTCGAGATCAAGGACATCGTGCCGCCCAAGAACATGATCGATTCCATGGCGCGGCAGATGATGGCGGAGCGCGAGAAACGCGCCACGGTGCTGGAGGCCGAGGGCCAGCGGCAGTCCGAAATCCTGCGCGCGGAAGGCCGCAAGCAGGCGCTGGTGCTGGATGCCGAAGGGCGGCGCGAAGCCGCGTTCCGCGACGCAGAAGCGCGCGAGCGGCACGCGCAGGCCGAAGCGGCTGCGACCGGCATGGTCAGCGAGGCCATCGCCAAGGGAGACATTGCGGCGCTGAATTATTTCGTCGCGGAGAAATATGTCGGCGCACTGGAATCGCTGGCGCGCGCGCCCAATCAAAAAGTCTTCATCATGCCGATGGACATGGCGGGGCTCGCCGGCACGGTGGGCGGCATTGCCGAACTCGCGCGCTCGGCGCTGGGCGGCGACAGCGGGGCGCGCGGCTCGGTGCCGGCGACGACGACAAAGAAGCGGGGCTCCGCCGAATGACCATGCTCACCTCGCCATGGACATGGGCCATCGCCGGATTGGCGCTCTGCATGCTGGAAACGCTGGCGCCCGGCGTCTTTCTGCTGTGGATCGGCCTTGCGGCTTTCGCCAACGCCGTCCTGCTGCTGGCCCTGCCCTTGTCGATCGAATGGCTGCTGATGACCTTCTGCGCCTTCACGGCAGTGTCGGTTCTGATTGGACGCAGGATCTACGGCGCCAATGACAGGTCAGGCGATGCGCCGTTTCTCAACCGCCGCGCGGAGGCGCTGGTGGGCCGTGAGACGAGGCTGCAAGCGGCCATCGAGAACGGCGTGGGGCTCGCGCAGATCGACGACACGGTGTGGCGCGTCGCCGGGCCTGAATTGCCTCAAGGGGCGCGCGTCAAGATCGTCGGCTTTACGCAGGACGGAACAATGCTGCGGATCGAGCCCGCCTGAGCGTCAGGCGACGCCCAGCCGCAGCAGGTCGTGCAGGTGGACGATGCCGCACGGGCGATTGGCGGGATCGACCACCAGCATCGCCGAGATCTTGCGGGCGTTCAGCATTTCCAGCGCTTCGACGCCGAGCGTTTCGGGCGTCACGGTGCGCGGCGCGCGCGTCATTACGTCCTCGACTTTTGCGCCCATGAGATCGGGCCGCATGTGACGGCGCAAGTCGCCGTCCGTCACGATGCCGGCGAGCTTGCCATCCGCATCGAGCACGCCGACGCAGCCGAAGCCCTTCTCGGAAATCTCGACGACAGCCTCGCCCATCGACGCGCCGAAGTTGACGCGCGGAATGCGCTCGTCGCGGTGCATGATGTCGCGCACGAAGGTGAGTTTCGCGCCGAGCTTGCCGCCCGGATGGAACACGCGGAAATCCTGCGCGGTGAATCCCTTGGCCTCGAGCAGCGCGATGGCGAGCGCGTCGCCGAGCGCCAGTTGCATGGTGGTCGAGGTCGTCGGCGCGAGGCCGTTGGGGCAAGCCTCTTCGCTTTTGGGCAGCGCGAGGCAGACATCGGCCTCCGAGCCCAGCGCGCTGTCGGCGTTGGATGTGATGGCGACGAGTCCGATCCGGAAGCGGCGCGAATAGGTGATGATGTCGGCGAGTTCCGCCGTCTCGCCCGACCATGACAGCGCGAGAATGACATCGCCCGCCTGGATCATGCCCAGATCGCCATGGCTCGCCTCGCCCGGATGGACGAAGTAGGCGGGCTGGCCCGTGGAGGCGAGAGTCGCGGTGATCTTGCGGCCGATGTGGCCGGACTTGCCCATGCCGGTGACGATGACGCGGCCGGGCGCGGCGCCGATCAGCGCGACGGCGTCGGCGAAGCGGTCGCCGAGGCCGTGGACCGTCAGGGCGGCTTCGATGGCGGCGATGCCGGCGCGTTCGAGCCCGAGGGTGCGGAGCGCCGAGGCCTTGGCCTGCGAGGCGACGGATTGAAGAGCGCTTGAGCTTGTCATGCGCCCCTCATACCAGCCGGGGTCGGAATTGTCAGCCGCGCAGGGCAGGGCTGTTAACCGTGTTTTTCGGTGTCATTGCGAGCGAAGCGAAGCAATCCAGAGGCCGCTCGTGTAGCCAAGATGGATTGCCGCGTCGCTACGCTCCTCGCAATGACGAGCTTAAAGCCCCGAAAACAGCTTCTTCAGCTCGGCCTTGAACGACGGCGCCATGTCCTCTCGCGCCAGCGCGAAATGGACGTTGGCCATCAGGAAGCCGAGTTTCGAGCCGGTGTCGCAGGTGCGGCCGTCGAAGCGGACGCCAAAGAAGGGCTGCGTTTCGGACAGTTTCTTCATGCCGTCGGTGAGCTGGATTTCGCCGCCCGCGCCCTTTTCGACCTTTTCGAGAATGTCGAAGATCTGCGGCTCCAGCACGTAACGACCCGAGATGATGAGGTTTGAGGGCGCCGTGCCCTGCGGCGGCTTCTCGACCATGCCGCCGATTTGGAACGTGTGGCCGAAGTCCTTGGTGACCGAGACGATCCCGTACATGTGGGTGTCTTCCGGCGGCACTTCTTCCACCGCGATGATGTTGCCGCCATGTTTCTCGTAGGCTTCGAGACACTGCGCGATGCAGCGCGACTTGCGCTCGCCCGGCAGGGTGATCATGTCGGGCAGGATCACCGCGAAGGGCTCGTCGCCGATGATGTCGCGCGCGCACCAGACCGCGTGGCCGAGGCCGAGCGGCGCTTGCTGGCGGGTGAAGCT
>JANXTB010000358.1 GCA_025356415.1 Hyphomicrobiales bacterium
CCACCGCATCAATATCGAGATTCACCACAGTCGCCTGCCCGTCGGAGCGCACGAGCACGCATTCGAGCGACTCGTCCGCCAGCGCATTGATCTCCTGATGCGGCACGAACGGCGGCACGAAAATGAAGTCGCCCGGCCCGGCCTCCGCGGTGAATTCCAGCCGCTCGCCCCAGCGCATGCGCGCACGGCCGTTCACAATATAGATCACGCTCTCGAGCGGCCCATGGTGATGCGCGCCGGTCTTGGCGTCCGCATGGATCGTCACCTTGCCTGCCCAAAGTTTCTGCGCGCCCGCGCGGGCGAAATCGATCGCCGCCTTGCGGTCCATGCCGGACGTCTGCGGCACGCTGCCGCCGTCCAGCGCGCCGGCCGAAATCACGCGCACGCCATCGTGTTTCCAACGCTGCTCCTGCTCGCTCATGGTCGTCTCCTCTCAGAGCGTAACCATCCAGCATCGGCGCAAAATTTTCAATCAGGCTAGCGCAAGCGCCTTCTGATGCGCGGAGGCGATCTTGCGCAGCTCCGGCACGCAGGAGCCGCAATTGGTGCCAGCCTTGAGCGCAACGCCGATTTCCTCGGCGCTGGCCGCCTTGCCGGAAGCGAGGCAATCGCGGATCGCAGCGAGGCTCACGCCAAAACAGGCGCAGATCGTCGGCCCCGAATCCGCCAGCCCGCTCGCGTCGCGGCCAGACAGCACGAGCTTGCGTTCGCTGGCGGTAATCTCGTCGGCGGCGAAAAGCGCCTTCACGGCGTCCCAGCCGCAAGCCTCGCTGGAAGGTGAAACAAAGAACGCGCCCGCAAGCCTGCCGTTGGCGAAAGCGGCGACGCGATAGAGGCCGCCCGCATCGTCGCGGAATTCGGCGAGTTCGCAGCCTGCAAACAATTGGCGCGCGCGCGTCACGCAATCCTCAAGCGAGACGTCTGTGGCAAGCAAACGCCCCTGCCCGCCCGGAACCGCGACGCGCGCAAACCAGACGTCCTCGCCAAGATCAGCTTCGCCGCGCATCAGCGCAAAACCGTGCCGCGCGAACGACACAGGCGCAATCGCCACCGCCGTCGCTTTCAACTCGGGCTGGCCGGAATAACGGTCGGTCGCAGGCTGCACCAGCGCGCCGATGCGTCCATCCGACGATGTTTCCGCGCTCCAGTGAATGGGCGCAAACACCTCGCCCTTGCGCTGCCCATCGCTGACGCGCGCACGCAACACCGCACGGCCATGACGCGACGTCACTTGCACAAAGCCGCCATCGACAAGGCCCGCGAGCTCGGCATCGTCAGGATGCAATGTGGCGAAAGGCTCCGGCAGATGCGCGCCAAGCCGGGGCGAAAGCCCCGTGCGCGTCATCGTGTGCCATTGGTCACGAACGCGGCCCGTGTTGAGCAGCAGCGGGAATTCCGCGCAAGCCGTCTCTTTCAGCGCAGGCTCTTCCAAAGTGTGAAAACGCGCGCGCTTGTCCGGCGTGAAGAACCCACCCTTGGCGAACAGCCGTTTCGCAGGCGCGCCGTTTTCGCGCGCGGGCCATTGCACGGGGGCCATGTCGCGATAGGCAGTATTGCCCCTGTCGAGCCCGCCGATATCGAAGTCGCGCCCGCCATCGTTTTCGAACGCCGACAATTGCGCGTGCTCGGCAAAGATCTCTGCGGGAGAGTTGAAAGAAAACGCTGCGCCAAAGCCTAAACGCTTAGCGACTTCGCCGACGATCCACCAATCAGGACGCACTTCGCCGGGCGCCTGCAGAAACGCGCGCTGGCGCGAGATGCGACGCTCGGAATTGGTGACCGTGCCGTCTTTCTCGCCCCAGGCGGCAGCGGGAAGCAAAATCTGCGCGCCGCAATTCATGGTGTCGTTGGAGCGCATGACTTCCGACACGACAAACAGATCGAGACCGCGCATCGCGTCGCGCACGTGATCGGCGCGCGGCAGCGACACCGCAGGATTGGTCGCCATGACCCAGAGCGCGCGAATGTCGCGCGCCGCAATGGCGTCGAACATCGCCACCGCCTTCAACCCTTCTCGCGTCGCCATGCGCTGCGCGTTCCAGAAGCGGCGCACGCGGTCAACTTCCGCAGGCTCGAAACCCATATGGGCGGCGAGCATGTTGGCCAGCCCACCGACTTCGCGCCCGCCCATGGCGTTGGGCTGTCCGGTCAGCGAGAACGGCCCCATGCCGGGGCGCCCGATGCGGCCCGTCGCGAGGTGGCAATTGACGATGGCCTCGACCTTGTCGGTGCCCTGCGCGGATTGATTGACGCCCTGGCTCCACGACGTGACAGTCTTGTCGGTCGCAATCCAGAGGTCGATGAATTCCCGCAGCGCCGCAGGCTCAAGTCCCGACTTGCGCGCCGCCGTCTCGACATCGGGCGCAAGCAAGCGCGCTGACGCAAGAGCCTCATCGAAGCCGGAAGTGTATTGCGAAATGTAGGTTGGATCGGTCGCGCCGCGTTCGACAATGGCGACGAGAAGCGCTGCAAAGATCACGCTGTCCATGCCGGGCGCGACAGGCAGGAAGAGATCGGCCTCCTCGGCGCTCGCCGTGCGACGCGGATCGATGACGACGATCTTGGCGCCGCGTTCGGCGCGGTTCTTCAGCATGCGCTGGAAGAGCACGGGGTGGCACCACGCGGCATTGGAACCGGTAAGCACGATCAGATCGGCCTGATCAAGGTCCTCATAGTTGCCCGGCACCGTGTCGGAGCCGAAGGCGCGGCGATGTCCCGCGACAGAGGACGCCATGCAGAGCCGCGAATTGGTGTCGACATTCGCCGTACCAAGAAAACCCTTCATCAGCTTGTTGGCGACGTAATAATCTTCGGTCAGCAACTGGCCCGACAGATAGAAGGCCGTTGCGTCGGGTCCATGTTCGCTGGCGATACGCGAAAAACCCTGCGCCACAGCGTCCAGCGCATCATCCCAGCTCACGCGCGCATAGGCGCCTTTGGCGGTCAGCATCATCGGATGCAGCAAGCGGCTTTCAAGCGCCAGCGTTTCGCCAAGCGCGGAGCCTTTCGAGCACAGGCGCCCAAAATTAGCCGGATGCTCAGTATCTCCCGCGATTGCCGCGCCGCCGTTGCCATCCGGTGTGGCGCTGACGCCGCAGCCGACGCCGCAATAGGGGCACGTGGTGCGAACCGCAGGCGCTTCCACGAGGGCGTTCATCAATAGACATCCGCCTGGTAGCGGCCGGTCTTCTTCAACCCAGCGATGAACTTTCTGGCGTCGTCTTCGCTCATCGCGCCATGCTCGGCGGCGATGCCAGCCAGCATGGTTTCGACATCCTTGGCCATGCGCTTGGCGTCGCCGCAAATGTAGAAATGCGCGCCGCGCTGCAGCCAGTCCCAGAGCTCCGCCCCGGCTTCCCGCATGCGGTCCTGCACGTAAACTTTCGGCGCCGCGTCGCGCGACCATGCGGTCGAAAGCTTCGTCAACGCGCCTGCCGCCATCAGGCCTTCGAATTCGTCGCGATAGAAGAAATCACTCGCCTCGCGCTGGTGACCGAAGAACAACCACGCGCCGCCATTGGCTTTCTGCGCCAGTCGCTCCTGCAAGAAAGCGCGGAACGGAGCAACGCCGGTGCCCGGCCCGACCATGATGATCGGCGCTGCAACGTCGCCCGGCAGCGAGAAGCCGTGGGCCTTTTGCACATAGATCTTGAGCGGAGAATTTTCCGGCAAACGATCAGCAAAATAAGTCGACGCGACGCCAAGACGATCGCGCGCGCCGACGACGTAGCGGACGGTGTCGATGGTCAGCGTCACGCGGCCCTCATGCGCACGCGGCGACGAGGAGATGGAATAAAGCCTGGGCTGCAGCGGTTCCAGCGATTCGACGAAGGCTTCGGGGTCAGGACGAATGCCCGGAAACTTTTCGAGCGCGGCCAGCACATCGAGCGTCGCCGCATCGCCATCGGGATCTTCGCCGCGCGCCAGAGCCTGCGCCTTCACGCGTCGCGCGCCGCCGACAAGATAGGAGATGAACTGAAACAGCATATCGGGCGCGGCGCCCAGCGACATGTCCTCGATCAGCACGTCGCGCAAGGTGCGGCCCGCAATCGGGAAATCCGCCGGCGCATGAATGGCGGCGATCACCGCATCGGCCAAAGCCGGATCGTTGTGCACGAACACGCCGAGCGAATCGCCGGCCTCATATGTCACGCCCGAGCCGGACAGATCGATCTCGATGTGATTGGTGATCTTCTCCGAGCCTTCGCCGTTCAGGCGCACACGCGAGACGAAGCGCGCTTCGACCGGCAGCGTGCGCGAATAGCCCTGCGCGCCAGCGGGCTCCGGCTCTTTCTTCGCCGCGCGTTCTTCTGGCCCGATGACGCCGCCGCCTGTCTCCTCGACGAGTTTCTTCAGCATGCGGGCGGTGTCCTTGCCGCCCGGCGCGCAGAGGTTCAGGCGGTCTTCGGCCTGCTCGGCGATGGCCTTCGAATAGGCCGCGCAATCATAGCCGCATTGCCCGCAATCCTGCTGGGCCATGGCCGCCATCATGCGGCGCGCGACCGGCTTGCCTTCAGCGAGCTTCATGCGCTCGTCAAGCGCCATCGCCGGATCGTGCCATGGCGCATCATCATCCTCGACGGGAGGCGCCAGCGCATCGGAGGCGCCGAGCGGCGTCACGCCGGCATTATCGAGCGCCAGCGCGCCCGCGAGAAATCCAGACAACCACGCGCGCTGCTCATCGTTGAACGGCGCGTTTTCAGGGATGAGCGGGATCATTGGCGGCGTGAACGGCGCGTTCATCAGCACATCTCCTCGATCATTTTATGCAGAGTCTCGACATCATGGCGCGCCGTGAAAGCCTGGAAGCTCTCCGTCTCCGATGCGCGATGGGCCACATAGGCTTTGAGCAGCGCCTCGATCAGCGCGGGCGCTTCATCCGCCGTCACGTCCGATTTCAGCAGGCGCCCGATGGCGGCCTGATCGGCGAAGCCGCCACCGACGTGCAGATGATAACCCTCGACCTGATCGCCCTCGTCATTCACCGTCACCTTCGCGCCGATGAGGCCGATGTCGCCGATGTAATGCTGCGCGCAGGAATGATGGCAGCCGGTGAGATGAATGTTGACGGGCTGATCGAGATCGAGCCGCGCATCCAGATGATCGGCGATCTGAAGCGCATGGCCCTTGGTGTCCGACGCCGCGAACTTGCAGCCCTTGGCGCCCGTGCAGGCGACAAGTCCGGCGCGCACATTCGAGACGTCGCACCGCAGGCCGGCCTCGGCGATCGCCGCGCGCGCAGCATCGACTTGCGCATCAGCGACGCCCGACAAAATAAGATTTTGCCAGACCGTCAGGCGAATATCGCCATCGCCATAGGTGCGCGCGATTTTCGCCAGCGCGCGCATCTCGTCGCAGGTCATTTTTCCAAGCGGCGTCCAGACGCCGATCCAGTTCAATCCTGCCTGCTTCTGCGCATGCACGCCAATGTGCGCAAGGCGATCGACCGTGGGACGGGGCTTGACGAGGCTCGCGTCAACCCGCGCGAGCTTGCGGCCAAGCTGCGTTTCCACAGCTTCGATGAATTTCGGAAAGCCCCACGCGTCCAGCACATATTTCAACCGCGCTTTGGTGCGGTTGGTGCGGTCGCCGTGCTCGAGGTACACGCGGATGATAGCGTCGGCCACTGGCGTCGCATCATCGACAGGCAGAATGACGCCGGTGTCGCGCGCGAGATCGCGATGGCCCGAAATGCCGCCAATCGCGAGGCGGTAATAGACGCCAGCCGGGACCGACGCGCCATCCATCACTTCGACAGCCTGAAAACCAATGTCGTTGGTTTCCTCCAGAGTCGCAATGCGGCCGCCGCCATCGAAGGACACATTGAACTTGCGCGGAAGTCCATACAGCAGGCGCTCGTTCAGAATGTGGTTGTGCCACAGCCGCGCATGCGGACGGGTGTCGAGCAATTCTTGGCGGTCGATGCCTGCGGTCGCCGAGCCGGTGACATTGCGAATGTTGTCGGCGCCAGAGCCCTTGGAGGTGATGCCGAGCGCGACGAGATCTTCCAGCAGGTCTGGAGCATTCTCGGCGGTGATTTCGCGGATCTGCAGATTGGCGCGCGTCGTTACATGCGTGTAGCCGCCGCCCAGACGCTCGGCCACATCCGCTACGCCCTCAAACTGCCAGGCATTGAGAATGCCGTTGGGAATGCGCATGCGGCACATGTAGCTGTTCTGCGCCGGCGCGACATAGAACAGGCCGTGGTAGCGCCAGCGGAAATTGTCTTCGGGCTTGGGATAGACGCCGCTCTTCGCCTGCTCACGAAATCTGGAATAAGCATCAAACGGGTGCTCGTCGCGCTTCCATTTTTCCTGATCGACGAGCTTGCCGCCCGCAGCGGTCACGCGGTTTTGCGCGGCGAAATGGGGCGCGTCGGGGCCGCTTGGCGCGGCCACATCGGTCTTGCGCACGGCGCGGCTCGACTGCAGGCCGGACATGAAACCTTCGAGATAACGCTTCTGTTCGGGCGTGAAATCGTTGCTCATGAAAACCTTACGCCGCCTTTTGATCTGTCAGCATCCGCCCGAAAGCAAGCACGTCGCGGAACGCATCGACGGGCGCGCCGCGCTTGATGAGATCGAAATACCAGAGGCCGTCCTGCGTATCGCCATAGAGCACGCAGCCGACGAGCCGCGTGACGCCGCCGTCATGCGACAGCACCAGCTTGCGATACGTCTTCATGCCCGGATCGCGCAGCACGATGGATTGCGTCGTCTCGCCTCCGGAGAAATCGCCCGCCGAGAAAACCGCAATTCCATAGACCTTCAGATTGGTCGCGGTGATGCTGCCTTCATACAGAGCGCTGACGCCTGCAAGACTGCCTGCGAGCACGCGCGCCTGTTCGTATGCGGGTTCGACCAAGCCATAGGCAATGCCACGATGCTCGGCGCATTCGCCCAGCGCATGAATACGCGGATCGCTCGTCGTCATGGCGTCATCAACAACGATGCCGCGATTGACGGTCAGCCCCGCGGCGCGCGCGAGATCAGCCTGCGGGCGGATACCAACCGACATGATGACGAGATCGGCGGGAATGATCGTGCCGTCGCCAAGCTCCACCGCTTCGACCTTGCCGGCGCCTGTGATCGCCTTGGTCTGCGCGTTGAGATACACGCCGATGCCGCGTGCATTCATGGCGTCGCCTAGCATGGCGCCAGCTTCCGCATCGAGCTGGCGCTCCATCAGGCGGTCCATCAGATGCACGACGCTCGTTTGCACGCCGGCTTTCGCCAATCCATAAGCGGCTTCGAGCCCGAGCAGACCGCCGCCGATGACGACCGCGCGCGCGCCTATTTTCATGGCCCCGCGAATGCGCTCGATGTCGGCGAGATCGCGGAAAGTCAGCACGCCGGGCAGATCCGCGCCGGGCAGCGGCAGGCGGATCGGGTCGGAGCCTGTGGCGAGGACCAGGCGGTCGTAGTCGACCGTTGAGCCATCATCGAGCGCGACGCAGGATTCATCTCGATCGATGCGCGCGACCTTGCGCCCGTAGATCGTGGTGACGCCACGCTTGCGCCACCACGCGGCGGGCTTCAGTTCGATGTCTTTTTCCTCAACCTCGCCCGCGAGCAGCGAGGAGAGGAGCACGCGGTTATAGGCGCGGCGCGGTTCGGCGCCGATCACCGCGATGGAATAGCGGCCAAGCGCCTTGCTGGTCAGTTCGTCGACCAGACGCGCCGCCGCCATTCCCATGCCTACAATGACAAGACGCTCGGACATGACGCGTCACGCCGCTTCGACGAAACGATGACGCTCGTACAGGAACTTCAGAACCGACTCGCGGGCAGCGATGTAGTCGCGGTCGGAGACGAGTTCCAAGCGGTGGCGCGGGCGCTCCAGCTTCACTTCGGCCACATCGCCGATGGTCGCCGACGGGCCGTTGGTCATCATGACGATGCGGTCCGACAGCAGCACGGCCTCGTCGACGTCATGCGTAATCATGATCATTGTATTTTTCAGCGTCGCGTGAATCTGCATGACCGAGTCTTGCAGATGCGCGCGGGTCAGAGCGTCGAGCGCGCCGAAGGGCTCGTCGAGCAGCAGGATCTTCGGCTCCATGGCGAGCGCGCGGGCGATGCCGACGCGCTGCTTCATGCCGCCCGAGATTTCCGACGGACGCCGGTCCTTGGCGTGCGTCATCTGCACGAGATCGAGATTGTGCTCGATCCACGCCTTGCGCTCGGCGCGCGACTTTTGTGAACCGAACACCTTGTTCACCGCCAGCGCGACATTGTCATAGACGGTGAGCCACGGCAGCAGCGAGTGGTTCTGGAACACGACGGCGCGCTCGGGACCGGGCGAATTCACTTCGCGGTCTTCGAGCAACACCGCGCCGCTCGTCACCGGCGTCAGGCCCGCGATCAGGTTCAGCAGCGTGGACTTGCCGCAACCGGAATGGCCGATCATCGACACGATCTCACCCTTGTTGATGGTGAGATTGATGTCGCGCAGCACTTCGTTTTCCACCGAGCCGCGGCGGAAGGATTTCGAGATGTGATCGAGCTTGAGATAAGCGGTCATGATGATCTCTCTCAGGTTGCCGAAGCGCCACGCGCGACGAGGTCGCCGATGAAGCCCACAATACGGTCGAGCACGAAGCCGACGGCGCCGATGTAGAACAGCGCGACGACGATGTCGGGCAGGCGCGAGGAGTTCCACGCATCCCAGATGAAGAAGCCGATGCCGACGCCGCCGGTGAGCATTTCAGCCGCCACGATGGCGAGCCATGCGAGGCCGATGCCGATGCGAAGACCCGTGAAGATGTAGGGCGCCGCCGACGGCAGCATGATCTTCCAGAAGAACTCGAAATGATTGAGCCTCAGCACTTTCGCAACGTTGCGGAAATCCTGCGGAATGTTGCGTACGCCCACCGCCGTGTTGATGAGGATCGGCCAGATCGACGTGATGAAGATCACGAAAATGGCGGATGGCGAGGAGTCGCGGAAGGCGGCAAGCGAGATCGGCAGCCACGCGAGCGGGGGCACAGTGCGCAGGATCTGGAAGATCGGATCGAGACCGCGCATCGCCCAGACCGACTGGCCGACAATGGCGCCGACCAGAATGCCGACTGCCGACGCGATGCCGAAACCGATGCCCACGCGCGTGAGCGACGTCAGCGTGCGCCAGCCGAGGCCGATGTCCTGCGGTCCGTTGCGGAAGAACGGATCGATGATGAGGTCGGACGCTTCCTTCCACACCACGAGCGGTGACGGCAATGTCGCGCCGGGACGCCCGAAGGCGATCTGCCAGATGAGCAGGATGATCGCCGCGCACACGAGTGGCGGAATGAAATTATTGGCGAGGCTTTGCGCCGCGCGCTTGAGCGAACGAAAACGATCGACCTTGGGCGCCCTCAGCGAAAGGATTTTCGCGGGCGAGGGCGTTGCATCTTCGGATTTCGACTTCACGACTGCGAGCGACATTGTTGGGCTCTCTCGGGTCTGAGGGAGGCCCGGCGGGTTCGCCGCCGGGCGCTGATCGTCAGGCGATGCGCTTGATGCCAAGCGACTTCAGGTAGGCGGACGGATCGGCGGGATCGAAGACCTTGCCGTCGAACATCGTTTCCTTGCCGCGTGAATCGCTGGAAGGAATATCGGCGGCGGCGACGCCGGCGAGTTTGGCGGCGTCACGCCAGATGTCGGCGCGGTTGACCTTGGCGACGAGCGCGTTGACGTCCGTCGTCGGCTCGAACTTGCCCCAGCGAATATTCTCCGCGAGGAACCAGGCGTCGTGGCTCTTGTAGGGGAACGACGCATTGTCCTTGAAGAACTTCATGTAGAGATCGGTGCCGTTGACGACGCGTCCGTTGCCGTAATTGATGTCGCCCTTCAGGCGGCCAAGCACATCGGCGGGTGGCACGTTGAACCATTGGCGACGGCCGAGAATGGCGGCCATTTCTTCCTTGTTGGCGGTCTCGTCGCACCATTTCTGGGCTTCGATGACAGCGGCGAGCAGGGCCAGTGTCGCCTTCGGGTTTTTCTCGACCCAGTCGGCGCGCATGCCGAGCGCCTTTTCCGGATGCTTCTTCCAGATTTCGCTGGTGGTGCAGGCGGTGAAGCCAATGCCCTGGTTGACGAGCTGCTCGTTCCACGGCTCGCCGACGCAGAAGGCGTCCATGTTGCCGACCTTCATGTTCGCCACCATCTGCGGCGGCGGCACGACGATGGTCGAGACGTCCTTGTCGGGATCGATGCCGCCAGCGGCAAGCCAGTAGCGGATCCAAAGGTCATGCGTCCCGCCTGGGAAGGTCATGGCGACCTTCACTTCCTTGCCTTCGGCCCTCTTCTTCTCAAAAATCGCTTTCAGCGGAGAAGAATCCAGACCGACTTTTGTGTCCTTGTATTCCTGCGCGACCGAGATGCCCTGGCTGTCGAGATTGAGGCGCGCGAGGATGACCATCGGCGTCGGCACGTTGTTCTGCGTCACCTTTCCGGCGGAGATCAGGTAGGGCATCGGCGTCAGGATATGCGCGCCGTCAATGCCGTTGGCTGCGCCGCCGAGAACGAGGTTGTCGCGGGTCGCCGCCCATGAGGCCTGCTTTTCGACAGCCACGTCCGGAATGCCGTATTTGGCGAACAGGCCCTTTTCCTTGGCGATGATCAGCGGCGCGGCGTCGGTGAGCGCGATGTAGCCGATCTTGACGCCCGTGACCTCAGGGCCCGCGCCCTGCGCGAAGGCGCCGCCCGGCAGTCCGACACGAGCAGCGGCGAGAAGGGCGGCGGTGCTGCCCACGCCCCGCAGGAGCGAACGGCGGGTTGCGTGAATGCTGCTCGGGAATTTCGCTACCATTTCATATCCCTCGTCTCGCCTGCCCTCACGGCAGAGTTCAAAGCCAAATGCGCCACGCCCCGCCCCTTTCGTGAGGAGTGGGGACAGCGGCGTTGCTGTCGTTCGAAATCATTTTGAATGTGCGGCTTCGTTGCCGGGTGCATCTCTAAGGATACAAGACCCGTGCCAACTCGTTTTCGGGGTGTTTTCGCTGGACGATCAAGGCTGTGTAGAAAAGGCGCGCAGCCACCGAACTGCCTGTCCATCTCGCATCTGCGAAATGGATGTCTGGCATTGCACAATTAAATGGCAAGCACTCAGGTCAGCGCCCGGTCGTAAAGCGCGGGGTCGAACACCGCCGCGGCGGCCCGCTCCACGGTCTCGTTCGAGATCAATTGCCCGGCTCCTGCCATCTCGGCGCAGAGCATGGCGCCGGTCGCGGGATCGGGCCGGTTCAAGGCGCCGCCTGCAAAGCGAATGAAGGCCGGCGAGGCGCGACGGCGGCCAGCGGCGTCCATCACGAGTTCGCCCGACAGGGTGCGCATGACGACGTCGGCGGACACCTCGAAGCGCGCCCCGAGCGCGCGGGCGACGGGCTCGCGGTTGGCCGGATCTTCGACAAAGCTTGCCGCCGCGGCCAGCGCCCGGATGAGCTTTTCGCCGACGCCATTGCGCAACAGCTCGGCGTCGGCGGGGATCGCCAGAACTTTCTCGACCGCCTCGGGCACGATCTCGCTGCCGAGCGCGAGGATGACGCCCTTTCCCTGATCGACCGCCAGCGAATTCCACGGGCTTCCGACGCAAAAGCCATCAATCAGGCCCTTGTCCACGCAATCGACCATGTAGGGCGGTGGAACGACGACGATTTCGACATCGCGGTCGGGATCGACGCCGCCGAGCGCGAGGAATTTGCGCAGCAGGAATGTGTGCGAGGAAAACGGGAAGGTGGAGGCAAAGGTCAGCGGACGCGCGCCCGACGCCTTGCGTGTCGCGACCAGGGCGCCCAGCGCCTGCGCGGAGGCTTGCGCATGATCGAGCGCGCCCTCGCCCACGGCGGCGATTTCGCGAGCGAGCGCGGGCGATACGGTCAGCGCATTGCCATTGGCGTTGAGCACGAAAACCACTTTCAGCTCGCGGCGCAACTGGCCCATGCCGAGGCTGGTGGCGATGGCAAGCGGCGCCAGAAAATGCGCCGCGTCGATGTGGCCGACGGCGAGCCGGTCGCGCAGCGTCGCCCAGGACAATTCTCGCTGCAGGTTGAGCCGAAGGCCTTCCTTCTCCGCAAAGCCGAACTCCGCCGCGGCTATGAGCGTCGCGGAATCGGTGAGCGGCAGGTAACCGATGCTGACGTCGATCATCCCAGAAGCTCCGCGGCGGTGATGACGGATTGCGCAATCTGCGCGATGCGGCGTTTCTTGTTCATGGCGGTCGTGCGCAGCAGACTATAGGCCTCCTCCTCGGAAAGCCCCTTGGCTTTCATCAGAATGGCCTTGGCGCGGTCGATGGTCTTGCGCTCCTCAAGCGCATTGCGGGCCTGGTGCAGTTCCGTCTCGAGCCGCTCGTAGGCGCGAAACCGCGTCACGCACATTTCGACGATGGTCTTCACCCGGTCGCGGCGCAGCCCGTCGACCACGTAGGCCGACACGCCAGCCTCGATGGCGGCGCGCGTTTGGTCGGAATCGGACTGATCGACAAACATGGTGACCGGGCGCTTTACCAAGCGGCTGACGAGGAACATCTGCTCCAGCGTGTCGCGCTGCGGATTGGCGAGGTCGATGACCACAATGTCGGGATCGATCTCGCCGATGCGGGCGATCAGCCGGTCGGTCGTATCGAGACGCTGGACGCGCGTGAACCCGGCTTCGCGCAGCCCCTCCTCGATAATGGCGGCGCGGACCGGACTGTCGTCGACGATGAGGGCTTTAAGCTCGGAATCCATGCGCAATCCCCTAGCAGGTTGCGTGCCGGATGGGGAGTGCGCGCGCATGACAAGCTAGAGCGGACCCACGCGCGCGCGGTTCGTGCGTTGCCTTTTCGACGAAACAATGGCTGGAGCAGGAAATGGCCCCGTGGAACGGGCGTGCGGCGACGCGCCGCCGACCGACACAAGGATGGATCGCGGGAGCGCTCGGGCTCACGTTGCTGGCGGGCACTGCCGGCAGCGTTCAGGCGGGCCTGCTCGATGCGCTCTTTGGCGGCGCGCGATCCTACGGGCCGCCCGCCTATTCGGACCCCTCGACATACGGACAGAGCTACGCCCCGCGTTATTACGATGAAGACGTGCCGCGTTCGCGCCGCCGCTCGCGCAGCGAGCGTGCGCCAGCCTCCGACACCAACATCGAGGTTCCGCCCGTCCTGCAGGGCGCGACCTGCTGCAAGAATGGCGAAGACCCGATGCGCGCGCTGCTCAACGACGACACGCTGATGCGTGGCGACGTGGTGATGACGCCAGACGGACTGCGCACATTCGTCGGCTCACGCGCGCCGCATACCGCGCGCGATTTTCAGCCGGTTGGTAAATCAACCGTAGCGTCATCGACACGGCGGAAAGAACTTCTCGCGCTCGACAGATGACGCAACGTCAATTCGGTTAACGCGACGTGATTGTCCACAGGCCGAAAATTCCGCAAACGCAAACCAGTTTTCAACCGGTGCCTGCCATCCTGTTGTTCGGGTCGCAACAGGTGAATCATGAGCGCGCAGGACAGGCCTTCTCCCGACGCACGCATTTGCAGCAATTGCCGTTTTCATTCTTTCACGCCGGGCGCGAATGCGCGCTGCCCTGATGCGCGCGACCGCACGATAAATCCGACCGGAAGTTGCGAAAGATTCCAGATAAGTTTCGCAGCAGCGAAACTTCTCGCCTTCCGCGACGGCGCATCGACACGTCCCGAAGCATGGGAACTCGCGATGCACCGCCATCTCGCGCCAAGCTCCAGCGCGCGTAGTTAATAAAACCGGCCGTCATTGCGAGCAGAGCGAAGCAATCCAGACCCGAGTCTTCGGCGCGAGCAAAATGGTCGCTGCACCGCGAACGCGGCGCGCGTTTCTTGCGTGGCTTCTGGATTGCTTCGCTTCGCTCGCAATGACGACATAAAAAAAGGCGCGGCCCATGAGGCCGCGCCTTTATCTTTTGCAGGTTGGTAAACTTACATCACATTGCCGACGGCGTCGCCAGCGGCGGCGTCTTTGTAGAATTCCGGCAGCATGCGCGAGGACACGCCTTCGGCGGCGAGCCGCTCGGCGAATTCCTTGCGGAGGAACGGATCCTCATCGCAATACGGAATGGCGCTGCCGCCTTTCTTCAGGTCGATCGCGCCGTAATCCATGATCGCTTCGCCCGGCAGGCCGGCCTTGCGCGAACGCTGGTTGTTCGGGCCATGCCAGGCCGACACGCGCAGCGGATCCTTCGAGATGCCGAAATGCTGGTGGAACCAGTCACCCGACATCGGCGCGGCGGACACGAGACCGCCGTATTCGTAATCCTGACGCTTGACGAATTCGCCCTTGCCCGCTTCCCACGGCTGCATGCCGAGTTCGGCTGGCCAGGTAAAGGTGTAGCCCTTGCCCTTGAGGCAGAGCAGCACCGCCGCCGACATGTGCTTGTGCGCCTTGGAGTAACGGCCCGTCTCATGCTGGCCGATCCAGAAGTAGAAGCGATTGCCGGCCATGTGCGGCTCGACGCGGCGGTAGCCGGGCGAACGGCGATTGTCGAGCGGCAGCTCGCAATTGATCAGGTCGGGAATGAAGTTCGTGCGACGCATGGCGAGGCCGCGGATCGGATCTGGCTCGACGTCTTCGACCGACTTGAAGAAGTCGTCATTGCCCGAATAACGATCCGTGAAATTGAAATCGTTGTTGAAGATGAAGTTCATGTTGTCGAACAGGTTCATCACGTTCGGCGCCGTCGTGCCGCAATAGAGCAGCGCGGGCGAGTTCGTCGCGTTGATGAAACGATGCGAGGCGTTCAGTGGGATCGAGAAGGTGGAGCCCTTCTGCCATTCGAACGTCTGCTTCTTGGAGCCTTCGGTCCAGACTTCTGTGGAGCCGCGGCCTTCGACCACGAAGCACACCTTTTCATACATGTGCTTGTCGACGTTCAGCGCGCCGCCAGCCGGAACCTCGACCACATAGGAGCCCCAAAGGCCTTCCGTGCCGAAGAGCTGGATGTAAGAGCCGCGGCCGCCGAGGCGCTTCCAGGGCTTCAACTCGATGTCGAGAACCGTGCGCACGCCGATGTTGCGATAGCAGGGGATGCCTTCCGCCTCGATGAACTTGTCATAAGGCATCTGGGGCCGCTTGAACTTGCCGAAGCCGGCGCTTTCGCCAGCCTTGGGCTCGTGCCAATGGGAGGGGGCGTCATGCGGCATGGGAATCCTCGCTGTTTTTTGTTGTCGGATCGTCGGGTCGGGCTTGCTCCGGGCGGCAGGGGCGCGGGGCCTCGACTTTCGGAGAAGGTCAGTCTGATTAGCAGACGGTTTCTCCGGTTCCAAGTGGCGCGCGCCGCGCGTCTGCTCCGGCAACAAGCGGCGGCGCGCGGGACGGGCTAGCCGCCGCCGCGGTTCGCCTCCTCGCGGAGCACCCCGAGTTCTGCGGCGAGCGGGTCGAAACGGGCCAGCCAGCGCGCAAGCTCGCGCTTCACGTCGAGGTCCGATTGCTCCTCCTCGATCTGGCGCATTTTTTCCTGCAGCGCGGCGACGAGATCCGCCGCCTCCCTCCAGGATTTATCGAAGTCATACATAGGTCAGCCTCCACATGGCTGTATTTAACGCGCAAACGCCGCTTTGCGCCATGATCTAGACCCGCGCGCCGGCCGAGATTCTAGCCCGCCCGCTTGGCCATGCCCTGAAGCAAGGCGTAGACCGCGAAGCGGAACGCCTCGTCATGGGGGCCGGGCGATGGCGCGGCGCCGTCGATCTCCAGCCTGACGAACCCATGCAGAAGCGACAGCGCCGCATGAGCGGCTGAAGCGCCCTGCCCCGCCCCGACAAGCGGCGCCAGCGCCGCCTCAATGGGCGCCAATGCGCGAAGTTCGAGCGTCCGGTCCGCGCCCTGCAGGGCTGGATCGAAAATCAGCCGGTAGATATCGGGACATTCCATGGCGAAAGCGCGGAAGACATTGGCCAGCCGCAGGAAGGCGGGCGCCGGCGGTTGGCCCTGAACGGCGGC
>JANXTB010000388.1 GCA_025356415.1 Hyphomicrobiales bacterium
GTCGCGCCCATGCGGGACGAGTTGGCGCGACGATTACGCCGCAGCATCTGCTCTACAATCGCAATGCGCTGTTTCAGGGCGGCCTGCGCCCGCACATGTATTGCCTGCCGGTGCTCAAGCGCGAGCGCCATCGGCTCGCGCTGCGCAAGGCCGCGACCGGCGGCGAGACCTGCTTCTTCCTCGGCACCGACACGGCGCCGCACATGCGCCACCTGAAGGAAGCCGATTGCGGCTGCGCGGGCGTGTTTTCCGCGCCCGTCGCCATCGCCGCCTATCTGCAGGTTTTCGCGGAAGAGGACGCCCTGCACAATTTCGAGGCTTTCGCCTCGCTCAACGGGCCGGCTTTCTACCGCCTGGCGCCCAACGAGGAGCGTGTGACCTATGTCGAGCGCCCGGCGCGCATCGCGCAGGAGATCGAGGTCGATGGCGCGGGCCGGCTCGTCAGCCTGTTTGCGGGCGAGAGCGCGCCCTGGAGCCTCGCCCCCTCAAGTTGATCGAGCGCGGCTGAACGAACTGCCGCGGCGCACGTTTCCCGGTGAGATGCGGTTTGCACCGGGAGGGTGTCATGGAATTCAAGTCCATTGCCGATCTGCGCAGCATTGCCGAAATTACGCCTGCGGTCCCCAAGCTGACGCGCGCCCAGAAGATCGCGATCTGGGTCGATGCGCTCAACAAGGATCCCGGGCGGATCTTGCACCCTCTCCCTGAAATCGAATGGGTCGCGCCGGCCCAGCGCGCCAGTCTGCGCGTCGAAGGTTCGCCGCTGACTGTCGCGTTCAACGATCCGGCGCTGCGCGCGGCGGGGCTTGTCAGCGACCAGCTCGGCGATGGTCTCGCCTTCTTTGAAATGACCGAGGCCGAAGCCCATGACACGCTCTGCTCGTGCCGCTATGGCCGCACGATGACGGCAGGCGCCGCGTCGCGGCGGATCGGCAAGCTGAAGGGCGGCGGACTCTTCTCCGGGATCGCGCACTGGATCGTGCAGACCTGGAACGGCCGTCCGGTGATGGGCTGAGCTTCAGCCCTTCGTCAGGGTCGCGTGGATTTCCTCGATGCGCTCGAGTGGGAGCTTTCCAGGCATCTGCTCGATGGCGATGATGGCTGTCGCCCGCTCGGCCTCGTGGAGATCCTCCATCACGAACATCACGGCCCGCATCAGGGTCGGGAATTCCTGCGCCTTGCGCTCGCCGGGGCCTGATGGCTCGATGGCAAGCCAGATGACGCGCGCCTGCTGACCCAGATCCAGATCCGACATGTGTGTTCTCCCGCGCGCGAGGCTGCGCATGACGTTGCGGGATGAACGTTCTCGCGGACCGGGGGTTCGCCTTGACCGGCGGAGGTGCTGAGCAATTCTTGAGCGATATCCGATATTTAGATAAGCGCCTGATTTAGTTGGGTCATAAGTAAATTTCACTGATATTTTTTGCTATTTCTAAACCTGAGCTGTGCTATAAATTCGGGCATTGCTTCGAAATTTCATTGCTAAATGCCGGCTCTCGCGTGACACGAACGCTCATTGATTCACAAAGCACTGCGCTTGCCGCCCGCAAGCCCGTCGCCCGCTTATTGTTGTCGTCGCTGACGGCGCTGATGCTGGCCGGCAGCATCGGCCCGGCGCGCGCCTATGACTTTATCGGCCAGACGTTTCTTCTCAACATCAAGCAGGGCTCGCCCCTTTCGGACCAGGTTTACAAGCTGGGCCTCGGCTCCTTTGAGCTGAGCGGCGGCGGCGTAGTCGATTTTCGGCGTTGGTATCGCCAGAACTGGATGGAGATGCGGGTCGATTTCATGACCCAGATCGCAGAGAGCTTTGGAATTCTGTGGGGCGTCAGTAGCGGCGAGTGGGTCCGAAATATCGCATCGCGCCAGGCTTCAAAATCGGATTCATCCTGCAGTCGCAGCTCACGCCGCTGAGCTCGATTTCAATTTCGGTCACGTCTTTGATCGGCGGGCGTCTGCGCGAGAAAACTTGCGAAGCCGATTACGGCGATATCGGCGGTGTGCAGTCCGTGAATTGCCGCTTGGCCGCTTCGACCATGCAGCCGTCCGAAACGCTGAAATATCTCGTCAACACGAAGCCGCCCGATTGGTTTTGGGTCGGCTTTCGCTATCAGGCGCGCTTCTAGCGCGCCTCACTCGCATTCATTTCAACTGGAGTTATCACATGATCAATTTTCGCAACGCATCCATCGCCGCGCTTGGCCTCGTCCTGCAGGTGGGCGGCGCGTCGGCCGACCAGCGGGTGAACTTCATTGGCCGGTTCCCGCCCACGTTCCGCGCGCCCCCCGCAGCCCCCGTGTCTACTGTCTATTCATGGATGAGCTCTGAAATCGGCGCCGCGTGGAGCGACGGTTACAAGGGGCAGGGCGTCACGATCACCTTCCTTGACGATTTCAACAGCACCAGCAGATTCGGCGGTAATCTTGGACCCGGCTATCAGGTGCTTCGGCACGGTGAATGGACGCGACTGGAAGGAAGCATGATCGCGCCTTCCGCCACGATCGTGTCGCAGGATTTCAACTCGGGACGCGCCGTGATGCTCGCGCGCGGGCTCAATGTCGTCAACCTCAGCTACGCCATGTATGCGGGGGCTGGCTATTCGGCGAGCCAGATTGGCTGGAGCGCGCAGGAAACCTCGATCATCAATTACGCCGCGGGTTCAGCGGTGATCTCGAAGGCCGCAGGCAATGATGGAATCGCGGTCGGCGCCACGAATGCCAGCGGTAACGTCGATTATTTGAATCTGGCGCTGGTCGGAAAGTCATCCGCGATCTTCGTCGGCGCGCTGAGCAGCAACGGCACGACGACGCAGAAGGCCTCGCTCGCCTCGTATTCCAACAAGGCCGGCAACAATCTTTCCGTTCAGAATAACTTCCTGACGGTTGGCGTGACGGGCGACAAGACAGGCCTCTACGGCACATCTTTCGCCGCGCCCATCATCTCTGGCTACGCGGCCGTTCTCGGCAGCAAATTCACCACCGCGAGCGCGACGCAGATCACCAACCAGCTGCTCAACACAGCGCGCCAGGACACGCTGCAGAACTACAGCGCCGCCGTCTATGGCCGCGGCGAAGCAAGCATCGGACGCGCGCTGGCTCCCATTACGATCAAGTAAGACGAGCGCATCGAAGGAGAGCCGTGTCCTGCGGTCCAATCGCATGGACACGGTGAGGACGACACATCAGTCTTGATGAAGAATTGGTAGCGGGAGAGGTACCCGCTTTCTGTCATCAAGCCATTGTTTAATAGTCGGTTTCCTCTGCCCGAAAAAAAATCTACCAACTTTTGTACCAACATTCGCCGAAGGCTTTGTTGTGGGGTATCCCCAGTTGAAGCCTTCGCCGCTCTGTCCAGTGCGCAATCAGCATGAAATCTTTGCGCTCCGAATCAGGCGAGGGGTATTGCGATAATGCAAGGCATTGACCGTTGGAAGCTCGCCGATGAGCTGAACGTGTATCAGATATCGCTGTTGATCGCTGGGTACGACCCCTCCCACGTCAATGGGCGTCATTCCGACTGGCACGACGAGATCAGGCAGGCCACAGACCCGTTTATAAGCGCCATCAAAAACGCAGCACGAAGCGGACGCTTTCTGTTCAAGCAGGTGAACTATGAGCGCGGAGACGAAATAGACTGGGAGGATTCAACTGTCGATATCGAAACATTCGTAGAATGGCTAAAGACCAGAAATTTTGAGGACGGGTTCTTCATTGACAGAAGGTCCGTGACAGACGCGATATCGGACACCGAGGGGCCTTTTTACGCGATCAAACTCGCTGCTGCTGTTCGCGCATGGACGGAAGTCTCAGGCGATCAGGCCGCCCTGACCGGCAAATCACCGAAAAAGGCGCTGGAAGTCTGGCTTCGAAAGCACGCGAACGAATACGGCCTGGCAGATAAGGACGGAAACCCGAACGAGCTTGGGATTGAGGAAATTTGCAAGGTGGCTAACTGGAAGCCGTCTGGCGGAGCTAGCCCCACCCCGTCAGCGATGCGGGCCATAGCTAATGTTCCACGGATGGGTAGGCAGGTTCCGACCAAGCCTGCCCACCCTCAGGCGGCGAGGGCAAGCTTCGGACGCCCACGCGCTATCGATGACGACATCCCGTTCTGAACCCGGGGCTGTGTTCAAAAAGGAAGGTGGGGGGGGGAACGGGCCGAAATGGTGGGGGAGTTTTATCTTACCCCCCGACTGCTTTGCTCGACGTGAACGCGTCAGGATCGGTGCACATCAACTCGCACCGGAGTGAACCATCGTGTCCATCCTTCCTGAAACCGGCTATCTGCGTCTCTCTCACATTATAGGCGATAAGCGCCGTACGCCCGCCATTCCTGCCATCGTTCCCGTCAGCAAGTCGGCTTGGTGGCAGGGCGTGAAAGTCGGTCGCTTCCCACAGCCTGTGAAGCTCGGACCACAGACGACGGCGTGGCGCGTCGAGGACATTCGCGAACTGATCGAGCGGCTTGGGCGCTGACCATGGCGAACCATCGCGTGTCAGCTCGCAAGGTCAAGCGCCTCTGGACATACAACGTCACCGAGGCGGCTACAGTCACGGGAGCGACCTCAGCAACCATCCGCCAGTGGCTCAAGGCTGGCTTGCAGGCCGTTCCGGGGGTGCGCCCGTCCATTGTGCGGGGCGTGGACTTGATCGCTTTTGTGAAAGGCCGACAGGCCGGTCGCAAGCGGCCCTGCGGCCCCGGGCGCATCTACTGCCTGCGCTGCAAGGAACCCCGGGAGCCCGCGTTCGGCGAGGTCGAATACTGGCCCGACACAGCGACAAAGGGGGCCTTGAGGGGGCTGTGCCCGGTGTGTGGCGGATGGCTTTGTCGCCGCACCACGATCACCGGCGCCCGCGCCGCGGCTGGCGATCTTTCGATTTCATTCAAGTGCGATGGCCCGAGCCTAGGTTAGCCAGCCGAACCCCGTTCCAATCCGCAATCTGACAAGGGCTGAGAGCCATGCCGAAATTCTGCCCCGATAACGAGGCGACCAAGCGCAAGTACGTCTTTTTCCTGCAAGCGGCGGAGGGCAAGCAAACTCCCACGATTGACTCTGCACTTCGAGCCATCGAGCGGTTCGAGGAGTCCACGGGTCGGAAGCCTTTCAGGAAGTTTCACATCGAGCAGGCGCGCGCTTTTCGTACTCTTTTGGCCAGCCAAACCGGGCCGGACGGCAAGGTGCTGAGCGCGGCGACGATCACGACCACGCTGAAGCGTCTGCGGCATTTTTTCGGCTGGCTATCGATGGAGCCCGGCTATCGCTCGCGCATCAAGCCGAGTGACGCGGTCTATTTCACTCCGTCTGAACAGGACAGGCGCATTGCCAGCGCACGGCGATCGGGCTATGTGCCGACCCTCGACGAGATCGAGTGCGTGCTTGCCGCAATGCCTACGGACACGCTGGGCGAGAAGCGCAACCGCGCACTGATTGCCTTCACAATTTTGACCGGCGCTCGGGATGGCGCGGTCGCCAGCTTTCGGCTAAAGCACGTCAATCTGGACGCTCGGTCTCTGCTTCATGACGGACGCGAGGTTAAGAGCAAAGGCCGGAAGACCTTCACGTCGTACTTTTTTCCGGTCGGGGACACACCACTCGAAATCGTAACCGACTATCTTAGCGTCCTCCGCGCGTCGGGTTTTGGGCCGAATGATCCGCTTTTTCCTGCGACCAAAATCGGGCTTGGGCCCGACCGCGCATTCGCAGCGCATGGCCTGACGCGGCGCCACTGGACCAGCGCGAGCCCAATCAGGCTCGTTTTCAGGACGGCCTTCGAGACGGTGGGTCTTCCCTATGCGCAGCCTCATTCGTTTCGCAAAACCCTTGCCCGTCTAGGCGAGAGGGTTTGCAGGACGCCAGAGGCTTGGAAGAGCTGGAGCCAAAATTTCGGCCACGAAAGCGAGATGACGACCTTCGTTGGTTACGGGCAGGTTCCCGAACAGCGACAGGCCGTTATCCTGCGTGACCTTGGTTCCAAGTCCGGCCACTCCGCCGAAAGTCTCGACATCGAGGCGCTGGAAGCCTTCCTCGCAAGTGCCCGTGTTGCGTCAATGCGCTGATCGGCTCTATCGAGGTTGCGGGACGGGGGCGCCGACAGTGACGATCTGCAAAGCTCGTTTCGCTTTGTTCGAGTCGCGCGGAAATCGTGCTCTTGCTCGTTACGGCGGGTTCTGCTGCGGGCCGAACGTTAAAGCAGCCATTGTGCGCTGTCCCCATGATGATGGGCCACAACGTTGCGGGTGTACGGTTACTGAGTCACTGAACAACCGTACTCATGGATTGGCGGTGTGCCGTGCGGCGCCGGAGCCGAGGCCCGAATAGACAATCGCCGCCCGAGAAAAATCGTTGGGCGTTCCACGATGACGAAATGCGCGCCAACGATGGTCGCAGCGACTTGGCCGTGTATTGCGATCCGCGGCGCGCGGGGGCTGGAAGTGATTGTCTGCACGACGCTGCCACACAGCGGGCAGACCGGCTATAACGCCCGGCGCGCGACTTGCAATTCCGCCATCAACAGCTCGTGGACAGGCGTTCATAGCGACGGCGTCCCCGACTTCGCCAGCGACGCACAAATGGGCGGGGACACGGTCTTCACCAGTTTTCCGGCCAATTGGGGCGATAGCATCCACCCGAATGCGACCGGACACGCCCGCCCGGAAGCCATCTTCCGCCTTTCGTCAACTCAATCGCACAATGCCGACTGCCCGTTCGGTATCTGAATGTCTGACGCGAGCGTTTCGTCTTGTCTGAAAAGGGGCGGTCTAACAACGTAAATCTTACAATCAAGGTGCTCAGCTCCGCTCCTGATCTGAGCGTCGATCGAGTCAGTCCATGTCTCTGTATAATCAGCGAGTTTTCCAGCGAAACGCGGCCGGATCGCATAAGCTTCAGTCGTCTTGGACCCGATTGGATACCACCTCCTGAACTTAAACGCCTTGAGGGAGTAAGAGATTCTGTCAGCTAGATCAATCGTTCTTGATCCGAATTTGACGGGCCCAAATACTCGATTGAGAATTTGCTGTGCTCTCGTCCGCAAGTGAAATGACGACACCGAGTCATACTCGTTGAGCCAAACGAAATCAGCGTCTAACGGCGCTGACGCCATAACATCCGCCAACGCTACCTTGCCACGTCGAGGTATTGGACGAGCGTCGTCCTCGAAAACGGCATACCATCCATCCGGAAGCTGCGAAATATTGCGCCAAAGGATCTCGTGACTTCGTTTGCAGCCAATCGTTCCGCGGATCGCCGCCTCAGAGCCAAAGACTTTGAACCAAGGGTTCAGGTTCTCGATGAAAGGACCTATATCGATTTCGCGACCATCACAGGCCGGCTGACGTTCATACCGAATACCAACGTTTCGAAAAGTCTCTTCGAATAAACGATATCGTTCGGGTTTTCGTTTCAGGTTGATAACGTAAGCGCCGAGCACCGAAAAACTCATGGTCCCTGATCCAATCGCGAATTTCTAGTGGCGCCATCATCACGGCGAGCAGATTATAAGACAAGTGGCGGCATGATCCCAAACACTCGGCGGACATAAAAAATTCTAGCAGAAACCTTCCCGGTGCGAGGGCGATGCTGATCGCACGCCATCCGTCCAGAATCTCGATTCTGTCCTCATTGGGCACGCTCGTCGCCTCGGCTGCAGTCGCTGATACTATTTCGCCGCCAAGAAGGCGGTTGCGCACCCTATTGCCTTCAAGTCACAGATCAAGCTAGAAAGAGCTTATCGACGCGGCGGTCCATACCGCATCAAGAAGCCGCTGCTCGCCCTGTTGCTCGCGAGCCGAACTTAGCTTCGCCCTGTCTGATCGAGCTCCCCGGCTTGCGCGGTAGTATAGCTCAGAGTTGGGTGCGCCTTTCATTCGTCTGGCAGGGCATGTATGGGTCCGGCGGGATGGCTCGTATGCACTTCACGCGTTTAGCAGGACCACTTCGCCGCCTCTCCGCAACGCGTCGCACTTGCCGGCCCACCACGCCATCATGTGAACCCGCTCATCCCAGAAGTCGGCGCGGGAGTATGCGCGGCGCACGCTGTCCGCATCGATATGGGCCAGTTGCCGCTCGATAGCATCCGCATTCCAGAGGCCGCTTTCGTTCAAAATCGTTGAGGCTGCCGACCGGAAGCCATGTCCGGTCATTTCGTCCTTCGTGTACCCGAGGCGGCGGAGTGCGGCGTTGATCGTGTTCTCGCTCATGCAACGCTCAGTTGAGCGGTTCGACGGGAACAAAAAGCGCCCGCGCCCCGTGATCTCCTTAAGGTCTAGCAACACAGCGCGGGCTTGGGGCGCGAGCGGGACACGGTGAGGTCTACGCATCTTCATTTTCTCGGCAGGAATACCCCACACTGCATATTCGAGATCGATCTCCTTCCACTCTGCGGCGCGAACCTCTCCGGGGCGAGCGAAGCACAGAGCAATCAAATGGAGCGCCGCCTTGGTTTCCGGTGCCCCTTCATAGGTCGAGATTGCACGAAGCAGGCCACCAAAAGCCTTGGGCTCTGTGATTGCCGCACGATGCTGAACGGCAGGCATAGCGAGCGCGCCTCGGAGCGCCGCCGTAGGATCGCTAGTGGCCCTACCCGTTGCAACGGCGAACCGGAAGACTTGCCCAATGATAGCGCGAAGACGTTTCGCAGTTTCGAGTCGTCCGCGAGCCTCAACCACCTTCAGGACCCGCAGGACTTCGGGAGCGGTGATCTCGGAGATTGGCCGACCGGACAGGTCTGGTCCGGCAAGGCTCAAGACCCATGTGAGTTTTTCGATGGTCTGAATGGCCTTGCCCTCGCGTCTTTTTTTGTCGAGAAGTTCGCTGGCTATGGCCGCGAATGTGTTTGCCCAAGATGCAACGCTTGCGGCCTTATCCATCTTTTTGGCCACCGACGGGTCGTGGCCGCTAGCCAACAGCCGTTTGGCTACGTCGCGGGCGGCGCGAGCTTCACGGAGCCCCACCGCCGGATAAACACCAATCGCTAGAGTCTTCTGCTTTCCGTTGTACCGATACGCTACACGCCAGCGTTTCGCGCCGTCCGGCGTTATCCAGAGCTGAAGGCCACCGCCGTCGGAAAGCTTACGGATCGATGGGCTGGGCCTTGCGCTTCTGACTTCCAATTCGGTGAGCGCCATGTTGGTACGCATCCGGTTAGATTTTCCGAGTACCAACGAATGTACCAACAACATTTTTGGACGCAACCGCACCCGGCTGGACGATACAGACCCGCTCAGAGATCAAACGGCCCGCCGGATCAAGGCATTATGGACAAATCTGGACGAATGGGGAGGGTAATTTGGTAGCGGGAGAGGGACTCGAACCCCCGACACGCGGATTATGATTCCGCTGCTCTAACCAGCTGAGCTACCCCGCCCCGACAGGGCCAAGCCCTGCGTGAGAGCCGCGATATAGAAGGCGCGACCCTCTAGTGTCAAGCGGAGGTTGCGCCGTTTTCGCGCTTCAGGCGGATCAGCGTGAACAGCTCGAGGGGCGCCAGTTTGCGGCGTTCCATCAGGGTGATGTCGGGACGGCGCGAGAGCCAGTCGGCGACGATCGCCCACGGGAATTCCGGGCGCCAGCCGAGCGACGCCGAGCGGCGGCCGAGCCAGCTTTCGAGCGAAGCCATGAGCCCCGTCTCCGCGCCGATGTGATTCACCAGAACGATCTCGCCGCCGGGCTTCACCACGCGCGCCATTTCATCCAGCGTGCGGTGCGCATCGGGCACGACGGTCAGCACATAGGGCGCGATCACGGCGTCAAAACTCGCATCGGGAAATTCGAGCGCCATGGCGTCCATGGCGCGCAGCGCGTCGACATTCGTCAGGCCGGCGGAGGCGACGCGCTTACGCGCGATCTCCAGCATGGGTTCTGACAGATCGATGCCGGTGATGCGCACATGCGGCGCAAACATCGGCAGTTCGAGGCCGGTGCCAACGCCGACATCCAGCACCCGGATGGGTGCGCCGGCGCCCAGCGCATTGATCGCGGCCGAGCCGGCCTTTCGGCCGGGCTTCATGCAGGCGGTGAACACGAGGTCGTAGACCGGCGCCCAGCGCGCGTAGGCGCTTTCCACGTCTGCGTGGGAGATGGCGGATTTGTCGCGCGTCATCAGTTCAGAGGGCTGGCTTGATGAAGCCGCCGCCCAGCACGCGTGCGCGCGGTCCAGCGTCCTCGTAGAAAACACAGGCTTGACCCGGCGAGACGCCGTCTTCGCCGACAGCCAGCTCGACTTCGACCGCGCCGTCGCGGCGGCGCAGAATCGCCGAGCCCGGTGGACGCGTGGAGCGCAGGCGCACAGCGACTTCCAGACCTTCCGGGGGAATGTGTTCGATCGTGCCGGGGCCGATCCAGTTCACATCGCGCAGATGCACGAAGCGCGTTGCGAGCGCGCTGCGCGGGCCCACCACGACGCGCTTGTTGGCGGCGTCGAGCTTGATGACATAAAGCGGCTCGCCCTTGGCGGGGCCCGCCGAGCCGAGGCCGAGGCCCTTGCGCTGGCCGATGGTGAAATGGATCACGCCATGGTGCGCGCCGAGCACGTCGCCATTCACATGCACGATGTCGCCGGGCTCGGCGGCGCCGGGGATCAGGCGCTCGATGATGTCGGTGTATTTGCCCGACGGCACGAAGCAGATGTCCTGGCTGTCGGCCTTGTCGGCGACCGTCAGGCCAAATTCATGCGCGAGCTCGCGCACTTCGGGCTTCGGCAGATCCCCGAGCGGAAAGCGAAGAAGATCGAGCTGCTCGCGCGTGGTGGCGAACAGGAAGTAGCTCTGGTCGCGATCGGAATCGAGTGCGCGATAAAGCGCGCGTCCGCCCGCGCCGTCATCATGCGAGGAGATGTAATGGCCGGTGGCCAGAACATCCGCGCCGAGATCGCGCGCCGTGTCGAACAGGTCGGTGAACTTGATGTGCTGATTGCAGGCGACGCACGGAATAGGCGTCTCGCCCGCAACATAAGACCTGGCGAAACTGTCGATCACCTTGTCGCGGAATCGGCTTTCGTAATCGAGCACGTAATGGGGAATGCCGAGGCGCTCCGCCACGTCGCGCGCGTCATGGATGTCCTGCCCGGCGCAGCAGGAGCCCTTGCGATGGGTCGCCGCGCCATGATCGTAGAGCTGCAGGGTGACGCCGATGACATCATAGCCCTCGCGCTTCAACAGCGCCGCGACGACTGACGAGTCGACGCCGCCCGACATGGCCACGACCACGCGGGTGTCGCACGGCGCCTTGGGCAGGCCGAGCGAGTTCAGCTGCGTCGTAGGACCGGACGCGCGCGGCTGGGCGGGGTCCTGGCGGGCATCGCCGGTCTGATCGAGAAGGTCGGGGCTCATGGGAAAAACAGAAACCACCGCCCGTGGAAAATTGCAACCGATGCTGTCGAGAGGGCGGCTCGACGTGACCTGTGCCAGATGAGAACGCATTACGGCCAATCCCAGCATTTGTGCAAGGATTTGGAAATAAATCCGAGACTTATGTGGAAAATTCAAGGCTTCGGCTTAGGCAAATCTTAAATCAGACCGCCTAGTCTTCACGCATAGTCAGTCAGTTCGCGTAGCGAGTATAGAAATGACCGAAACTCATCGTCCCCGGGTCAAGTATGTCATCGGCCCCGATGGCTCTCCTTTGACCATCGCGGATCTACCGCCCATCGAGACGAAGCGCTGGGTCATCCGCCGCAAGGCCGAGGTCGTCGCCGCCGTGCGTGGCGGACTTTTGTCGCTGGAAGAGGCGTGCAGCCGCTATACGCTGACCGTCGACGAATTCCTCAGCTGGCAGATGTCCATCGACCAATATGGCCTCGCCGGCCTGCGCACCACGCGCATCCAGCAATATCGCCAGTAATCACGCGTTCATCACGCGGCGTCCATCGCCGGTCCCTCACGGGGCCGGCGTTTGCGTTTCGTGGTGGACGACCTTGGCGAGCTGGGCCTTCTCGAAAAACAGGATCACGGGCGCCGACAGGGCGAGCGGTATGATCAGGTAGAACAGCCGCCAGACTAGCAGCGCCGCGAAGACGGCCGTCGCCGGCATTCCCGGCATGATGGCGAGAAACACGGCCTCCATCACGCCAACGCCGCCCGGCACTTGCGACAGCAAGCCCGCCGAGAAGGACAGCAGAAAGGCGCCCAGCACGATGAAAAAGCCGGGGTTGCCCTGTTCAGGAAGCGCGAAATAGATGATGCCGGCCGCGCCGATCAGCTCGAGCGGCGCC
>JANXTB010000012.1 GCA_025356415.1 Hyphomicrobiales bacterium
GACCCCATTCGAGCCTTGACCGGCAGACGCCGGACGAGGCCTACTTCAACGGGCTGCAGCTAATCCAGGCTGCGGCATAACGACGGCAGAAATCCACTCAACGATCCCCGGGGTCTGTTCAAACAAACCGAGCCACCTCTGACAGCCTTGATTTTTTGGACCACGGCGGGCGGAATGTTGCCGACCTCCTCGACCAATTTCTGCAAGTCGGCTCCGTTCATCGGCGTGAGCTCGACGCGCATCCTGTCGAGCTCGCTCTTGAACTCCGGATCTTCGACCATTTTCGAGAATGCCGTGCGCAGCGCCTGCGCGCGATCGGCTGGAACGCCGGGGGTAGACAGGATCGCCTTGCCGATTTCCGTCGCATTGACGACAGCCTTGAGGATCATCGCCTCTTCATCATTGCGCGCCAGCTCGACGCAGGTCGGCACGTCGGGCAGATCGGGGTGGCGGCTCAACCCGTATTGCACGATGAAATTGACTTTCTTGTCCGTCAACCAGTCCGGATGCGCGGATTTATAGGCTTCGTAGCTCGTCGAATGCCCCTCGACCTCGCCACGCTCCATGGCCAACATGGCCTCACTCGATCCGCCATATCCAAGGACCAACTTGAATTTCGCACCGATGACATTGTTGAGCACGTTGGGATAGATAAAGACCGTCGATCCTGTGCCCGTGGCGCCAAGCGTCGTCTCCATCGTCATCGCGTCCTTCATGGTCTTCACCTTCGCGGTGTGCCAGATGCCGGTGACATTGATGGACGATGCGACGCGACCGACCCAGGTGAATTTCGCCGTCTCGAATTTCACGCCCTGCGTGCCGAGCTGCTCGTCAATCGTGTTGGTGGCGGCGAGAAGGCCCAGAATCGTGCCGTCCTTCGGTGCGACGTTATAAATATGATTGGCGGCGACGATCGAGCCTGCGCCGGGCATGTTGCGCGTAATGATGTTGGGCTGACCCGGCAGATAGCGCCCGAGAAAACGCGCGACGGAACGCGCATAGACGTCATTGCTGCCGCCCGGCGGATATCCGACGATCAGCTCCATGGTCTTGCCGGTGTAGAATTCTTGCACGGTCTGCGCCTGCGCGGCGGAAACGCCGAGCGATGCGACAATCGCGAGCAACCCCAAGCGTGTTCCACTCATCGCATCCTCCCAACGCAAACCCACCATGCAATCTCAGACAAGCGCCGGATAAGAGCCGCCATCGAGATGCAAATTCTGACCGGACATGAAACCCGCATGCACGCTGCACAGAAACGCGCAGGTGGCGCCGAACTCGCTCGGCCGCCCAAGGCGATTGGCGGCGATGCTCTCGACCTGCTTGCGCCGCGCTTCCTCGTAAGTGATGCCGGACCGCTTCACGACCGATTGCGCCATGAATTCCTGCCGCGCCGTATCGATGCGCTCAGGCAGCATGTTGTTGATCGTGACATTGTGGCGCGCGACGTCGAAAGAGAGACCCTTCATCGCAGCGGTCAATCCCGCGCGGGCGCCAGATGACATGGTCATGTGCGGGCGCGGCGTCGTCACCATGGCTGATGTGATGTTGACTATACGGCCGAACTTGCGTTCGATCATGCCCGGCAAAACGGCCTTTACCAGCAACAGCGGCGCGATCATGTTGGCGTCGAGCGCTGCGGCCCAAGCCTCCTCGCTTACATCAAGAAAGTTCGTGGGGTCCGGACCTGCATTGTTATTGACCAATATGTCGGGCGACGGACAGGCCGACAGCAGCGCGGCCCTGCCCGCCGCGGTTGTCACATCGCCCTGCACGGCGACGAGCTCGCCGCCAGTGGCCGCACGCAACTCCCGCGCCGCTTTCTCCAGCCGCTCGGCATCGCGCCCGTTGATGACGACGCGCACGCCCTCCATCAGCAACGCCTCCGCGCAGGCGCGTCCGAGCCCCTGTGACGAAGCGCAGACGATCGCCTGCTTTCCCCTGATCCCCAGATCCATGGCGTCTTCCCGCTTGGCTCGTCTTATTTTTCGACAGATCGCACCGTCGTTTCTGCATCGAGGCCGCGCCTCTGGCGCTTGATCGTCTGGAGGCCGTTGACTTCCCAGTCCCCGTTGACGGCGTTGCGCGCGAACTCGCTCCAGTCGTCGCCCCAATTTCCGAGCTCGTAACCGTGCCAGGGCGAGGGCGCTTTCACGGTCGGCAAGCCGAGCTCATTCCAGAGCTTGAGCGCGTCTTCCATGAACTCCTTGCGCGGCAGGGCGAGCGGAGCCATTGGGCGCTTGCGCGTTGCATCGATAAGCAGCGCGGAATCCGTCTTGCGCTCGCCATATTGCGAGCCTTGCCCGCCGCCGCGATAAGGGAAGATCACCACGTCTTCCTTGGGATTGCAGCGATACGCCATCGACCAGAGCACGGCGTCGACCGAGGCCGGATCGACATCGTCGCTAACCGCGATCACGACCTTGCCGAAGGCGGTCAGCAAAGTGCTGGCGCCCTGCAGCGCGCGCCAGATTTCCGTCTGCGGTGCGCCATATTCGAATTGCAGAAAGATCACCGGGCGAAGATTGGTCAGTGGCTCATGCAGCACGACGCGCTTGATGCCCTTGATGCCGAGCGCATGTTTGAGATGCGCCAGAAACTGCGGCTCATAAGCTACTTTCTTGATGACGCTCGATTCGCTCGGCGTCACCTGCGAGATGATGGCGCTGAAGACCGCGTTCTTGCGCATGGTGATCGCCGTCACCTGCATGGGCATGTTGAAAGCCTCCAGCGCAACATAGCCGTTGCTCTCGCCAAACGGCGCCTCGGGCTCGAGCACGTCCGGCTCGATATAACCCTCGATGATGATCTCGGAATTGGCAGGCACGAGCAGGTCGTTGGTCAGGCACTTGACCATTTCAACCGGCGCGCCCGCGACGGCGCCAGCCACGCCATATTCATCGACGTCGATCCCCAGCTTCTGCGGCGACGTGAAGACCACGACAGGCGCAGCGCCCAGCGCGATCGAAATCGGCATGCGCTCATTGCGCGCGCGATATTTTTGCCAATGCACCCAGCCGCCCGCGCCGCCCGGGCGCGCCACCATCCGCACCACGAGACGGTCCTTGGCCTTGAGCGCAGCGCGATACATGCCGGTGTTCTGAACGCCGCTGTCGGGGTCGCGCGTCACGCACAGCGTGGCCGTCAGATAAGGCGCTGCGTCATAGCCCGGCGTCGAAACCGGCACGGGCAGGCAGGCGAGCCCGCCGCCCTCGCGCGTCAGCTCGTCGCCCGTCATGACGATTTCCTGGCACACGCCCTTGGACACGACGACAGGCGGCACAGGATTGGCGATGGCGTCCATCCATGCCGGGCCGATCTCCTCGACCGAGCGGCCCATCCCCATCGCGTATATGCGCGGCGACGACGCCAGCGCGCCGAGCACGACAGGCATGTCGTAACGCTTGCCCTTCGAGTCCACGACATTGGTGAACATGAAGGCGCGCCGCTCGTCTTCGGGAATCCCGCCGATGAATTGCCAGCGCACGAGCGGCTGCAATTGCGTGTCCTTGTTGACGGGACGGTCGATCTTCACCAGCAGGCCGGCGCTTTCCAGCGCAGCCAGATGCTCATGAAAGTCGCGCGGCGGGTTGGGCCTGTTTTCCTTGGTCATGTTTTCAGGCCTCACGCACGAACAAGGGCGAGCAGCGTGCCCGCATATTCAGATTGCTGCGCGGCGGACATGTCCTGCGCCGTCAGCATGAACTTCTTGATCGTCTCCAGAATGAGCCGCGGCCGCGAGGCGAGTTCATTGAGGAACGTTTCCGTCTCGCCCGCAAAAGTCGCGCTTGTGAAGGTCTGGCTGACGAGCCCGAGCGCGACGCCTTCCTGCGCGGAGACTTCGCGACCGGAGAGGATCAACCACATCAGCGCTTTTTGCGGCACCTTCTTCATCACTGCAGCCATCGCGAGCGTCGGCGGAATGCCGTGCTTGATTTCACTGAAGGCGAATGTCGTGTCCTGCGTGGCCAGCGTGATGTCGCATCCGCCGCCGAGCGCAGCGCCGAAGCCGACAGCTGGCGCATGCACCAGCGACACGACCGGAATGGGGCTCGCGTTGATCGCGGCATAGACGCCGAGCACGGCGCCCATCATCTGCTCGCGAACCTGGTGTGGCGCGAGGCCGGCGGTCGACTCGCCGCGACCATCGCGACCGCGGCAGAAATGCGCGCCGCGTCCTTCGATCACGATGACGCGCGCCTCGGGGTCACTGGCGCAGGTACGGATCTTTTCCGCCAGATCTCGCATCATGCCGCGGGTCAGCGTGTTGCCTTCCTCCGGCCGACCGAGATCGATGCGAACCAGGCCGTCCTTGCGGCTTTCGGGAAACTCGAAATCGGCCACGTTGCTCTCCTGCTCTGCTTTTCGGAGCCGCTCTATTCGGCGGCGATTTTATTGGTCCCATTCACGATCCGGACGATCTGTTCGGGCATGATCGGCATGTTTGTCAGTTTGGCGTCGAACGGCGTCAGTGCATTTTCAACGGCGCTGATGATGGCCGCGATCACGGCGATCGTGCCGCCCTCGCCCGCGCCCTTGACGCCAATCGGATTCAGCGGTGACGGCGTCTCAGTGTGAATGACATCGACATTCGGAACGTCGGTCGCCATCGGGATGAGATAATCGCCGAGCGTGGTCGTCAGCGGCTGGCCGTTCTCATCAAAGAGGAGATGCTCAAACAGCGCATTGCCGATTCCATGCGCGACGCCGCCGACGATCTGGCCATTGACGATGAGCGGATTGATGACGCGCCCGCAATCGTGATTGACGAGAACGCGCGTTACCTGCACGTGCCCCGTTTCAATATCGACCTCGACTTCGGCGACATGGCACGAATTGGCGTAGGTCGATTGCTCCGGCTTGAAATAGCTCGTCGCTTCCAGCCCGGGATCGCGATCGCCCTTCATCGAAAAACCATAGAGGCCGACCGAAATGTTCGCGAGTTCCCGAAACGACTTGCGCATTTCAGGAACGCCGCGCACCTCGACGCCGCCATTCTTCAGCTCGAGATCATCCGGTGAAACCTCTAGCAATTCCGCCGCAAGCTTCTTGATCTTCGTCGCCACTTCTATGCCGGCGAGATGCACGGACGATCCCGCATTCACCGCCGTACGCGAGGCGAAAGTACCCATGCCAAAGGGGATCGAGTTGGTGTCGCCGGTGACGACGCGAATGTCTTCATACGAGACGCCCAGATGATCCGCCGCGACCTGCGCCAGCGTCGTCTGGTGCGATTGCCCCTGCGGTGTGGCACCCGTGTAGAGAACAATCTTGCCGCTGGTGGAGAGGCGGATCGTGGCGCCCTCATAGGGGCCAAGACCGGTTCCCTCGACCGCATTGGCGGTGCCGATCCCGATATAACGGCCCTCACGCAGCGCGGCCTTGCGGCGCTCCTCGAACGCCGGATAATTGGTGTGATCAAGCGCCATCTGCTGGCTGAGCGGATAATCGCCGCTGTCGTAAATCGCCTGTTTCCCGTCGCGGAATGTGAGCCCGATGTTGTACGGCATCTGCGCGGGCTGGATGAAGTTACGGCGGCGCACCTCGGCCCTGTCGAGGCCAAGTTCGCGCGCGATTCGATCCATCATGCGCTCCATCACGAAGCAACCCTGCGGACGCCCGGCCCCGCGCACAGGACTGCAGGTGATCTTGTTAGTCATGACGACGACAAGATCGAGATGATAGGCGGGGAGCACATAAGGCCCGATCACCGACGTCGCCGCGATCCACGGCAGCACGAGTCCCCAGGTGACGTAAGCGCCGCCGTCATGCAGCAGGCGCCCACGAAGCCCGAGCAGCTTTCCATATTCGTCGGCCGCGACCTCCATATCCCAATATTGGTCGCGCTCTTGTTGCGTCGCGACGAAATTCTCGCGTCGATCCTCGATCCATTTCACCGGACGCCCGACGAGCATCGACGCCGCCGCCACAGCCGCATATTCAACGTAGAATGAACCCTTCGGTCCGAAGCCGCCGCCGACATCGTTGGTGATGACCTGCACCTGGTTTTCATCGAAGTCGCAGAGATCGACAAAGGTGCGCTTGAAGCGATGCGACCCTTGCGAGGACGCATACATGGTGAGCTTTTCCGCTGACGCATCCCATTGCCCGACAACGCCGCGGCATTCCATGAAGAACGGCCCGCCGCGATGCATGAAGAAGCTTTCACGGAAGACATGCTTCGCCTTGGCGAAAGCCGCATCCGTATCGCCGAAGCGCACCGGCACGTTGCAAACGATGTTGTTCTTGGCGCCTGCCTGCGCCAGCGGCGCATCATCGGCGATTGCGTCGCGCGGATCGACAATGGCGGGCAGATCCTCGTAGTCGACGATCACCAACGCCGCTGCATCCTCAGCGATATAGCGGCTTTCCGCCACTACGATCGCCAGCGCCTCACCGACGAACACTGTCTCGCCATCGGCCAGAACGCAGGGCATGAAGACCTGCTTCATGTTGGGATTGGGTACATAAAGCGGAAGCCGGCGCGAGCGCATCGGCTCGGGCAGATCATCATGCGTGATGATGGCGATGACGCCGGGCAGCGCCAGCGCGGCGCTCTTGTCGATGCCGCGGATCATCGCATGGGCCGAGGACGAGCGCACGAAACACGCATGCAGCATGCCGGGCAGCTTGACGTCGTCGACGAACTTGCCCTTGCCCCGCAGCAGCGCCGCATCTTCCTTCCGTTTGACGGAAGCGCCGAAATATTTCTCGCTCATTCCGCCGCTTCCTTCTTCGCGCGCATGCGGCGCGCCGCGTCGAGTCCGGCTTCGACAATTGCCTGGTAGCCGGTGCAGCGACAAAGATTGCCGGTCAGCACGACACGCAACTCCTGCTCGTCGGGCGTGGCGTTCTCGCGCAAATGTTCGGTGAGAGTCATCAACATGCCGGGCGTGCAGAAGCCGCATTGCAGGCCGTGATGATCGTGAAAACATTCCTGCAGGATGGAGAGCGAGCCATCGGCATTGGCGAGCCCCTCGATCGTTTCAACGCTCGCGCCATTCGCCTGCACGGCGAACATAAGGCAGGAGCGCAAGCTGCGCCCGTTGACCAGTACGGTGCAGGCGCCGCAGACGCCGTGCTCGCAGCCGGCATGCGTGCCGGTGAGATCGAGATCTTGCCGGAGAAAATCGACGAGCAGCATGCGAGGCTCGACATCGCGTTCATAAGTGCGGCCATTGACGGACACCGAAATCCTTCGCCGTTCAGACATAAGCCGCAACCCCGATCCGCTCGAAGGCGCTCTTCATCGCCCGGCGCGTGAGCACGCCCGCGAGATGGCGCCGGTAATCCGCGCTGAAATGTGCGTCCGACAGCGCGTCCATACGGCTTGCAGCCGCCGCCGCCTCGGCGATCAATTCATCCGCGAGCCGGTGACCTTTTGCAGCCGCCTCGAATGCGGAAAGCCGCACAGGCGTCGCACCAAGCCCGCCAACGACGATGGCGATGCGCGCCACTTCGCCCCGCGAATCCGCCTCGATCAGGACGCCAGCCGAACAGATGGCGAAATCACCATGGCGTCGCGCATATTCGTGGAAGCCATAACCATGGCCCTTGCCCCAGCGCGCGAAGCTGATCTCTGTCAAAAGCTCGTCAGGCTCAAGGGATGTCGTCATGAAGCCCAGGGCAAATTTGTTCATGGGGATCTTGCGCACGCCGCGCGTCGATTGCGCGGTAAGCTCGGCGTCATGCAGCAACATGATGGCCGGCATTTCGGCGGATGGATCGAGATTGCAAATCGAGCCGCCGATCGTGCCGCGATTGCGCGTCTGGCGATGCCCCACGTTGAGCAGCGCCTCGCGCAGAATCGGGACCGCGTGCTGCAAGTCACTTGAAAATTCGACATCGCGCTGGCGCGTCATGGCGCCGAGCCGGATGCGCTCGCCGCAATCGATGAAGGACAATCCGCTAACGCCATTGAGGTCGATCAAATGATCGGGCATGGCGTAGCGGAAATTCATCATGGGCACGAGCGACTGGCCGCCGGCGAGCGCGCGGGCGTTTTCATGCGCTCCGATCAATGCGACCGCGTCCGCCAATTCGGTGGGATCGTGATAGGTGAACGGCCCCGGCTTCATGCATCCTCCCAAGCGTCAACGCGCTTTTTGCCCGTTGGACGGGCTTTTCTTCGAACAAACCATACACGGCTGACAGACGCAAGCAGCGCCCCTCACCGCCTTCACTTCCGCCGCACATATGGCCCCAGCTCTTTCGCAGCGCGTTGCGCAAAACTCGCATCGAGACAATCCGCGACGGTGAGCGCCTTGTTGGAGACATCGCCCTGATCCTGGAAGAAAGCGAGATCGCGGCGCACGCTGTCCAGCGCCACGCGGCCATCGGGATCGGCGGCGTGCGGCGTGATCTTGCGCAACAGGGCTTCGGGCGTTTTCGTGCGCCGTGCAAAGATGCCGATCACTTCATCGGCGCCGCCATCCGTCCGCCAGCGTCCGTTGGATAACGCGTCATTGTAATCGCGCGAGGCGCGCAGAAACGCTTTCATGAAGCGATGCGCGACATCCTTGCGCTCGGTGCGGAACTTGTCGCCGAAGAACAGCAGCGACAATTCATAGGTCGAGAAAAACTCTTCCGTGGGCTGGAATTCGACAGCGAGCCCCTGCTCCGCAACGATCGTCTTGTAAGGCTCGTTCATGATCGAGCCGTCGATGGCGCCGCTCTGCAAAGCCGCGACCTGCTGCGGAAAGGGCAAATACATCTTTTCAATCGAAGCGTAGGGAACGCCGCCCTTCTTCGCGGCCTCATTGAGCACCGACCACGGCCCCACGCCAGCGGCTCCTTGCGCGAATTTGAGGCCCTTCAGATCCGCGTAGGATTTGAAACGCCCGGAGGTGATCAGGTCCTTTCGGATCATGACGCTCTGGTAGACGTAGCCCGGCTCAGTGCGTCCCTTGTCGGCGACGATGCGCACGCCGATCTTGCGGTCGATCGCGTTGAACAGGCTCGCCGCCGTCGCGCCGCCGCCGACGTCGAGATCGCCGACGCCCAAGGACGGGATCATCTTCGCCGAAGCGTCGAAGGCGATCAGTTCGGCCTCGATGCCCTCCTGCTTGAAATAGCCCTTTTCGTCGGCGATCAGCACGGCGATGTCGCCGATCGTGTTCAGGATGCCGATCTTGACCTGATCCGCCGCTTGCGCGCCGCCTGCCAAAACGAGGCAAGCGCCGAGCAGGGCGCCAGTGAGACGCAGGTGCTTCATCACAATCTCCTCCCAGACGCCTCCCCCGAGGCGGCCCGCTTTTTGATCGGACGCGCCAAGTCTATGGGCCTCACGCCCCGGCGCCAAGCGCGGCGCGCTTGATAATGTCTTTCCGCCATGTGCAGAATTGGGCGCGGAAAGTCGGCGTCAGTCCGGCCTCGCATCTGGGGAGGACATCATGGACGCCAAGAGCGAATATTGCGGGGCAGCAACCCTTGTCATCGCGGCCGCCCTGTCCTCCACGGCTCCCGCCCGGGCGCAGGATGTCGCGGCCTTTTACGCCGGCCGGAATGTCGAAATGGTCGTCGGCTATCCGCCGGGCGGCAGCAATGATCTCTATGCGCGCCTCGTCGCCAACAATATCGGGCGGCACATCCCGGGCTCGCCCCGCGTGATCACGCAGAACATGCCCGGCGCCGGAAGTCTCGTGGCCGCCAACCACCTTTACAACAATGCGCCCAAGGACGGCACGATTCTCGGCGCTGTGTCGCAGGGCATTCCGCTGCAGGGCCGGCTTGGTCATCCGCAGGCGCGCTATGTCGGATCCAAGTTCAACTGGATCGGCCGCATCGCACCCTCCGCCAATGTCACCATGGTCTGGCACACATCGAAGGCGCAGAGCTTCGCTGACGCGCTCAAGAGCGAGATCGTGCTGGGCGCCACGGGCGCCGGCTCGACCGTCTCGCTGTACCCGACCGTCATGAACGAGATTCTCAAGACCAAGTTCAAGCTGATCATGGGCTACAAGGGCTCACCCGAAGCCATGCTGGCCATGGAACGTGGTGAGGTCGAAGGCCATTCGACAACGTGGGAAGTGGTCAAGGCCGTCAATCCCGGCTGGGTGAAGGAGGGCAAGCTGCGCTTCCTCGTGCAGCATGCGCTGACGCGCCATCCTGAACTCGCCGATGTGCCGACCTCTGTCGAACTTGCGAAAACGCCTGAGGACAAGGCCTTGATGCGCACGATCATGAGCGCCGCGGAAATCGGCAAGGCCTATTTCACGACGCCGGGCGTTCCCGCCGACAGGCTTGTAGCGCTGCGCCGGGCTTTCGATTCCATGCTGGGCGATGCGCAATTCCTCGACGGCCTGCACAAGCTCGGCGGCGATCTCGCTGCGATGCGCGGCGAAGACCTGCAGCTTCTGGTGGCCGAACTCGATGTGCTGCCCGATGATCTCATCGAGCGAGTCAAATCCGTCTACAACGAGCAATAGGAACGCCCATGTTTTACGATGCGCTCGAAAATCGGCATGGGCTGCGGCACGATCCCTTCAAGGCGCTCGTGTCTCCGCGCCCGGTCGGGTGGGTGTCGACGCTGGGCCGCAACGGTGTCGTCAATCTGGCGCCCTATAGTTTCTTCGCCGCGATCTCCGAGAAGCCCGCTTACGTGATGTTCGCCGCGAGCGGCTCCAAGGACACGCGACGCAATGCCGAGGAGACCGGCGAATTCGTCTGTTCGGTCGCGACCTACGCGTTGCGTGAAAAGATGAACCTGACGGCGGCGCGCCTGCCGCCCGACTCCAGCGAGTTCATCCATGCGGGCCTGACGCCAGCCGCCTCGCATTTCGTGAAGCCGCCACGCGTCGCCGAGAGCCCGGCAGCGCTGGAGTGCCGCTATTGGAAGACGATCGAACTGCCGGCCGTCACGCCGGACGCGAAGCCGCATGCTGTCGTCATTGGCCTCGTGGTCGGCATCCACATCAAGGATGATTACATCCGCGACGGGATCGTGATCACCGATCTGATGCGGCCAATCGCGCGCCTTGGCTATCGCGACTATGCCTGGATCGGCGCGGACAATATGTTCTCGATGCCATCGCCGCCCTCGCCAGATACAGCTGGCTGACCGGCAGTGACCGGAGGGGAGAGTTTACAGGTGACGGAAAAATTGCAAGTTCTCTGCGCGGGCGGCTTCCGCGCGGCAATGGATCTCATCGCGCCGGAATTCATGAAAGCTGCTGGAATCGAGCTTGTTCTGAGTTACGCCACCCCTGCCCGCACGCGCGAGCATTTCGAAGCGGGATATCCGTTCGACGCGGGCGTGATCGTCGCGGGCGTGCTGAAGAAGGCCCGTTCGGACGGGCTTGTTCTCGACGTTTCGGATTTCAAGCTGGCTGTCAGCCCGGTCGGACTCGGTGTGCCGCAAGCGCAAACCGCGCCGGACGTCTCCACACTCGACGCGTTCAAGCGCGCGCTGAACGATATCTCGCGGCTTGGCCTCTCCGATCCCAAGGCCGGCACCAATCTTGGCGCTGAAACGCTGGCGCTGGCCGACCGGCTCGGTTTGGGCGAAGCGATGCGCGCAAATACAATTCTGTTCAACGGCCCCGGGTCTTTCGTCTCGGCCGCGATGGCGCGCGGCGAGGCGGATGCGGTGATCACGCTCGCAAGCGAGATCGCGCCTTTTCCTGGCATTCGTTATGCCGGCAAGCT
>JANXTB010000014.1 GCA_025356415.1 Hyphomicrobiales bacterium
CCGCCGCGACGGAACCGAGGGTCGCCGCGAGGACGCCCCGCGTGGTGAAGAAGCTTCCGTGCCGGTTGAAGGTGAGGTCGCAGCGGCCGAACCCGTTGCAGCCGAACCTGCAGCGCCGGTCGAAGCGCCTGTCCGCGAAAGGCCGGTCGCCCCGGCTTGGGATTGGGCGCCGATGGCCAACGCCGACGTGACGCCGCCCGAACCGCGCGTCGAAAAGGCGCCCGAGCCGGCGCCGGTGCAAGCGCCTGAGCCTGCGGCTCCGGCTGCTGCTCCGGAACCTGTCGCCCCGGCTCCCGAGCCAGCGGCCCAGTCCTACGAGCCCGCAGTCCCGAAGACCGAGCCGCTTCCCGAAGCGCCCGCCGGTCCCAAGCGCACCGGCTGGTGGGCCCGCGCCAAGCAATCGCTCGGCGGTCAGTGAAAATCAGAAAAGGCCCGCTCGCGCGGGCCTTTTTTTACTTCCCCCGAGGCCGCCCTCTCCCGCCGGGAGAGGGTTCAGCGCGCGAGCCACTTCTCCAGCCGCGCAACACCCTCCACCACATCGGCCTCCGACCCCGCGAATGACAGCCGCATCGTATGCGCGCCGCGCGCGCGGTCGAAGTCGTGGCCCGGCGTCGCCGCGACGCCCGCCTCGTGCAGCATGCGTTTGCAGACATCGCTCGAGTCGTTCGTGAGATGCGCAATGTCGATGTAGACGTAGAACGCGCCATCGACGGGGTGGAAATTCCCCAGCCCCATGCGCGGCAGATGCTCCATGAGATAAGCGCGATTGCGCGCGTAGCTGGCGCGCGTCGCTTCGAGCTCGTCGCGTGCATCGAACACGGCTTCGGCGGCGATCTGGCTGAGATAGGGCACGGAAATCGCAAGGCTCTGCTGCAAGCGCTCCGCAGGGCGCACGAGATCGTCGGGCAGCACCAGCCAGCCGATGCGCCAGCCAGTCATGCAGAAATACTTCGAGAATGAATTCACGACGATGGCGGAAGACGAGAACGCCAGCGCGGTTTCGGCGGGCTCCTCATACGTCAGCCCGTGATAGATTTCATCCGAGATGAACGCGATCCCGAGCCGGTCACACGTCTCGCAAACATCGCGCAACGCATCGCGGGTCATCATCGTGCCGGATGGATTGGCAGGGCTCATCAGCAACACGCCATCGAGCTTTTGCGCGGCATGCGCCTCTTCGATCATCCGCGCGGTGACGGCATAGCGCGTGTCGGCATGCGTTTCGAGCGTCACGCAAACAATGCCCAGCGCTTCCATGATGTTGCGATAGGCGGGATAGCCCGGCGCCGCGATGGCGACACGTGCGCCCGGGTCGAAAACGCTGAGAAAGCTCAGCAGAAATCCGGCGGACGATCCGGTTGTGACCACGATGCGCGAGGGCGCGACATCGACATTGTAAGTCTCCGCATAATGCCGGGCGATGCGGGCCCGCAGCGACGGACGGCCGAGCGATTCCGTGTAGCCGATGCGACCCAACGTCAGCGCCGCCACGGCGGCGTCGCGCGCGCATTGCGGCGCGGGCGCGCCGGGCTCGCCGGCTTCCATGTGGATGATCGACGCGCCATTGCGTTCGAGTTCGGCGGATGCGGCGAAGACCTCCATCGCCAGGAAGGGCGCAACGCGGCTGCGCAGCGACGGCGTGATCGTATGTCGGCTGTTGGGTTTCATTCCGGCTTCACCCGCGTCGCTGTTTCATACCTGCCCCGCTCGCGCCATAATGGCCCGTCTTCATCGCCCGCAAGCGATTCCAGCAGAGCCCAGATGACAGAACGCGCGACCCCTAACAGCAGCAAGCCGACCGCGCCAGTGCGTCGGCCGTTCAAGCGCGCGCTCGCCGGCATGGTGGCGCTCGCCACCCTCCTCCAGAGCCTGCCGGCTGCGGCGCAGGCGGACCCGAAAATGTCGATTATTCGGGACGCCGAAATCGAGCAATTGCTGCGGGAATATACGCTGCCTATTTTCCGCGCGGCGCACATCAACGCGAGCGCGACCAAGATCATCCTCGTCGGCGACCGCTCGTTCAATGCTTTCGTCGCCAATGGCCAGAAGATCTTCATCAACGTCGGCGCGATCATGGACGCCAAGACGCCGAACGAATTGATCGGCGTGCTCGCCCACGAGAGCGGCCATATCGCGGGCGGCCATCTTGCGCGGATGCGGCAGGAACTCGCGCGCGCGCAAATCCTCGCGGTGGCCGGCATGCTGATGGGCGCGGGCGCCGTCGTCGCGCAGGCGCGCTCGGGCCCCTATGGCAAGATCGGCTCGGACAGCGGCGGCATGATGGGCGCGATGCTCGGGCCGCAGGAACTCATCCGGCGCTCGCTGCTCGCCTACCAGCGCGGCGAGGAACAGGCGGCCGATCGCGCGGCAGTGAATTACCTCACCGCAACCGGCCAGTCGTCGCGTGGCCTGCTGACGACGATGGAGCGTTTCCAGAACGACGCTCTGTTCAAGACGTCGCAGATCGATCCCTATCTGATGTCGCACCCGCTCCCCTCGGAGCGCATTTCCAGTCTGGAGTCGGCGGCCAAGGCGTCGCCGTCGTTCAGCGCCAAGGATCCGCCGGCGCTGCAGGCGCGGCACGATCTCGCGCGGGCGAAACTGTTCGGCTTCATGGGAGGCGCTGCGGAGGTCGGGCGCCGCTATCCGGCCTCGGATAATTCCATTCCGGCGCGTTACGCGCGCGCCATCGCGGCCTACCGGCAGGGCCGCATCGATCAAGCGCTCTCGCTGATCGACGGCCTGATCGCGGCCGAACCCGGCAACGCATATTTCCAGGAGCTGAAAGGCCAGACCCTGCTGGAATCAGGCCGCGCCGCGCAGTCGCTGCCCTATCTGCGCCACGCCTCGGCGCTTGCGCCCAATGCGCTGCCGATCCGCGTGCTGCTCGGCCATGCGCTGGTTGGCACCGGCAACCCAGCGGACGCCAAGGAGGCGACCACGATCCTCTCGCAAGCCGTGCAGCGCGACGACGATTACGCTGAGGCCTGGCAGTTTCTGGCGATGGCCTATGAGCGGCGCGGCGACACGCCCAATGCGCAGCTCGCGGCGGCGCAGGCGCTCTTCCTGCAGGGCAACATGGTTGCGGCCCGCACGCAGGCCGATCGGGCCCAGAAGCAGTTCAAACCCGGCACGCCGGGCTGGCTTAAAGCGGACGATATTCTCAATTACCGTCCGCCCAAGTTCGACTAAAAGCTCACCTTTTCGTGAGGCCCTGCGCGCAGATGCCCACTCGACGGGCGTATTTTGCGCGTTACTAGAGAGTAGCGCCGCCTTTGCGGCAGGAGATCAGCATGACGACGTTCCGCCAGCGCCTCGCCGCTTTCGCCTTCATGGGCCTGATGTTCGCCGCTCTCCCGGCGCCGGCCGCTGAATTCTCGGAAGGGCAGAAAGGCGAGATCCAGTCGATCATTCGCGACTACCTGCTCCAGAACCCGGAAATCCTGCGCGACGCCTATGCCGAACTCGAGCAACGGCAGGCCCGCGCCGAGGGCGAGGCCCGCACCAAGGCGCTGAGCGAAAACGCCTCGCTCTTGGCGAACTCGCCGCATCAGGCGGTGATCGGCAATCCTGACGGCAAGGTCACGCTGGTCGAGTTCTTCGATTACAATTGCGGCTATTGCAAACAGGCACTGCCCGACTTGCAGCGACTCGTGAAGGAACAGCCTGATCTACGTGTGGTGCTTAAGGATTTCCCGGTTCTGGGACCGGGCTCCGTGGAAGCCGCGCAAGTTGCGATCGCGCTCAGAAACCAGATGAAGGGCGAGAAATACTGGGCCTTCCACCTGAAGCTTCTGGCCACGCGCGGACCGGTCTCCAAGGCCAACGCCCTGACGGCCGCCAAGGAATCCGGCGCCGATATGGACCGCCTGAACAAGGACCTCGGCGGCCCCGAAGTCACGGCCAGCCTGCAGGAAGTCGCCAAGCTCGCCGACGCGCTCAGCCTGTCTGGTACGCCGACCTACATCGTGGGCGACGAAGTCGTCGTCGGCGCCGTGGGCTATGCGCAGCTGAAGGGCCGCCTCGACAACATGCGCAAATGCGGCAAGGCGGCTTGCGGGTAGCGGCTCACTCAACTCTTCGCGGCGCACGGAAACGTTGCAGGGGACAGCCTCCGCGCAAGGCTTCCCTCATGGGTTTAACCAGTTTATGAGGTGTCCGCCGGGCTTTTTCCGTCGCGAATCGCTTCGCCCCGGCCCTGCGGCGTCCAACTGGTTGCGCAATGAAGTTCGTCCACGTCCTCAATGGTCCCAACCTGAACCTGCTCGGGACTCGTGAACCGGCGACCTACGGGACGCTGACGCTGGCCGACATCGAAGCCCGCCTCACTGCCCGCTGCGCCAGCGAGGGCATCGCCCTCTCCTTCCGCCAGTCGAACCACGAGGGCGACCTCGTCGGCTGGATCCAGGAGGCTGGCGCCAAGGGCGAGCCAGTCATTCTCAACGCCGGCGCTTACACCCACACGTCGATCGCCATCTATGACGCGATCCGCGGTTCGGGCGCGAAGGTGATCGAAGTGCATCTGTCGAATGTCCACGCCCGCGAGGACTTCCGCCACCATTCCACCATTTCCGCCGTCGCCGCCGGGGTCATCCTCGGCTTCGGCGCGCTTTCCTATGATCTGGCGCTCGACGCGCTGATCTCCCAGTCCAAAACGACCAAGAGCTGATCCCTCATGAAGAAACCCGCCAAGACTTCCAAAGCGGCTGCGACCGCGCGCCCCGCAGCCAAAAAGGCCGCCGGCAAGGCCGCCGCAGTCAAGCCGGCGTCAAAGGCGTCGCTGTCTGACTTCGACCCGGCCTTCATCGAGACGCTCGCGCAAATCGTGTCGCGGCTCGACCTGTCCGAAGTCGAAGTCGAGCGCGAGGGCATGCGCATCCGCGTCGCCCGTCAGCTGCAGGCCCCGCAGGCGGTCGCCGCACCGACCGCCGTCTACCACGCGCCCGCTCCCTCAACGATTGCGCCGCCGCCGTCGCTTGCGACGCCCGCGCCCGCGCCGACCGAGCATCCCGGCACGGTGAAATCGCCGATGGTGGGCACCGCCTATCGCCGCGCGAGCCCGGACGCCAAGCCCTTCGTCGAGGTCGGCTCGCAGGTGAAGGCTGGCGACAAGATCCTGCTCATCGAGGCGATGAAGACCTTCAATGAAATCGTCGCGCCGCGCTCCGGCACGGTCATCGAAATTCATGTCGAGGACGGCCAGCCGGTCGAATACGGCGAGCCCCTCATCGTGATCGAGTAAGAACTGATGTTCGACAAGATCCTCATCGCGAACCGCGGCGAAATCGCGCTGCGCATCCTGCGCGCCGCCAAGGAGCTGGGCATCGCGACCGTCGCGGTCCATTCCACCGCCGACGCCGACGCCATGCATGTGAAGCTCGCCGACGAGAGCGTCTGCATCGGGCCGCCGGCCGCGCGCGACA
>JANXTB010000032.1 GCA_025356415.1 Hyphomicrobiales bacterium
CAGGCCCGACCACACGTCGTGGATGAGCTTGGAGCCCTCCTCGAGCACTTCGCCGGTGCGGAACACGGCGCAGTTGTTCTGCATCGTCATCTGCATCTTGTGACGCAACTGCGCGGTCGGCGTGCCGCCCTTGGCGTAGCGGTAGCGGTCGAGGCGCGACAGCGAGAGGTCGGCCGAATCCGCAGGCAATTCCGGTTGCTTCTCGCGGGGCGTGACGATCTCGGCGGCGCGCAGGCCGGCGGCGCGGCCAAACACCACGAGGTCGATCAGCGAGTTCGAACCGAGGCGATTGGCGCCATGGATCGACACGCAGGCCGCCTCGCCGAGCGCCATAAGGCCGGGGACGATCGAATCGGGATCGCCATTCACCTTGCTGAGCACTTCGCCGTGATAATTCGTCGGGATGCCGCCCATGTTGTAGTGCACGGTCGGAATGACCGGGATCGGCTCCTTCGTGACATCGACGCCCGCGAAGATGCGCGCGCTTTCCGAGATGCCCGGAAGACGTTCGTGCAGCATCTTCGGATCGAGATGATCGAGATGCAGGAAGATGTGATCCTTGTCCTTGCCGACGCCGCGGCCTTCGCGGATTTCGATCGTCATCGCGCGCGAAACCACGTCACGCGAGGCGAGGTCCTTGGCGGAGGGCGCGTAGCGCTCCATGAAGCGCTCGCCGCTGGCGTTGGTGACATAACCGCCCTCGCCGCGCGCGCCCTCGGTGATCAGGCAGCCCGAGCCGTAGATGCCGGTCGGGTGGAACTGCACGAACTCCATGTCCTGCAGCGGCAGGCCGGCGCGCAGCACCATCGCATTGCCGTCGCCCGTGCAGGTATGCGCGGAGGTGGCGGAGAAATAGGCGCGTCCATAGCCGCCAGTCGCGAGAATGACCTGCTGGGCGCGGAAGCGGTGGATCGAACCGTCATCCATCTTCATGCAGACGACGCCGCGGCAACGGCCTTCATCGTCCATGATGAGATCGATGGCGAAATATTCGATGAAGAATTCGGTCTGGTTGCGCAGCGCCTGGCCATAGAGCGTGTGCAGGATGGCGTGGCCCGTACGGTCAGCGGCCGCGCAGGTGCGCAGCGCCTGGCCTTCGCCGTAGTTGGTGGTCATGCCGCCGAACGGGCGCTGGTAGATCTTGCCTTCTTCCGTGCGCGAGAAGGGCACGCCCCAATGCTCGAGCTCATAGACGGCGGCCGGCGCGTTGCGGCACAGATATTCGATCGCGTCCTGGTCGCCGAGCCAGTCGGAGCCCTTGACGGTGTCGTACATGTGCCAGCGCCAGTCGTCAGCGCCCATATTGCCGAGCGCCGCCGAAATACCGCCTTGGGCCGCGACAGTGTGCGAACGGGTCGGGAAGACTTTCGAGATGCAGGCGGTGCGCAGTCCAGCCTGGGAACAGCCGACCGTCGCGCGAAGGCCAGCGCCGCCGGCGCCCACCACCACAACGTCGAACGTGTGGTCCGTGATCGGATAAGCAGGACCCGCGTTGCCGTTTGCAGTTGCCATGTTCAATGACCTTTCGACGAATTCAGGTGAAGCTCAGACGTAGCACCGCATATACGCAGGCCAATCCGACACAGATTGAGAAGAATGTGTTGCCCATCAGCGACCACGTCTTGGCGGGCGCCGTATGGATGTAATCTTCGATGACCGTCTGCATGCCCAACATCATGTGGTAGATGCTGGCGAGCAGGAACAGCAGCATGATGATCGCGATCGCAGGCGAGCCGAGCGCTGTGCGGACCGTGTTGTAGTCCTTGCCGACCAGCGACAGGATGATCCACACGAAGCCGATGGTCAGCGGAACCAGCGCGAAGGATGTAAGGCGCATGTGCCAGACATGGTGCGTGCCGGACTTGGCCGAGCCGAGGTAGCGAACCTGGCGAACTGTCGTGCGCATGGAATCGGGGTCGTTTGCCATGTTTCCTCGTCCTTAGCGCTAGCGAACCGTATAGGCGATGATCCAGACCACTGCCGTCAGCACGAAGCCGCCGATCAGCGTGGCCTGAGCAAGATACTCGCGCTCGGGATGATCCATCCCGCGGCCAGTATCCCAGATGAAGTGGCGAAGGCCGCCCATCAAATGGTGGAACAGCGCCCAGGTGAAGCCAAGCAGCACGATCCGTCCCAGAAAGGACGTCAGCACCGAATTGGCGGTGTCGAAGGCGCGGGCGTCGGTCGCGGCGGCGATCAGCCACCAGGCGAGCAGCAACGTTCCGGCATAAAGCGCCATGCCCGTGATGCGGTGCATGATCGACATCATCATCGTCAACATCGGACGATAAATCTGCAGGTGGGGAGACAAGGGCCGCCGCGCCTCGGGCGAGACGGTGCGGTTTTTGGCCTCGGCCATTGATTTGCCCTCTTGGTGAGTGTCCGGAGGTTCACTAATGGAAGAAGCAGAGCCGTGCAACTTTCGAGCGCGGGTTTACTGCTGGCTTCGTGGCCCGATCGCCGCCGCGACGAGGCTCCGGGCGTCCGGCGAATCCCAGACGGCGGCCCCGGCGAGCGCGCCGATCTCGCAGCCCTGCGCGTCGATCAGGATGCTTGTCGGCAGGCCGACCACCTTGCCGGCGCGCTTGAGCGCCTGAAAAACGTCAGCCGAGGGATCTGCATAAAACGCCAATGATTTGACGCCGATTTCACTCAGGAATTGCTGCCGCCGGTCCAGCCGCGTGGTGTCGATATTGACCGCGACGACCTCAAAATCCTGCCCGCCCGCAGACGCCTGCAGACGGTCGAGCGAGGGCATTTCCTCGCGACAGGGAACGCACCACGTCGCCCAAAGATTCAGCAAAACCGTCTTGCCTCGCAAATCGGATAATTTCTTTTGGACGCCGTCGGGTCCCTGAAACGAGACATCGACCAGTGGACGCGGCGACTTCAGGGCATTGAAAGCGGCGACTTCGCCATGGCTCGCGGCAACGATTCGCGGAAGCTTGGCCGCTGAGGCCTCGCAGGAACCGCCGCCGGACACTGAAGCTTCCTTGCCGGGCAGGCCGCTCATCCCGTATAGGACCGCAACTGACAGGGCGACGATAGCCAGAATCGCCAGAAGGCCAGCCGGAGCCAAGCTCCGGAGATGAGATTTTTGCGGTGGCTGGCTAGCAGGGCCGGACTTCATCAGGTGCGTCTTCTAAGGGTAGCGCGCCACAGGGGCACGACATGAGCAACAAAATGTGGGGCGGCCGGTTCGTCAGCGGACCGGACGCAATCATGGAGGAGATAAACGCCTCCATCGGTTTCGACTACAAGTTCGCCTCACAAGACATCCGCGGCTCTTTGGCCCATGTCGCGATGCTCGCCCGCAAGGGGATCATCGAGGACAGCGCCGCTGCCGCCATTTCTTCTGGTCTAGAGCAGGTCCGCAGCGAAATCGAGGCCGGGACCTTCACCTTCTCGCGCGCGCTCGAGGACATTCATATGAATGTCGAGTCGCGGCTGGCCGAAATCGTCGGCCCCGACGCCGGCCGCCTGCACACCGCCCGATCGCGCAACGACCAGGTCGCGCTGGATTTCCGCCTCTGGGTCCGCGACACGATAGACCAGCTCGACGAGCAGCTGCGGGGCTTGCAAAAGGCGCTGGCCGAACGCGCCCTCGACCATGCGGGCTCGGTGATGCCGGGCTTCACCCATTTGCAATCGGCCCAGCCGGTCACCTTCGGCCACCATTTGATGGCCTATGTGGAAATGCTCGGCCGCGACCGCAGCCGCCTTGCTGACGCCCGCAAGCGCCTGAATGAGTGTCCACTCGGCGCCGCCGCGCTGGCCGGGACATCCTTCCCGATCGACCGCGACATGACCGCGAAAGCGCTCGGCTTCGATCGCCCCACCGCCAATTCGCTGGACAGTGTCTCGGATCGCGATTTCGTGCTGGAGACGCTGTCGGCCGCCTCGATCTGCGCCGTACATCTGTCGCGTTTTGCCGAAGAGATCGTGCTCTGGGCGACGCCGCAATTCGGCTTTGCGACCCTGTCGGACAAGTTCACGACTGGCTCCTCGATCATGCCGCAAAAGCGCAACCCGGACGCGGCCGAACTCGTGCGCGGCAAGTCGGGCCGCGTCATCGGATCGCTGACGGGTTTGCTCATCGTCATGAAGGGCTTGCCGCTCGCCTATTCCAAGGACATGCAGGAAGACAAGGAAGGCACGTTCGACGCGCTGCAATCCCTGTCGCTCTGCGTCGCCGCGATGACCGGCATGGTGCGCGACCTGACGCCCGACGTGAAGCGCATGAAGGCCGCGGCCGGCAGCGGCTACGCGATTGCGACCGACCTCGCCGACTGGCTGGTGCGGGCGCTGAACATGCCGTTCCGTGACGCGCATCACGTTACCGGCCGCCTCGTCGCCAAGGCGGCGGAACGCAAGATTCCGCTCGAAAAATTGTCGTTGGAGGACATGCAGTCGATCGATGGCCGCATCACCGACCAGGTGCATGAGGTGCTGGGCGTCGACAAGTCGGTGCGCAGCCGCGTCAGTTACGGCGGCACGGCGCCCAACAACGTCCGGACGCAGGCGCGCGCTTGGCTGAAGCGCATCACCCAGCAGGAAACCGCAGCCAAGTGATGCGGCTTCCCGGTTTAGCCCTCTCGCCAGCGCAGCCGGTTTCGCTATATTGGCCGGGCCCTCAGGAGTAGTCCCGTGAATCGCGCCTCTCTCTTCAAGACGACCCGTGTCCTCGGCCTGATCGCCCTCGCAGGGCTGGCGCTCGCCGCTTGCGGTCGCAGGGGCGATCTCGAACCACCGCCAGGCGCGCCGCGCGCATCTGAAGGCGAAACCGAGCGCCAGATTGGCGCTGGCAATCCGATCGATGGCGTGCCGGTGCGACGCGACAAGATCGTGCCGCCGCGCGACCCCTTCATTCTCGACAAGATTTTGTAAGCCGAACCGCCATGCGCCATTTTGAATATCGCGACGGCTTTCTTCACGCCGAAGACATCGACCTGCGCGACATCGCACGCGAGGTCGGCACGCCGTTCTATTGCTATTCGCGCGCCACGCTGACGCGTCATTACGAAGTTTTTTCGACCGCTTTTGCGGGGCTCGACGCCATGGTGTGTTTCGCCATGAAGGCGAATTCCAACCAGGCCGTGCTGAAGACCTTCGCGGCGCTCGGCGCCGGCATGGACGTCGTCTCCGAGGGCGAATTGCGCCGTGCTCTCGCAGCAGGCGTTCCGGGCGAGCGCATTACCTTTTCGGGCGTCGGCAAGACAGCGCGCGAAATCAATCTTGCGCTCGATGCAAAGATTTTCTGCTTCAACGTCGAATCCGAACCGGAGCTCGAGGCGATCTCGCACATCGCCCTGCAGCGCGGCGAGGTCGCACATGTATCGCTGCGCGTGAACCCTGACGTCGATGCGCGCACGCACGCCAAAATCTCGACCGGCAAGTCGGAAAACAAATTCGGCATCCCGATTTCGCGCGCGCGCGAAGCCTATGCGCGCGCCGCCGAGCTGAAGGGCGTTCACGTCAGCGGCGTCGACATGCACATCGGTTCGCAGATCACCGATCTGCAGCCGTTCGACGACGCGTTCACGTTGCTCGCCGAATTCGTCGAACAATTGCGCGCCGATGGTCACAAGATCGATCATCTCGATCTCGGTGGCGGGCTGGGCATTCCCTATCGCGAGACCGAAGATCCCGATTCCTATCATCCCGAACGCTACGCCGAGATCGTGCGCCGCCACACCGACAGGCTCGGCTGCAAGCTGGTGTTCGAACCTGGGCGCCTGCTTGTCGGCAACGCCGGAATTCTCGTCACCGACGTGATTTATGTGAAGCATGGCGAGGGCAAGCATTTCGTCATCGTCGACGCCGCGATGAACGACCTGATCCGCCCGACGCTCTACGAGGCCCATCACGATGTGAAGCCGGTGACCGAGCCGGCGTCGAACGCGCCGCTCATCACGGCCGATATCGTCGGTCCGGTGTGCGAAACCGGCGATTATCTGGCGGTCGGCCGGCAGATGCCGGAGCCCAAGGCCGGCGACCTGCTTGCGGTCATGTCGGCTGGCGCCTATGGCGCCGTGCAAGCCGGCACTTACAATTCGCGCCTGTTGATCCCCGAGGTTCTGGTGGACGGCGACCGGTGGGCGGTGGTTCGTCCACGCGGCTCCTACGAAGAATTGATCGGCCTCGACAAGATTCCGCCTTGGGTTGGGTAAAGACTCGGCACTTTCCGGCCCGGCGAAGCGCGCCGCGCACTGGAATGTGCGCGCAAGCGTGCTAGCTTCCTTCTTTCGGGAACAGGGAGAGCCGCGTGGACTGGCGAGCTTGGGCCGGCAAATCGGATCGTTCGGACGCGCGGGGACTCCCGGCGCGGCTTGACGCTCTCGCCCAACAGGCCGCCGCTGTTCTCGCCTGGGAACGTGTCTGGCCCGCGCTGGTCGGCATTCTCGTCGTCATCGCCCTCTTTCTGGGCGTTTCATGGTCCGGCGCCTGGCTTGTCTCGCCGCGCTGGCTTCGGATCGCCGGCGTCGCGGTTTTCGCTCTCCTGCTGATCGGCGCCGTTTTCAATCTGGCGAGGCTTCGCTGGCCGGGACGGCGCGAGAGCATCGCCCGGCTCGACCGTGACTCCGGGCTGGCGCACCGCCCCGCGACGACTGTCGAAGACCGCCTCGCTAATGACGGCGCGGATCCGGCGACGCGGGCGCTGTGGCAATTGCATCTCGAGCGCGCTGCGCGTTCGCTTTCGGCGATGCGCGTCGCGCCCCCTGCGCCCCGGATGGTCGAGCATGACCGTTACGCTTTGCGCGCCGGCGCCCTGTTGCTGCTGGCCGGCGCGGCATTCATCGCCGGACCTGAAAAATATCCACGCGTGCTGGCCGCCTTCGACTGGCGCAGCGCGCCCGAGGCCGGGCAGGGCTTTCGTCTCGACGCATGGATCGACCCGCCGCCCTACACCGGGCGACCGCCGATTCTGCTGACATCCGGTCTCGACAAGGACGGCGCAAACAAACCCGTCCAGGCGCCCGCAGGCTCGAACATCGTGGTGCGCGCCTCGGCGAGCGCCGGCGTGACGACCGAAATCGAAGGCGGATTGCAAGCTCCGAAAACCGACGAGGCGACTGCGCAGAAAGCGGCCGCCAAGCCCGGCCAGACCGCAGACACCGAGCAGCGCTACGTGCTGCGTGGCGATGGAAAGCTGCGCCTGAAGCAGGGCGCCAGCACGTTGGCGAGTTTCGATCTCGTGTCCGTGCCGGACCGCCCGCCGACCATCGCCCTGCGCGGTGAGCCGAAGAGCAACTCGCGCGGCGCGCTGACGCTCGGCTACAAGGTCGACGATGACTACGGGATCGTCAGCGCGGAGGCGCAATTCGCCAAGCCGCTGATCAGTGGTCGCGCCGTGACTGGACGCTCGCTCGTCGAAGCGCCGAAGATGCCGCTGGCGCTGCCATCGGGCGCAGGCGGCCTCGGTGAAGGCGAGACGACGGGCGACCTGTCGGAGCATCCATGGGCTGGAGCGCGCGTCACCATGAGCCTCGTCGCGCGCGATGAGGGCGGCAATGAGGGCCTGAGCGATCCTTACGAATTGACCCTGCCGCAGAGGACTTTCGTGAAGCCGCTGGCGCGCGCCATCGTCGAGCAGCGCCGCAACCTGATCCTCGCGCCCGATGACCGCCGACGCGTCCAGCTCGCGATCGACACGCTGATGTTCGCGCCGGAAAAATTTGACCTGCCGAGCAACATCTATCTCGGCCTGCGCACGATTTCGCAGCGCTTGCGTATGTCGAAGAACGATCCCGACCTGCTCGCGGTCGCGGACCTGATGTGGGAAATGGCGCTTCGCCTTGAGGACGGCGATCTTTCGCAAGCGGAGCGCGATCTGCGCGCCGCGCAACAGCAATTGCGCGAAGCGCTGGATCGCGGCGCGACGCCCGACGAGCTGAAGCGCCTGATGGACCAATTGCGCGCGGCGCTCGACAAATTCGTTCAGGAACTTGCTGAACAGCAGATGCGCGACCAGCAGAATGCGGATCGCCCGCAGGATCCCAACCAGCAGACGCTGACAATCACGCCGCGCGATCTGCAGGCACTGCTCGACCGCATGGAAGAATTGGCGCGCAACGGCAACACAGCCGATGCGCAGCGCATGCTCGATTCGCTTCAGCGCATGATGGAAAACCTGCAAAGCGCGCGTCGGCAGAACCAGCAGAACCAGGCGCAGCGCGAAATGAATCGTCAGCTGAACGAACTCGACAAGCTGACGCGTGAGCAGCAGCAACTGCGCGACGAGACGTTCCGTGATCGTCAACGCCAGTCGCGCCGCGATCAACAACGCCCGCAGGGGCAGCGCAATCCCAACCAGCAGGGTCAACAAGGCCAGCAGGGACAAGAATCCGATGATGACGATGGCGATCAGTCGCCCGAGGGCCAGGCGCAGCGCCAGCAGAACTTGAAACAGCGGCAGGAAGCGCTTCGGGACCGGCTGGAACAGCTGCAGAAGCGCATGAAGCAGTTCGGCATGAAGGGCGAACAGGGTTTCGACGACGCCGACGAAGCCATGCAGGAAGCCGAACAGGGCCTGGGCGAAGGCAACCAGCGCGGCCAGGACAAGGCGGTCGACGCGCAGGGCCGGGCGCTGGAAGGCTTGCGCAAGGGCGCGCAGTCCATGGCCCAGCAAATGCAGCAGGGCGAACCGGGGGAAGGTCAGGCGGGACCAGGGCCAGGCGACCCGAACGGGCCGATGCGCGAGGGGCGCAACCAGCCCAACCCGGACCCGCTGGGCCGCGAATCCCGCGACCGCACCTATAATCCGCAAAGCCGCTACGACCCGCTGGGGGTTCCGGCTGCGGAGCGCGCCCAGCGCGTGCTCGAAGAATTGCGCCGCCGCTTCTCCGATCCGTCGCGTCCGCGCGAGGAGCTGGACTATCTGGAACGCCTGCTTCGGCGCTACTGAGGCGACTTAATCGCAGAGCTTGCCCTTGCCGGATCGGCTTTGGGGTTCTAGGTGCGTCAGCGTAGGCGCGCCATCCGGAGCGCGAGCATCGAAGGCCAACATGCCGATCACAGCCTCCAATTATCTTGTCGCCGTCGCGGTCGGCGTGGTCGCCATTGTGCTTCTGTTCGGTCTTGTGAACATGATGCGTGGCGGCAGCCCCAACACGTCGCAAAAGCTGATGCGCTGGCGTGTTGGGCTTCAGTTCGTGGCGATCATCATCATTATGGGCGTGCTCTGGCTGCGCGGTTAAAGGGGTCGGGCATGGTGGTTCTCAATCGCATTTACACGCGCACCGGAGACAAGGGCACGACAGCCCTTGGCTCCGGCGAACGTCGTCCGAAATACGACCTGCGCGTCGAGTCCTACGGGACGGTCGACGAGGCCAATTCGGCGCTGGGCTTGGCGCGGCTCACGACAGCGGCCGAGGACGCCCGCCTCGACGCCATGCTCGGCCGCATCCAGAACGACCTCTTCGATCTCGGCGCTGATCTATGCACCCCCGACACGGGCGAAAAGCTGGAATGGGAGCCGCTGCGCATCGTCGATAGCCAGGTCGAGCGGCTGGAAGCGGAGATCGACGAATTGAATTCGGAGCTCCAGCCACTCCGATCCTTCGTCCTTCCGGGCGGAACGCCGTCGGCCGCAGCGCTCCACCTCGCGCGCACGATCAGCCGTCGCGCCGAGCGCCTGATGGTCGAACTCGCCGCCCAGCCGAACGAAATCGTCGGCGAACCGGCGCTGAAATACATCAACCGTCTCTCGGATTTCCTCTTCGTCGCAGCACGCTACGCCAACTTGAAGGCTGGCGGCGATGTCCTCTGGACGCCGGGGAAAAACCGCTGACATGCGCCTTTGTGGCAGTGCAGCAAAGAATTGACTCCACTTCAGGCGGCAAGTACCAAAAAAGCTCGCCACAAGCGCCGCTTTTCCACTCGGTGGATCTGACGCGGCTCGCGCCGCTCATGATCCGGGAGCCCAGACATGAAAATTCTCGTGCCCGTGAAACGGGTGGTCGACTACAACGTCAAGATCCGGGTGAAGTCGGACGGGTCGGGCGTCGAGCTTGCCAACGTCAAGATGTCGATGAATCCGTTCGACGAAATCGCCGTCGAAGAAGCGCTTCGCCTCAAGGAAGCCGGCAAGGCGACCGAAATCGTGGTCGTCTCGATCGGTCCCGCGCAGGCGGCTGAGACGATTCGCACCGGGCTCGCCATGGGCGCCGACCGCGGTATCCTCGTGAAGCACGATGCCATCGTCGAGCCGCTTGGCGTCGCGAAAATCCTGAAGGCGGTTGTCGAGGAGGAAGCGCCCGGCCTCGTCATCATGGGGAAGCAGGCGATCGACGACGATTGCAACCAGACCGGCCAGATGCTTGCCGCCTTGCTCGGCTGGGGCCAGGGCACCTTCGCCTCCAAGGTCGAACTTTCCGACGGTTCCGTGGATGTGACCCGCGAGGTCGATGGCGGCCTGCAGACGGTCGCCCTCAAACTGCCGGCCATCGTCACCACGGATCTTCGCCTCAACGAGCCGCGCTACGCCGCGCTGCCCAACATCATGAAGGCGAAGAAGAAGCCGATCGATGAAAAGACGCCTGCCGATTTTGGCGTCGACGTCACGCCGCGGCTCACCGTCTTGAAGACCTCGGAGCCGGCTGGCCGCAAGGCCGGCGTCAAGGTCGCCGACGTCGCCGAACTCGTCTCGAAACTCAAGTCCGAAGCTGGGGTGCTCTGATGGCGACGCTTCTTCTCGCTGAAATCGCCAAGGGCGGCTCGCTCGGCGACGCCACCGCCAAGACCCTCACGGCCGCGCGCGCACTCGGTGGCCCGATCCATGTTCTGGTCGCCGGAGAGGGCGTCGAGGCGGCGGCGCAATCCGCTGCTGCTCTCGAGGGCGTCGACAAGGTGCTGGTCGCCAGTGGAGGCTCTTACGCGCATGGCCTCGCCGAACCTCTGGCGGCGCTGATCGTCTCGCTGGCGCCCGCCTATGACGCCATCGTCGGCCCGGCGACCTCGACCGGCAAGAACGTCCTGCCGCGGGTCGCCGCCTTGCTCGACGTCATGCAGATTTCCGAGATCACCAAGGTGGTTGCGGCCGACACGTTCGAGCGGCCGATCTACGCCGGCAACGCCATCCAGACGGTGCAGTCGACCGACGCCAAGAAGGTCATCACGGTCCGCACCGCGGCTTTCGCGGCGACCGGGACCGGCGGCGCGGCGGCCATCGAGGCCATTGGCGCGGCGGCTGACCCCGGAATCTCGTCCTTCAAGGGCGAGGCTTTGGCTGTGTCCGACCGGCCCGAACTGACCTCGGCGAAGATCATCATCTCGGGCGGTCGCGCCATGCAGAACGCCGAAAACTTCAAGACCTACATCGAGCCTATCGCCGACAAGCTCGGCGCCGCCATGGGCGCCTCGCGCGCCGCGGTCGACGCTGGCTACGCCCCCAACGACTGGCAGGTCGGGCAGACCGGCAAGGTGGTGGCTCCAGACCTCTACATTGCGGTCGGCATTTCCGGCGCGATCCAGCATCTGGCCGGCATGAAGGATTCGAAAGTCATCGTCGCCATCAACAAGGACGAGGATGCGCCGATCTTCCAGGTCGCCGACTATGGCCTCGTCGCCGACCTGTTCACCGCTTTGCCCGCGCTGGCTGACGAATTGGCCAAAGGTTCCCAAGGTTGATCTGGACGCTGCGGCTACATGGCCTATGATTATAATTGAAGAATAATAATCCGAGCGACGGGATCTCAATGAGCACGGACATTCGCAAACTTGGCGTAATCGGCGCCGGCCAGATGGGTAGCGGCATCGCACAGGTGTGCGCCCAGGCTGGCGTGGAGGTCATGCTCCATGACATGTCCGAGGACCGGATCAACGCCGGACTGGCGACGATCAGCGGGAATCTGGCCAAATTGCAGGCCAAGGAGCAGATGAGCGACGCCGACCGGCACGCCGTCATGTCGCTCATCAAACCAGCGGTCGCCTACGAGGCCTTCGCCGATTGCGACATCGTGATCGAGGCCGCCTCCGAAAACGAGGAGGTCAAGCGCAAGATCTTCATGCGCCTGTGCCCGGTCCTGAAGCCCGAAGCGCTTCTCGCCTCCAACACATCGTCGATCTCGATCACGCGCCTCGCCTCGGTCACCGACCGTCCGGAGCGTTTCATCGGCATTCATTTCATGAACCCCGTCCCGCGAATGCAGCTCGTCGAGCTGATTCGCGGCATTGCGACCGACGACACGACTTTCGAGATCGCCCGTCGCCTGATCGCCCGCCTCGGGAAGACATCGACGGTGTCGGAAGATTTTCCGGCCTTCATCGTCAATCGCATTCTGCTGCCGATGATCAACGAGGCGATCTACACGCTTTACGAGGGCGTCGGCTCGGTCGAGGCGATCGACACGGCCATGCGGCTCGGGGCCAATCACCCGATGGGCCCGCTGCAACTCGCCGATTTCATCGGCCTCGATACATGCCTTTCGGTCATGCAGGTGCTGCACGAAGGACTGGCCGACTCGAAATACCGGCCCTGCCCGCTGCTCGTGAAATATGTCGAAGCCGGCTGGCTCGGCCGCAAGACGCAGCGCGGATTTTACGATTATCGCAGCGGAACGCCGGTTCCGACCCGCTGATTTCTAGCGAAGCGTCCTGCGACGCTTTGCCCGTCGGCGGTTGAGGGCGCATTCAAGCCTTCACAAGCCTGTCATTTCGAAGTTACACTATCGCGTGCGTGGAGATTTAAGTCCGGCGCGGGCCGGACAACAACCTGCGAGGGGTGTCCGGATTGACGGTTCACTTCCAACCTGTGGTTTCGCCGGACGCCTGTCCGGCTTTGGTGCTCAATGCGGACTTTCGTCCGCTGAGCTATTACCCACTCTCGCTCTGGTCATGGCAGGACGCGATCAAGGCGGTGTTCCTGGATCGCGTGAACATCGTCTCGCAATATGACAAGACGGTCCGAAGTCCGAACTTCGAGATGCGTCTTCCCTCCGTCGTTTCTCTGAAAACATACGTCAAGCCATCGCGCCAACCGGCATTCACGCGGTTCAACGTTTTCTTGCGCGACCGTTTCACCTGCCAATATTGCGCCTCGCACGAAGACCTAACTTTCGATCACGTGATCCCGCGCTCCAAAGGCGGGCTGACCACTTGGGAAAACGTGGTCGCGGCATGTTCCGCCTGCAATCTGCGCAAGAGCGACAGGCTTCCCGACGAAGTCCACATGTGGCCGTCGCACAGACCCTTCCAGCCAAGCGTGAACGACCTCCACCAGAATGGTCGATTGTTCCCGCCAAATTATCTTCACGACAGCTGGGTCGATTATCTCTACTGGGATTCAGTGCTCGAACCCTGACTCTCGCCGCGAGCCCCCGACTTTGCGATTGGCGCATCGCGCATTAGATTGCAGACATGCTCTCGCGCCTCCTCCTCACCATCCTCGGCCTCGCATGCGGAAGCGCCGCGGCGCTCTTGTTCTTGCCTTTCGCGGTGCTCGTCGATCCGCTTGTCCAGAGCACGGCCAGCCATCTCCCAGCCGACCACTGGTTCGAAATTCTCGAGAGCCTGTTCGACGATGGAGATCCGCAGGAAGCCGTGATGACCATTGTCCAGCTCATCTGGACGATCGGCATGCTTGTCTGCGTATTGCCCGTGACGATCACGGCGCTGATTGGCGGGGTGGCGCGTTCGCGCTCCTTTTTGTTTTATGCAGGTCTGACAGGGTTTCTTGCCGCCGCGATGCCGTGGATTCTGCGCGCAAGCCGCTTCGCAGAACGCGGTGGCCAGATGTCGTCAGCGGAAGGGCATCTCACCCTCATCCTGTTTTTGACAGGCGTTGTCGCCGGCACGATTTACTGGCTGATCGCGGGGCGCGGCGGCCAGCCCAAACCTTCGCGCGCGGGATGGCTATCGGGTCAGCCGAGGGGATAGGCGGCCTCGACGACGTAAGGCCCGCCACCGACGGAATCTCGCGCTGAATAAAGCACAAAACGACGCGCCGTAAATTTGCGCGACGTGAACAGTCCACGGCTTCCCAAAAAATAAGCGACGTGCGAAGCGGGGGTCCCGCGCAGCCGCGCCAGCGTCACGTGCGGCGAAAACTTGCGCGGCTCAGGCGCGAGGCCGAGCCGCCGCACAAGCCGTTCTTGCTCCCCTTGCATTTCGACCAGCGGCGAGGTCCCCTGCACGCGAGCGATCAGCGCGCGCGGGCGGTCGCCGCCAAATGTCGACAGTCCATCAATGGTGATCTCGCACGGCTCGCGTCGGATGCACGCCAGCGAAGACGAGATATCGCGCGCCATCGCGTGATCGACATCGCCGATGAAGCGAAGCGTGATGTGATAATTTTCCGGATCTATCCATCGCGCGCCAGACATTCCGCCCCGCATGAGCGAAAGATCGAAAGCAAGTTCGGGGGGAATCTCAAAGCCCGTGAACAATCGGGGCATCGGCGTTCTCCCGTAGTGCATGCGACGATTCGGATCGACGCCGGATGAGCGTCATCAGGATTAGCGGCGAATGCTTTCCAAAAAGGTTTTCAAGGCCGGAAGAATTGACCGCACCATGAGTTCCACGCCAGCCCTTTTGGGGTGAAGGCCGTCGTCCATGACGAGGGTGCGATTACCGGTCACGCCCTCCAGGAAGAAAGGGTAAAGTGGCAGTTGATGCTTCTCGGCGAGGCTTGGGTAGATGGCGTTGAATTTTTCCCCATATTCACGCCCGAGCGAAGGAGACGCCAGCATCCCCGCCAGGAAGACACGGATCTTGCGGGCTTGAAGGCGCATGATGATTTGATCGAGCGAGTCCTGTGTTCGCGCGGGATCCAGTCCACGCAGCATGTCATTGGCGCCAAGTTCGAGAATGACTGCCTGCGTGCCGTCCGGCACCGCCCAGTCCAGTCGCTCCAATCCGCCCCGCGCCGTGTCGCCTGACACGCCGGCGTTGGCGATATCGACATTGAACCCCTCCGCCCGCAGCGCCTTTTCGAGCACCGTGGGAAAGGCGGCGTCCTGAGGCAAAAGGTAGCCGGCGCTGAGGCTGTCGCCGAGCACGACGATCTGCATGGGCTCATTGGCCGCATGTGCGAGTTGGACCGGGATCGGGCCGAGCAAGGTAAAAAACAGGGTCACGAGCCCCGCCGCCCAACTTCTCGCGAGCGTGAACTGACTTCTGGCGCGCGCATGCCCATATGAGGCGTTCACTGAGCCGCCGCGCGCGGATTTCGACTGAAAAAGGTTCATCTGATGCCGGCGAATGCCATCGAGTTGCGGGATGTTCATCTGAGTCTGGGGCGCGGCGCGGCCCGTGTCCACATCCTCAAGGGAATTTCACTCGACATCGCTCAAGGCGAAGCCGTCGGCCTCGTGGGTCCGTCAGGCTCCGGCAAATCGACATTGCTGATGACCATGGCCGGACTGGAACGCCCCGATTCCGGCGCTGTTCGGATCGACGGACAGGAATTGGGTCCCTTGGACGAAGACCAGCTCGCCCAGTTTCGCGGCGCGCGGATCGGCATCGTGTTCCAGTCGTTCCACCTGATCCCGACCATGACGGCGCTCGAAAATGTCGCCGTCCCGCTCGAGCTTTCAGGCGCTCCCGACCCCTTTGGGCGCGCGGAGCATGAGCTTCAACTTGTCGGCTTGGGCGACCGGCTCGGGCACTACCCTTCGCAATTATCGGGCGGCGAGCAGCAGCGCGTGGCTCTGGCGCGCGCCATCGCGCCGGACCCGGCGATCCTCGTCGCCGATGAGCCGACCGGCAATCTCGACGAGACGACCGGAGCCAGCATCGTGGATCTCATTTTCCGGCTCAAGCGCGAACGAGGCGCAACCCTGGTTCTGGTGACCCATGACCCGGGACTGGCGACGCTTTGTGACCGGCAAGTCCGGCTGCGCTCCGGCGCGATCGTCGAAGCCAACGAGGCGTTGGAGCCCGCGCGATGAAATCAAGGCGCACGGGAATCGCCACCCCGCTCATGTTGCGTCTGGCGCTTCGCGACCTGAAGGGCGGCTTCTCGGGCTTTCGCATCTTTCTCGCCTGCATCGCGCTGGGCGTCGCGGCGATCACCGGCGTTGGATCCGTATCGGAAGGACTGTCGGACGGGCTCGCGCGTGAGAGCCGGACGATTCTGGGCGGCGATGTTTCGCTCTCGCTCATCCATCGCGAACTCTCGCCTGAAGAACGCGCGTTTATCTCGGCTCGCGGCTCCGTTTCGACAGTCGGGAATCTGCGCGCCATGGCGCGCCGCGCCGACGGGAGATCTTCGCTCATCGAAGCGAAGGCGATCGACTTGTCCTATCCCGCGGTCGGCTCTTTGACGATAGAGCCCGCGATGTCGACGACAGACGCGCTGTCGCGTCGCGACGGGCTCTACGGCGTCATCGCGGATCCCGCGCTGTCTGCGACGCTCGACGTCAAACTCGGGGACAAGATCCTGATTGGCGAACAGACATTCGAACTGCGCGCGCTTCTGCAATCGGAGCCTGACAAACTCGCTGGCGGCATCGGCTTTGGACCGCGTGTGCTCATCTCGCAGGATGCGCTGCAGGCCAGCGGCCTTCTCCAGCCGGGCTCGCTTGTGCGTTGGGCCAATCGCGTTTTGCTCAACAGTCCCCGCGCCGGCGTTCCCGCCGACGACGCTGCGGTAGACGCTTTCGTCGCGGCGGCCGAAAAGGCATTTCCGGAAGCTGGATGGCAGGTCCGCACGCGCGCCAACGTGTCCCCGCAATTTGAAAAGAATCTCGCGCGCTTCACGCAATTCCTGACGCTCGTCGGTTTGACGGCGCTGATTGTCGGCGGCGTCGGCGTCGCGAACGCCGTGCGTGCTTTCATCGATCGCAAGCGCCCCGATTTCGCGACGCTCAAATCGCTCGGCGCGACGGGCGGTTATGTGTTCACCGCAACGCTGATCCAGGTGCTCATGGTCGCCATGGCGGGCGTAGCGATTGGCCTTGCGATCGGGCTGGCGATTCCCTTCGCGCTGTCGGCGGCGTTCGGGACCATCATTCCGTTCCCGTTCAAGCCGGCGATCTATCCCGCACAAGCCGCAGCCGGCGTCCTGTACGGCGTACTCACGGCGCTGGCGTTCTCGCTCATGCCGATTGGCCGCGCGCATGATGTGCCCGTGTCCGGCCTGTTTCGCGACGTTATCGAGAATGACGCGCGTCTTCCCAGGCGGCGCTACATCGTCATGACGATCGCAGCCAGCCTTGCGCTCGCTGGCGCGGTAGCGCTGCTTGCGACCGACCGGAAACTTGCGCTGATTTATGGCGGCGCGACGCTCGCCTCTTTCATCGTACTGCGCGGCGTCGCCATGGGCGTCACCACGCTCGCCCGCCACGCGCCGCGCATGCGGCGGGTCGAATGGCGTCTCGCTATCGCCAATATCCACAGGCCCGGCTCGCTCACATCCGCCGTCGTTCTGTCGCTGGGATTAGGGCTGACGCTGCTCGTCACCCTGACCTTGATCGACGGCAATCTTCGAGATCAGCTCACACGTGGATTGCCGGGCAAGACGCCAAGCTTCTTCTTCATGGACGTGCAGAACTCGCAAGCCGCGGAGTTCGACGCGTTCCTCGCCTCGCATGCGCCGGATGCGAAGATCGAGCGCGTGCCGATGATGCGCGGCCGGGTGGTGCGCCTGAATGGCGTGCTCGCCAATGAAGTTCGTGCCGCCGAGAATGTGCAATGGGTGCTCGAAGGCGATCGCGGCATCAGCTATTCAGAAACCGTGCCTGACGGGTCCGTGGTGCTGGAAGGTGAATGGTGGACGCGTGACTATACGGGTCCGCCGCTTGTCTCCATGGAAGCGGACGTGGCACGTGGGTTGGCGCTGAAGCTCGGAGACACGGTGACCATCAATGTCGCCGGGCGAAATCTGACGGCGCGCATCGCCAACCTGCGCGGCGTGAACTGGCGCTCGCTTGGCATCAACTTCGTCTTCGTGTTCTCACCCAACACATTCGCCGGGGCGCCTCACTCGTTCCTTGCGACGGCGACGTTCCCGAATGTCGGCGACGCCACCAAAGAGCTGACGCTGCTGCGCGATGTCGCCACAGAATTTCCAACTGTGACGAGCCTGCGCGTGAAAGATGCGCTGGACGCAATCGCTGGCGTAATGAACCAGCTTGCCTTCGCCATGCGCGGCGCCTCGGGCGTCGCGCTCGCCGCCTCCATTCTGGTTCTGGCCGGGGCGCTCGCCGCGGGACAGAGAAGCCGGATCTATGACGCCGTTGTCTTGAAAACCCTCGGGGCCACGCGTTGGCGGCTGCTCTATGCACTCGTGATCGAATACGCGCTGCTCGGCATGGCGACGGCGATATTCGGACTCGCTGCCGGCAGCCTCGCCGCCTGGTTCGTCCTCAAGCGAGTCATGCACTTCGACTCCTTCGAGTGGTTCTGGGGGCCGGCCATCAGCGCGATCGCCATTGCGCTTCTGGTCACTGTGGGCTTGGGACTGGCAGGGACATGGCGCGTTCTCGGGCAGAAACCTGCCGCACACCTTCGGAATCTCTAGATTGTGATCCTGTCTCATGGCTCTTGAGCAATATCACCGGGTCACATTGTAGGATTCGTCGGAGAAACCGGCCGACGGCGCCCTTGTTTCGACCTAAAACTCCATCCATATTATCACAAGGCAGAGGTCCGACCGGTACCGGCGGCAGCCGTCTGCGCAACGTGAGAGGAAATCATGTCCGACTTCGACCGCAACGCTTCGCTCCCCTGGGGATCTGGCGTCGCCCGGGCCGGCGCCGCCGAATATGACAAGGGGCTCCGCTCCTACATGCTCGGCATCTATAACCTGATGACGCTAGCGCTCGGCGTCACTGCGCTCGTAGCCATGGGCATCTTCATGATGGGCAAGACCAGCCCTGTCGTGCAGGCGCTTTACATGTCGCCGCTCAAGTGGGTGATCATGCTCGCGCCGCTGGGCTTCGTTTTCTTCATGTCGCTCCGCTTCGAGCGAATGAGTTCGGCGGCGTTGCTCAGCACATTCATCGCCTTTTCGGCGACGATGGGCCTTTCGATGGGCTCGATCGGCCTGGTGTTCAAGGTCGGCAGCATCGTTCAGGCGCTGTTCGCAACGACGGCGGCTTTCGGCGCGCTGAGCCTGTACGGCTACACGACGAAGCGCAGTCTGTCCGGCATGGGCTCGTTCCTGGTGATGGGTCTGTTCGGCCTCATCATCGCGAGCCTGATCAACGTCTTCGTGGGCTCGGGGATCTTCGGCTTCGCGATCTCGCTGGTTGGCGTGCTGATCTTCGCTGGCCTGACGGCCTGGGATACGCAGCGCCTGAAGGAAGAGTATGACGTCGTGGCCGGCTCGACCGAACTGGCCGCGAAGGCCTCGATCATGGGCGCGCTGACGCTGTACCTGAACTTCATCAACATGTTCCAGATGATCCTGTCGCTCACCGGCCAGCGCAACGATTGATCTGAAACCGTCTTCAAAAATGCGAAGGCCCCGCGCGAGCGGGGCCTTCTGCGTTTCGAGGAGTGGCGGCTAACCGCCCACCAGTCGAACTGATTTGTCGAGCACGGCAATCACACGCGAGAGGTCCGAGCCTCGCTTCATGACCAGGCCGCCTGCCGCGATGACGGCATACGCGCCCTGCTTGCGGGCGAGACGCGGATCCTTCTCGATCCTGTAAAGCGGCACTTCGGACGCCCGGCGGTAAATCGAAAACACGGCGGTTTGCCGGCCGAAGTCGATGGCGTAGTCGCGCCATTCGCCTGCCGCTACCTTGCGGCCGTAGAGATTCAGGATCACGCCAAGCTCAAGCCGGTCGAATGTCACGATCGGCGGAGCCGGAGGGCTGGAAGCAGGCAGCGGAGGCGGCGCCGGGACGACCCGAAGGCGGGGGGTGGGAATGGGCTCTGATCGGGCCCCTTCGCCCGCGCTCTCCAAGCTGTCGATTTCCTTCATGGCGCCTCCGTCCGCACATGATCTCGCGCACCGCGAATGCTTGCAAGCCCGTCTGGAGCCAAGGCGCCGGCCAGGCTTTAAAAGATCTCATCCATCAGGCCAAGATCAAATCCAAGTCCTTGCGAAATCACGATTTTGCCCATATCCAGCCGAAGTGCCGCCGTGATGCGACACCAACGTCCCATCGTTGTCTCGTTGGCCCGGCTCGTCCGGCGTCCTGGATTTCGTCAGCCCCCCAGCCCCCCGGGAGGCCTCTCGAGCCGGGCCTTCTCCCTCAAAAGAGCGAGCGACACGGACCGTGCCGGAGCCCCCTCCAGCCGGTCCTTTTTTTATGCGCGGTTCATATGCTTGAATCTCGCCGTCGCCGCCGCGATATGTCACCCGTCACACAGGGTCAGGTTGACCGGCAGCGGACACGAGAGAAGTCACTTGAGCAACACAGAACAGACCGGCGCGCCAGCCGCGACGCCTCATGCTTTCCAGGCTGACGTCGCCCGCCTTCTGCACCTCATGGTGCATTCGATCTATTCCGACCGCGACATCTTCGTGCGCGAACTGATCTCCAACGGCGCCGACGCCTGCGAGAAGCTGCGCTACGAAGCGCTCACGCATCCGGGGCTGATCGCGAGCGACGAAGCGTTCGCCATCCGCATCACCGTCGATGCCGACAACAACCGGCTCGTGTTCACCGACAACGGCATCGGGATGAACCACGACGAGCTGATCAGCGCGCTCGGCACCATCGCCAGCTCCGGCACGCGCGCATTCCTCGACAAGCTTTCGCAAACCGAACCGGGCGGCGAAGATGCGCCGCGCGGCGCCGACCTCATCGGCCAATTTGGCATCGGCTTCTATTCGGCCTTCATGGTGGCTGACAAGGTGACCGTTGAAACCCGCAAGGCGGGCGACCAGCAGGCCTGGCGCTGGGAATCAGACGGCCAGGGCGCCTTCACCACGAGCCCCCTGGCGCCGGACGAAGCGCCCGTTCATGGCGCGCGTGTGATCCTCCACCTCAAGGAAACGGCCAAGGAATACGCGCAGGCCGGCAAGATCGAGCGGATTGTCCGCGAGCACTCGGGCGCGATCGCCGTCCCCGTCTATCTCGTCGAAAAGGAAGAGGAAGAGCCCCGCCGCATCGCTGAGGGCTCCGCGCTCTGGACGCGCCCCAAGTCCGAGATCACCGCAGAGGAATACACGGACTTTTACCGCAGTCTCGGTGGCCAGTTCGACGAGCCCGCACTCACCGTGCATTGGCGCGCGGAAGGCCGGCACGAATACACGGTGCTCGCCTTCATCCCGGGCTCGCGTCCGCTCGACCTGTTCGAGCCCTCGCGCAAGGGACGAGGAAAACTCTACGTCCGCCGCGTCCTGATCACGCAAGACGCCGACCTGTTGCCCGGTTGGCTGCGATTCGTCCGCGTCGTAGTGGATTCAAGCGACCTGCCGCTGAACGTCTCGCGCGAAATGATCCAGGAGAGCCCGATCCTCGCGGCGATTCGCAAAGGGATCGTCAACCGCATCCTGCAAGGGATCACGAAGCTCGCCGAGAGCGACGCGGAGGCTTTCCAGAAAGTCTGGCGCAATTTCGGGCCGGTGCTCAAGGAAGGCCTTTACGAAGACCCGGAGCGGCGCGACGCCCTCTACAAGATTGCGCGCTTCGCGACATCCACCGAAGCCGAGCAGGTCCGCACGCTGGCGGATTACGTGGCGAACCTGCGGGAAAACCAGACCGCCATTTGGTACATCGCCGGTGACGACCAGAAGCGACTCACGAGCAGCCCGCAGCTGGAAGGATTCCGCAAGCGCGGGATCGAAGTGCTGCTTCTGTCCGACCCCGTGGACGCTTTCTGGGTCGAGACAGCGGTCGGCTATGACGGCAAGCCGTTCAAATCCGTGACGCATGGCGCCGCCGACTTGAAGGACGTACCGCTTCTGGATGGAGAAACCGCCTCTTCCAGTGAAGCGCCATCAGCCGAAGTCGCGACGCTGCTCGGCTTCATGAAGCAGACGCTTGCGGAAAATGTCGACGACGTGCGCGCGACCGACCGCCTGACAGAGAGCGCGGCCTGCCTCGTCGCGCCTGAACATGGCCGCGACCGGCGGCTCGAACGATTGCTGGCTGAACACGGCGGCCTTGGCTTGCTCTCCAAGCCGGTCCTGGAGATCAACCCTGCGCATCCGTTGATCGCCGCACTCGCCCAAAGGTATGCTGCGGGCGACGATCGCGCGCTGATCGAAGATGCCGCTTGGTTGATCCATGACGAAGCGCGCGTGGCGGACGGCGATGCGCCGACCGATGCGGCCGCCTTCGCGGCGCGTCTGACGCGTGTGCTGACGCGCGCCGCACAGGCCCCGGGTTCATGAGCAGCGGCGAGATCGACTTGAAGGGCCTCAGCCTTGCTGCGGCTCTTCGCACGATCTTTTCGCTTCTTTTGCAACAAGGTCACGAGGACGCCGAATCGGAAGCCCGCATGCTCCTGCTCGGCGCCACCGGCCTGACGAGGACGGATCTGATTCTCAGCCCCGAGCGCGCCCTGGAAGACGACGCAGCCGAAAGGCTGGAAACCTTCTTGTCACGCCGCCTCGCGGGCGAACCCGCGACGCGCATTCTTGGCGCACGAGCTTTCTGGACCCTCGATCTGCGGGTTTCGCCCGATGTCCTCGATCCCCGGCCCGACTCTGAAACCATCGTCATCGCCGCACTCGAAGCCATCGGACCGCGCAAGGACATGGACTTGCGACTCCTAGATCTGGGAACGGGAAGTGGGGCGCTGCTCCTCGCGTTACTGAGCGAATGCCCCCACGCGACGGGCGTCGGCGTCGATCTCTCCCATGAGGCCTGTGCGATCGCCCGCGAAAACGTCGACAGGAACGGCCTCGCCGGGCGCGCCGAGATCGTGCAGGGCTGCTGGACCGAAGGATTGACGGGCGCTTTCGACGTCATCGTCTCGAACCCTCCCTACATCGAGAGCGCCGTGATTGCGGGCCTCGCGCTTGAAGTTCGGCAGCACGACCCGATGCTGGCGCTCGACGGCGGCGCCGATGGGCTGGCGGCTTACCGCGAAATCACGCAAGCGCTTCCCGCGGTCCTGCGACCAGGAGGGGTCGCGGTTCTGGAACTCGGGATCGGACAGGGCCCCGCGGTCTCGCGCCTTGCAGAAGCGGCTGGATTATCAGTGCGGGCATTTCGAGAGGATCTGGGCGGCATCCAACGCGCCTTGGTGCTGGAGCGTCGAAAAACGGCCTGAACCGCCTTCTTTGGAGAATTTCCGCGCGACCCCTTGGCGAGTCGGCCAAAAAGGACTAGATAGAAGATAGAAATCGCCTCGGCTCTGCATGCGCAGTGGCTCAAGGCCCGTCGAGGACGAAAGGCAGCGAAGGCTCTGCTGGTTCTCCGGATCGTTTGCCTGGCGTGGTTCCGGGTTGGACGAGGCGAACGTCTCCTTATTCGTTGATCCTGCAAAAATGTCGCGGATCAAGAACATCTGTCCTGATCTATTCAGGGCTGCATGCAGACTGGCCGGAGAGCCCATTCGCCTAAACCAAGACGGAATTTGATAGCTCCAGTGTCGTTCGGGTGCGGTTTTGCCCACCGCCGAACGCAGGGCGCATTACTCAAGGATCATCTATGAGACCGGGTCAGAACAAGCGTATGCGCGGCCGCAACAATAATACTGGTGGTGGTGGTGGTAATCGCAAGGGGCCGAACCCGCTTACCCGGTCCTATGAATCCAACGGACCGGACGTCAAAATCCGGGGCACGGCCCATCACGTGGCCGAAAAATACCTGCAGCTCGCGCGCGATGCTCAGACCTCTGGCGATCCGGTGATGGCCGAGAGCTATCTCCAGCATGCCGAGCATTATTTCCGGATCATTGCTGCGGCTCAACAGGCCCAGCAGCAGTCGCAGGCGGGCTACGTCCGTCAAGTGGGCGAAGTTGAAGCCGAGGAAGACGACGACGACGAGGGCGGTATCCCCGACCGTTTCGCCTCGCCGATCGAGCGTGCTCCCGCGCCTGTCCAGCAGCCCTACGCCGGTCAGCCGCAGCCTTACGCGCCGCCGCCCCAGCCCTATGCGCAGCCGGGCTTCCAGCCCCAGCAGGGGCAGCCACAGGGCGAACGCCAAGATCGCCAGCAAGATCGTCAAGGCGATCGCCAGGAACGTGGCCCGCGCCCGGACCGCCCCTTCCAGGATCGCAACAACCAGCCAAATCGTCAGGGACCGAACCCCAATCGCGGGCCCCGGCCGCCGCGCGACTTCCGCAATGACCAGCAGCCCCGCTTCGAGCCTCGTCAGGCGCCGATCCAGGAGCAGCCGGACACGGGCCTGCCCGCTTTCATCACCGCTCCTGTCCGGATTCCGGTGAGCGATAATGATGCGCCGCAGCCGGCCCTGCAGGGCGGAGCTCCCGAAAACGGACCCGAGATGGTCCAGGATGAGGGTGTCGGTTTCCACCTGCGTCCGCGCCGTCGCCGTCGTCGCCCCGGCGCCGAAGGTGAGGGCGAAACAGCTGCTGCGCCGCGCGGCGAGCTGCCGGCTCTGGACTAGAATTCAGGGGGCCTCAGGCCCCCTTTTTCATGCCTCGACGCTGACCTGATCGCCCAGCGCGATTGCGCCGCCAATTTTCACGCTGGCGTAGACGCCGCATGAAATGCGGCCGAAGGCGCCCTGCAACGTCTGCATGACGTCGAGGTCGCGAAAGCCGGTGACAGGATCGACATGGGTCGCCGGACAGCGGTCGATCGTCTTGAGGACGCGAAGCTGCGCGCCGCCGATCATGATTCGCTTGCCGACCATGTCCTCCTCCTGCCAGGGCTCCCAGCCTTCAACCGCGATATTGGCGCGGAAACGGAGAGGATCGACTGGCGCGCCCATTCGCCGCTCGAGGTCGCGCACGCTAGCCGTGTTCAGGATCGAGACGAAGCCCGAGCGGATCGAATCCGTGAAGCGAAAGCCGTCTGGGGCCTGAAGAAGACGCACGGGCCCGCGCGTCTCTCCCTTGCAGAATTCCTGCAGAAACGATTCGAGCGCTTTCCGGCCTTCGTCTGAACCGATGTCGCCGCGCGCCTGCTCGGCGCCGCCGTGCCAAAGACTGAGCGTGCGTGTCTCGTCGTCGTAACGCGAGACCAATTCGGCAAGCCGCGCGTTCTTCATCAACATCAGGAAGCGCGTCTTTGGCTGATAGGCCGGCGCTGCCGGATCGAACGATGACCGTCCATTCTCGAAAGCGAGAATCCTGTCGCCCGGGACGAACGACCCTGCAGCAAGCTCAACCTTGTCCAAGGCCTCGGGCGACAAGCCTTTGACGGGGTAACGGTGCAGAGAAGCGACATGCATGCGTGCAATCCTGATCTCGCCGTCACGCTGTCCTTAGCTGATCTGGATCAGCGCGGAGAAAGGTGAATCGGGTCCTCTTTTACGAACGACGTTCCCTCCCTACATCTCACCTGAGGTCGCCGGAAGGGGCCCCGAAGGATTTCGACGTCGCAGGATCGCTACGGGATTGCTGCCACGGTTGAGGAGAACCAGATGAACATCGACAAATACACAGAACGCGCACGTGGCTTCATCCAGTCCGCGCAATCGCTGGCCTTACGCGAGGGGCATCAGCAATTCACGCCCGAGCATTTGCTGAAAGTCCTGCTCGACGATGAAGAGGGCTTGGCGTCGGGCCTGATCGACAAGGCGGGTGGTCGCTCGCGGGACGCCTTGGTGCAGACGGAACTCGCCTTGAGCAAAATGCCCAAGGTGCAAGGCTCCGGCGCAGGCCAGCTCTATCTGGCGGCGACGACCGCACGGGTTTTCGAAAGCGCGGAAAAACTTGCCCAGAAGGCTGGCGATTCTTTCGTCACCGTCGAGCGCCTGTTGCTGGCGCTTGCCGCCGAGAAATCGTCGGAAGCTGGAAAGATTCTCGCCAACGCGGGCGTGACGCCACAAACGCTCAACCATGCCATTGAGGATCTCCGGAAAGGCCGCACCGCCGACAACGCCACGGCTGAGAACGCCTATGACGCTTTGAAGAAATATGCGCGCGACCTGACAGAAGCGGCCCGCAACGGCAAGCTTGATCCGGTGATCGGCCGCGACGAAGAAATCCGCCGCACAATTCAAGTTTTGTCTCGCCGCACCAAGAACAATCCGGTGCTGATCGGTGAGCCCGGCGTAGGCAAGACGGCGATCGTCGAAGGCCTGGCGCTGCGCATCATCAACGGCGATGTTCCCGAAAGCCTGAAGGACAAGAAGCTTCTTGCTCTCGACATGGGCTCGCTGATCGCGGGCGCCAAATTCCGCGGTGAATTCGAAGAGCGCCTGAAGGCCGTTCTCAATGAAGTGACTGCGGCGGAGGGCGGCATCGTCCTCTTCATCGACGAAATGCACACGCTTGTCGGCGCGGGCAAGGCAGATGGCGCGATGGATGCGTCCAACCTGCTGAAGCCGGCTCTGGCGCGCGGCGAATTGCATTGCGTTGGCGCGACCACGCTCGACGAATATCGCAAGCACGTTGAAAAGGAC
>JANXTB010000064.1 GCA_025356415.1 Hyphomicrobiales bacterium
TTGTTGCAATGTCAGCCAAGCGCGCTTGACATCACTGAGGCATATGCGCGCGTGGCACAACAATGCGCCATCAACGAACAAGAAAAAACCCAGGCGCAAGCGCCCGCGACCACTACCGATGGGCATCGCATTGAGGTCGCAGCAAATGCACTCAATGCGCAAGACACACATGCCGCCGTGGCCAATGGCGCAGAAGGTGTGGGTTTGCTGAGATCGGAATTTTTGTTTGACGAGCGTGATACCGCACCAAGTGAAGAAGAGCAGGCCAGCGCGTATAGCGCAGTGGCGCAAGCGCTAGGCAAAGAGCGCACGCTGATCGTGCGCACGCTCGATGTCGGTGGCGATAAACCCTTGTCGTATCTGCCGCTGCCAAAAGAAGATAACCCCTTCCTCGGCTTGCGCGGTATTCGCGTCAGCCTTGATCAGCCGGAGATGTTCCGGGTGCAGTTACGTGCGATTTTACGGTCAGCACCTTTGACTAAATTGCACATCATGTTTCCGATGATTGCCACGCTGGAAGAATTGCGCGAGGCCAAGGCGATTCTGGCGCAAGAGCAAGCGCTGAGCGGGCATCACGACGTGCAGGTCGGCATCATGATCGAAGTGCCCTCCGTGCTGTGGGCGCTCGACGAAATGCTGCCGCGCGTCGACTTCGTGTCGGTCGGCTCGAACGATCTCGTGCAATATCTCTTCGCCGCCGACCGCGACAATCGCCGCGTGTCGGACCGGTTCGATGCGTTGTCGCCCATCGTTCTGCGCGCGCTGAAGTCGATCACCGACAAGGCCGCGATCTACGGCACATCGGTGACCCTGTGTGGCGAGATCGGCGGGCGCCCTCTGGAAGCCATGGCGCTGATCGGCGCGGGCTATCGCAACCTGTCGATGTCGCCGGCCTCCATCGGCCCCGTGAAGGCGATGCTGCTTGCGCTCAACGCCAGCGAGGTGACGGGCTTCCTCAACGATCTGCTCGCGCAGAAAACCGGCGCCAGTTCGATCCGCGCGGAATTGCGGGCCTATGCGGAGGGCAAGGGCGTGCCGCTTTAGCGACGCAACGCCACTCGCCGCCCTGCCCTGACGCCAACGCCGGATTTCAAAATGCTGCCCCAAGACAAGCTCGATCTCATCTTGCGCCGTCACGACGAGCTTTCCGCGAAATTGTCGGGCGGCGTGAGCGGCCAGGAATTCGTCGCGCTGTCGCGTGAATTGTCGGATCTCGATCCCGTCGTGCAGGCCATCCGCGGCTGGCGCGAGGGCAACCGCGAACTTGAAGGCGTAGAGGCCATGCTGGCCGATGCCGGCACCGACGCCGAGATGCGCGAACTTGCGGAAGAAGAACGCGATGAGGCCGCGCAACGGCTTGAGGCGCTCGAACAGCAGATCCGCATCGCGCTTTTGCCAAAGGACGTCGCCGACGAACATGGCGCGATTCTCGAATTGCGCGCGGGCACGGGCGGCGACGAGGCCGCGCTGTTTGTCGGCGATCTCTACCGAATGTATGCGCGCTACGCCGATCTGCACGGCTGGAAGATGGAGCTGATGTCGGCCAGCGAAGGCACGGCGGGCGGCTACAAGGAACTCATCGCGTCGGTCGAAGGGCGCGGCGTGTTTGCCAAGCTGAAATATGAATCAGGCGTGCACCGCGTGCAGCGCGTGCCCGCGACCGAAACGCAGGGCCGCATTCACACGTCCGCCGCGACGGTTGCGGTGCTGCCCGAAGCGCAGGAAGTCGACATCGACATCAATGAAGCGGATCTGAAGATCGACACGATGCGCGCGCAGGGCGCCGGCGGACAGCACGTCAACAAGACGGAATCGGCGATCCGCATCACGCATATTCCGACCGGCACCATCGTCTTCGTGCAGGACGAGCGCTCGCAGCACAAGAACCGCGCGCGCGCGATGAACCTGCTGCGCGCAAGGCTTTACGACGAACAACGCTCGAAGCTTGATTCAGAACGCGCGGCGGATCGCAAGGCGCAGGTCGGCTCGGGCGATCGTTCGGAGCGCATCCGCACTTACAATTTTCCGCAGGGACGCGTGACCGATCACCGGATCAACCTCACGCTCTACAAACTTGAAAAAGTGGTGGCGGGCGATGCGCTCGACGAGATCATCGATCCGCTGATCACCGAGCATCAGGCGGCGCAACTCGCCGAGCAGAACTGATCACACACGGCCGATGCGCACCGCGAGACCTGTCGCCGCGATGCGTTGCAACTTCATGCCAGTGTCATCGGGATCGGTCACGCCGTCGATGACATAATCGAGTCCGATGATCGCATCGGCATCAATGTCTTTGGCGCGGCGGATCAATTGCTGCAGCGCGGCTTCCTTCCATTCGCCATCGCGCAGGCGGCTGCCGCGCCCCGCCGCATGCCAGCCCGTCGCCGCGCGAATGCGGCCGAGCATGGTGAGCGAACGCGCGCCTTCGATGCGGTCGTCGGAGGAAACGATCATCGTCATCAGCCTGTCCTCATGTCGGGTGAGGAGCAGAGTGATGAAGGTTGATGGCTGAATCTCGGCGAAGGCGCGGCGCATTGTGTCGCAGCCGACTTATGCACATGCGCGCTGTGTGCATTGCGAAGTCAGCGCGCCCCTTTCCCGCACTGCGGGAGAGGCGCGCACACGCGCATCAATGACGGAAGTGGCGATGTCCCGTGAGCACCATCGCCAGGCCCGCTTCATCGGCGGCCTTGATCACTTCGTCGTCGCGCATCGAGCCGCCCGGCTGGATCACCGCCGTCGCTCCAGCTTCAGCTGCGGCCAGCAAGCCGTCGGCGAACGGGAAGAACGCGTCGGAGGCCACCACCGAACCCCTGGCGAGCGATTCCGGCAAGCCTGCCGCCTTCGCGGCCTCAGCCGCCTTCCACGCTGCGATGCGCGAAGAATCGACGCGGCTCATCTGGCCTGCGCCGACGCCGACCGTCGCGCCATTCTTTGCGTAGACGATCGCGTTCGACTTCACATGCTTGGCGACGCGGAACGCGAAGCGCATGTCGGACAATTCCTGCAGCGTCGGCTGGCGCTTGGTGACGACGCGAAGATCCATGTCGTCCACCACCGCATTGTCGCGGCCCTGCACCAGCAGTCCGCCCGCGACCGTCTTGAACGTCAGGCCCTTGGCGCGCGGATCCGGCAGGCCGCCGGTGAGCAGCAGGCGCAGGTTCTTCTTGGACGCAATCAGCGCGATCGCATCTTCATCCGCATCGGGCGCAATGATCACCTCGGTGAAGATCTTCACGATCTCGGCGGCAGCAGCCGCATCCAGTTTACGGTTCAGCGCGACGATGCCGCCGAACGCCGACACCGGATCACACCGCAGCGCGAGCTCATAAGCCTCTGCGAGAGAGGCGCCTTCCGCGACTCCGCACGGGTTGGCGTGCTTGATGATCGCGACAGCCGCCGTGC
>JANXTB010000114.1 GCA_025356415.1 Hyphomicrobiales bacterium
ATCGCGACGTCCGGCATGGCCTGGATCAGCAGCTTCGCCACAATGGTGGCTACGCCCGCGAAATGCGCGGGGCGGAAGCGGTCCTCAAGCTCCGCAATGGCCGGGCCCTTCAGCGCCACCGTGGTGGCGAAGCCCGCCGGATACATGTCCGCCGGCGTCGGCGCGAAGACCGCATCGGCGCCGAGCTCCGTGAGCTTGGCGATATCGTCCTCGAAGGTGCGCGGGTAGGCGGTGAAATCTTCCGTTGGCGCAAATTGCGTCGGGTTGACGAAGATCGAATAGACCACGCGCCGGGCGCGGGCCTTGGCGATCCGCCCTAGCGACAGATGGCCGGCATGAAGCGCGCCCATGGTCGGCACGAGCGCGATCGTGTCGCGGGCCGCGCGCCATTTGGCGACCTGCGCGCGCAGGGCGGCGACATCGTTGAGGACAACAGGCTGGCTCATTCGAATTCCGTTCACGCCAATTCCAATCACAGGTCGAGCGCAAGCAGCCCCTCGAGGCTCCCCACCACCGCCGCCGGCGCAAGCTCGTCATATTCGTCAGGCAGGCCTAAGCGGTTCACCCAGACGCAGCGCAGGCCGAAAGCGGACGCGCCCGCTATATCCCAGCGATTGGACGAGAGGAAGCAGACCTCTGCCGGAGCGAGGCCGAAACGGGCCTCGATCAGCTCGTAGGCCGCAGGCGCGGTCTTGTAGATTCGCAGCGGATCGACCGAGAGCACGGCGTCGAGCCGGTCCGCCAGCCCAGCTGACGCCACCGCGCGGGCCAGCATGGCGGGCGTTCCGTTGGAGAGGATTGCGGTCTTGGCGCCGGCGGCCCGCAGCGCCTCGAGCGTGCGGAGAGCGTCCGGATAGGCGTCGAGTTCTGCATAGGCCGCCAGCAGGCTCGCGCGCAGCTCGGGCGACAGGCCTCCGCAGCGGGCGGCGGCGTAATCGAGCGCGTCCTGCGTCAGCGCCTCGAAGTCGCGGTAGCGGCCGCTGAGCGAGCGCACCCAGGTGTATTCAAGCTGCTTGGTGCGCCACATCTCCGAGAGGCGCGGAGCCTCGTAGCCGATCTCGCCGGCGTAGCGTGCGACCGCCGAATGGACATCGAACAGGGTGCCATAGGCGTCGAAGACGTAGAGGGGGGCTAGGGGCATGAGGCTCTGCTTGCGGCGCGTTTCCGGTGCAAGGAGAGCCACGAGCGCGCGCGCTCGGCAAGCGCGATCTTAGTCGCGGCGCGCCACGGTCGAAATCTCCGCCACGGCGTAGACGGGGCAATAGCCGATCAGGCCCGTGACGAGGGGGATGAGGCCAAGCCAGCCGAGCTGGTTGAAGCCGGTCGCGGGAAAGCCGAAGCTCAGCGCATAGGCGAGCAGGACGACGCCCAGCGCAATGCGCAGCACACGGTCGAATCTCCCGACATTTCTGCAAAAGAAGTTCATTCAAAAGATCCCGCAGAATGCCGCATCGCCATTTTGTAAAAACAAACGGCGGGCCTGGGGAGGTCGCGAATTGACGCGCGTCAACCCTGCGGCGGGATCTTGGCCGGGTTGATTTTGCCGGGCCGAAGCTTGGCCGCCCGCACGCCGAAAGCGCGCAGCAACGCGAGCAGCGCAACGCCATAGACGGCTGCGCCAGCGAGTCCGAGCAGCGAGAGCTGAACGACGGTGGCGAGGCCATCGAAATGCTTCGCGAGCGCTTCAGCTGGAGCGAGCCCGAAGATGGCGACGCAGGCCAGCGCGACGGATGCGAGCGCGCTCGCCAGCACGACCTTGCCAAGCAAAGCATCGAATTGCATCGCGCCCTGGCGACGCGCGAGGAACACCAGCAGGCCGAAATTCACCCACGCGCCCGCAGCGGTGGCGGCGGCGAGACCAGCCGCGCCGAACGGCTGGAACAAAGCGACTTTCAGCGCCACGTTGAACGCGACGGCGGAGAGCGAAACGATCATCGGCGTGCGCGTGTCGCCGCGCGCCTGAAAACTCGCAACGGCGGAACGGATCAGCACGATCGCAAACAGGCCGTAAGCGTAAGCCGCGAGCACGCGGGCGGAGGCCAGCGCGGCATCATCCGTGAAAGCGCCACGCAGGAACACGCCGCGCATGATGAGATCTGGAATGCAGGTGAAGGCGACGAAGAAGGGCGCCGACAGCGCAATCGTCAGCGCCATCGTGCGGTTTTGCGCATAGAAGGCGCCGTTCTGGTCGCCGCTCGCCAGCCTGCGGCTCATCTCCGGCAGCAGCACGGTGCCGGCCGCGATGCCGATGACGCCGATGGGGAGTTGATAGATGCGGTCCGCATAATAGATCGACGACACGCCGCCTGCCGGCAGCATCGAGCCGATGATCGTGTCGGCGAACATGGCGATCTGCACGCCGGCCGAACCGATGACGGCGGGGCCGAGCGCCTTGAAGAACTGCTTGGTATCAGCGTTCCACCTCGGTTTCTCGAACGCGCTGAGCACATGCGCCCGGCGGGCTGCGATCATCAAAAGCGCGAGCTGCATCACGCCTGAGACCGTGACCCCGACGCTGGCGGCGACGCCGGCGTTGGGAAACAGAAAGGCTATGGCGAGAAACGCCACCATGACGGCGTTGAGCAACACCGGCGCGAAGGCCGCGGCGGCGAACTTGCCATGCGCGTTGAGCACGCCGGACAACAAGGTCACCGAAGTAATGCACGTGAGGTAAGGGAAGGTGATACGCGTCATAGTGACCGCGAGCGCGAATTGCTCGGGCCGCTCAGCAAGGCCCGGCGCCAGCAGCGCCACGAATTCGTCGGTGAATCCCCATGCGAGCGCCAGCAGCACGATTTGCGAAATCAGCAGCAGCGTCTGGATCTGGCCCGAGAACTTGCGCGCTGTTTCACCGTCGCGCGTCTCGAGCACGCGCGCATAGCTCGGCACGAAAGCGGCGTTGAACGCGCCCTCGCCAAAGATCGCACGGAAATGGTTGGGCAGCCGAAACGCGATGTAAAACGCATCCGCCAGCGCGCCCGCGCCCAGCACCGCGCCGAGCACGACGTCGCGCAGAAAACCCGTCACGCGCGACAGAAGCGTCATGCCCGCGACGGAGAGAAGGTCTTTATACATGCCTCAGGCGCGCGCGTGGTGGGTGGGCCGCGTCGGATCAAGCGGCGTGATGGCGGCGTCATCCTCGAGCCGCTCGGCCACCAGATAAAGCGGCCGGCGTTTCACCTCCGCGAAAATGCGGCCGATATATTCGCCCATGATGCCGAGCGTCAGCAATTGCACGCCCGCGAAGAACATGATCGACACGATCAACGACGCATAGCCGGGCACATCGACGCCATGCGTCAACGTCTGCACGATGTAGTAGACGGCGGCCAGCAGCGAGAACGCCGACACGAAGACGCCGACGTAGGTCCAGACTTTCAGCGGCAGCGTCGAGAACGACATCAGTCCGTCGAGCGCGAAGCGCGTCAGCTTGCGATAGGAGTATTTTGACGTTCCCGCATGGCGCTCGGCGACGTCGAACGGCACGCCGATCGACTTGAAGCCGATCCATGCGTAGAGGCCTTTCGAGAAGCGCGCGCGCTCGCCCATGTTCTTCAGCGCTTCCACGGCCTGCCGGTCCAGCAGGCGGAAATCGCCGGCGCCGTCGGGCAGGCCGGTTTCGCCGAACTGCTCGAAGATCGAATAGAAGCGTCGGGTCAACATGCGGCGCAGCGCGGAATCGCCGCTGCGGTCGACGCGCGAGCCGTAGACATTCTTGTAGCCCTCGCGCCAGCGCGCGACGAATTGCTCGATCAGCTCCGGGGGATGCTGCAGGTCGGCGTCGATGATGACCACGGCGCGCCCGCGCGCGTAATCGAGCCCGGCCGCGATGGCGATCTCCTTGCCGAAATTCCGGCTGAAGGACACGGCGCGCCGGCGGCGATCCTGCGCGTGCACCTTGCGCAAGGTCGCCATCGTGTCGTCCGAGGAACCGTCGTCGACAAAGATGATTTCATGCGAGGCGACCACCCGCTCGAGCACCGGCGTCAGCCGTGCGAGCAGGGCTTCGATGTTGCCCGCCTCGTTGAAGACGGGAACGACGACGGAGAGTTCCGGCGTCCCCATGGCGGTGTCTGTGATGTTCATGCCTGACTCGTCCCGAGGCGGAATGGCCGCCGTCTCCGATGCGTATTGCGGGCGTGCCTTTTGTGCAAGGGGAGGGCGGCGCCTCCGGGGCCATTCGCCACCTTGCCGCCACCCCGGTTCGGGGTAATGTGTGCGCCCTCTCTGGACCGGACCTCGACATGCTCGCCCGCGAAATCACAATATGCGCCGATGATTATGGCCTGACGCAGGCGGTTTCCTCGGGGATTCTGGAGGCCGTGGAGGCTGGCCGCCTCGACGCGACCGGGGCCATGACGACGCGGCCGCACTGGAAAACCGCGGCGCGGGACCTCGCGAGCCTCAGCGGCGCCGTAGAGGCGGGCCTCCATCTCGACCTGACTCTCGGGCCGCCGTTGACGCGCATGCCGATTCTCGCGCCGCAGGGCAAGCTGCCCTCGATCGGCGCCCTGATCCGCCTGTCGCAGGCGGGCCGGTTGCCTGAAGGCGAAATCCGGGCCGAGATCGCGGCCCAGATCGACGCTTTCGGCGAGCACTACGGGCGCGCGCCCGCTTTCATAGATGGCCACCAGCATGTGCACATGCTTCCGGGAATCCGCGACTGGCTGTTCGAGGCGGCGGCCGAGCGCGGGCTTTCGCGAAAAATATGGATGCGCGACAGCTCCGACCGGTTCAGCCGGATTCTCAGGCGGGGCGTGGAAGCGCCCAAGGCAATGATCGTCGCGCTCGCGGGGCGGGGGTTCGGTAAGGCGGCGCGACTGCGCGGTTTTGCGACCAATGAAGGTTTTTCGGGCTATTCCGCCTTCGATCCGCGCCGGGATTTCGGCAAGGATTTCGAACGCTATCTGCTGGCGCCAGGCAAACGGCATCTCATCATGTGCCACCCGGGCCGCGTGGATTATGAACTGGAGCAGATCGATCCGGCGACCTATTCGCGCGAGCATGAACTGGAGTTCCTGCTGTCCGAAAGGTTCAAGGACATGCTCTCTGCGCGTCCGAAGGGGTGACGTAAAAAAGCCGGCGCCCTTTCGAGCGCCGGCCTTTTCCAGAAGACTAATTACCGCGTGTAGCTGATCTGCGGCAGGGCCTTCAGCTGGTCCTTCGTCATGTTGAGGATCGCGTGATCCGGATACATGCGATTGTTGGCGGCGCTGGCGTTGTTCGACGAGGTCGAAACTGTGGTCGGAGGCGCTCCGGCCGGCGCATTGCGGTCAACAACGGCGCCAGTTGTCGTGGTCGTCGTCGTGGTGGTCGCGGGAGCCGTGGTGCGCGCGGTCGAGGCGTTCCTCGGCGCGTCGGAGAACTTCACATCCTCGAACTTCAGCGCGACGCGATGTTCGCCCATGCCGAGGAACCCGCCGACATCAACGACAACCGCCATGGCCTTGCCACTGTGATCGAGCAGCACGTCGCCGATCTCGCCGATCTTTTCATTGGCGTTGTTGTAGATGTTGACGCCATCCAGCTTGCTGGCGCGCCACAGGTTCGACACCTGGCTCTGCTGCAGGGTCATGGCGGCGCCCGAGTTGTTCGCGGCAGGGGCCTGCGCGAACGCCGGCATCGTCAACATTGCGGTGGCGGCAAAAGTGCTCAAGGCGAGCTTGTTCAT
>JANXTB010000136.1 GCA_025356415.1 Hyphomicrobiales bacterium
AAGGCCACCTTCGCCTTAAAGACCGGGCTGTGGTTCCGGCGGGGTCGTTTACTCATGCTCTCTCCTGTCCTCGGCATTATGCCGCGTTCAGGCAGATTTCCCACTTATCCCGGCTGTCCAGATTTCCCGAGCCACCTCTAACGTCATCAGCCACTATAATCGCCACGTCTCACAGTTTGCGAAGGGTCGTAGGACAGTTTTGATTGAGCAGCGATGCCTGGACACGGTTTGGGTATGATCGAAGCGGGTAACGCCGCATTTTGGTCAGAGAACATCCCATGCCGGGGATTGCGTGTTCTTGTAGTCGGCTGGGTTCCGGGGCACCTGACACATAGCGTCGTGGAGCATCATCAAGCGAAGCCTGCGAGCGCCTTGAGCCGTTGATGATGACCAGACCCAGAGCGCAGTTCCTAGTCGTTCTTCGCATCGCCAACAGTAAGCCGAGTTAGTCCGGTCGCCGGATGGACCCTCATCGCATTCAATGAATACGTGGGTCTCTGCGCAGCGTGTGCTTTTAATACCGCAGTGGCTTCGTAGGCGGCCATGGCGGCATCGGGACGGCATTAGCAGCACCTGCAGCACACGGGCTAGAAGCGGCTTGAGCCCCGACCAACGGATTATGGCCCGCCTCCTGACCAGTGCGTCGCTTTCGCACAGTGCGAGTATGACATTGACCGGCGTAGGCTGGGATAGGACGATTGCTTGTCGGCTCGGATTTGTGCCCGTGAGACCAGTCGCCATGACAGGAACAGTCTTAGTTCTCGATGATGAAGTCTGGGTAGCCACGTGTGTTGTCGATATCCTTGCGGAGTTCGGCCTGCGTGTCGCTGGGCCATTCCGAAGCAATGCAACTGCCCTGAGCTACCTGACAGATCACACGCCTGACGTTGCCATTCTCGATTTCAACGTCGCTGACGGGACGAGTGAACGGACTGCCAAGCGCCTCATTGAGCTTCAGATACCCATTCTGGTCGTATCCGGCTCGCCAAAGGAATCTTCCATAGGTCCTGAATTCCGAAGAGCCGAATGGTTGGATAAGCCCTTCGGCGAGGCAGCTTTGATTGCCCATATTAGTCGCTTACTGACGCAGGAAAATTTACATTCGGCGGAATGATGGATTATCGGCGGCAAGAGCATCGTGCAATCAGCCCCCGGTCAGAGCGGTTCTCGCCGTGAACTCGAACGCTTTTTAGGGGCGCATCGATTATTGGTCAGCGTTCCAAGACATAAGTGCCGTCGAGAAGCTGTTGGAACAGCACGGGCCGCCGTCGTCGGACTTCGTTCATCAAGTCAATCAAGGTCACGGGGGCGGTAGCTCGTTCAGCCATGGTGGATCGATGGGCTCCTAATCGATATCCATGAGCTTCAGGCCGATCAGGTCTTTGGATATGATCTTGGGCAATGCGGCCAATGCCGCCTTTCGCCGCCGCCTTGACTCTCGATTACTCAGCCATCGGATATAAGCATATCCCTACTTTACAGGTAGCGGGAGCAAGGTCAGACTTGCAAAAACTTATGGGAAGCAGGGACTATATCCTGCGCAAGTCGAACTTGAGGCCCGGCATGACAACAGAACATAAGGTATTCTCCGACCCCGACCGGCTTCCAGAAGGTGCGACCTTCAAACAGAAGCTAAGCCATTATTGGAAATTGGCTGCGGCCATTTTGGTTTCTGCGGCGAGTCTCGGGGCAATCTTGCATGGCCTGTCGGGATATGTGGAAACTTATTTGGCTACCCGACACCTGTTCGGGACGGGAAGCGCCTCACATGGACGCTCTGAAACCACTGTCTGTGGTTGTCATTCCATTTGAAACGGTTGGTGACAAGACCGATGAATGGTTTGCAGACGGTCTAAGCGTCGATCTGATTACCGACCTGTCTCGTATTGGAGCGAGAAGATTGACGGCGAATGGGGCGACCCATGGGCGCTGCAATCTGAAATCACCGGCAAGATTGCAAGAGCGAGCGTTCAGGTCGGCCATTCTTGAGGCTAAGTCCGTCGCCTATACCGACCCAAAAGCCGGAGGAGCGTCAGGGTTGGCGATGGCCCAACTGCTTGACCGAATGGGAATACAGCAAGATATCGACGCAAAGGCAAAACTAACAGTGCGGCCTTCTTACCGCTCGTCGTTTCAGGCGAAGCGGAACTCGGAATCACTCAAAGGACCATCGCCTTGGGTAAGCCGGGGATCATAATTGTTGGGCCAATCCCCCGAGAGCTTGAAGGCGACTTGATCTACTCCGCAGGTCAAATCACCAACGCTCCAAATCCAGCCCATGCGAAACTGCTGATCCGATATCTCACGACACCAGAGGCGAAAGCGGCATTGAAGGAAAGCGGCCTTCTCGAATAGTTAGACCGTAACACTAAGCGCCTTCGGCATCGTTAAGCGATTCAATGAAAATGTCAGCCTCGGAGAAATGTCATGCGAAGCGCCAACCTGATCGCACTCTTTTGCCTTTTAGCCGCTGAGTTAGCCGGGCTGGTGCGTGCTGAAGCTGCGGATTACCCAACTCCGACGGAAGCTTATTGGACCGCCAAAGACTTTAGATTTCATACTGGCGAGACGCTTCCGGAACTGAGAATCGCATACACAACCGTAGGTAATCCTTCGGGCACACCCATTCTGCTACTTCACGGCACCATGGGGTCGGCTGCTAATTACCTGAATGCTCAATATGCTGGAGAATTATTCGGAGCGGGCCAACCTATGGACGGTTCAAAATTCTTTGTCATCATCCCTGACGCTATTGGGACAGGCAAGACAACAAAGCCGTCTGACGGACTTCGGACGAAGTTTCCCCGCTACAACTATGCCGACATGATCCATGCGCAACATCGGCTTCTTACGGAAGGCTTGGGAATCGAACACGTCCGCCTCGTGATCGGCAGTAGTATGGGTGGAATGGAATCGTGGTTGTGGGCTGAAACCTACCCTGGTTTTATGGACGGCATCGTTCCGCTCGCTTCAACTCCCAGCCCGATGTTGGGGCGAAACTGGTTGACGAGGCGGCTTCTCATTGAAACCGTGAAACGTGACCCGGAATTCAATGATGGAAACTACACGGCCCAACCCGCAACCATGAAGCTTGCGGAAGCGTGGTTTGGCGTCGTGGCCAATGGCGGCACTTCGTTCTACGCAATATCAATCCCGAATGCTGAGGCCGGTGACAAGCTGGTGTCTGAGCGACTAAATGCTCGGAGTCGAGGGGATGCGAATGATCTTATTTATCAATATTCAGCATCCTTCGATTACGATGCGCTCGTGGGACTTGAGAAAATCAAGGTGCCCGTGCTGGCCATAAATTCAGCCGATGATGAGCGGAACCCGCCTGAACTCGGCGTCATGGAAGCGTCTATTAAGCGCCTCAGCGATGCTCGTTTGTTTTTGATACCGACAGGCCCCGAGACGAGAGGGCATGGAACAACGGGCAACGCCAAACTTTGGAAGCATGAGTTGCAGAAATTTCTATCCAGACTTTCGGAACGTGAACATCAGTAAACGTGAATTGTCCGGGTGATCTGAAGCGTTCAGAACTGACGGAGAGAATCATGAAAATAAGCTTCCTTACAATATTCTGTGTCGGCTTGCTATCGAGCCACTTTTCGTCAACCAGCGCCGCCGAAATTTCTGTGCTGGCATTGGCCGGGACCAAAGAGGCCGTCGAGGAACTGATCCCGGTGTTCGAGAAGCAGTCTGGGAATAAGGTGACGATGACGTTTTTGGGCAGCGTAGACATTCGCAAGAAGATTGCGGCTGACGAAGCCTACGATTTGATCATAACAGCGCACCCTGACCTTGAAGCCTTTATCAAGCAGGGCAAAGTTGCGGAGAAGAGCATTGTTGATCTGATGAAAACCGGGATCGGAATCGCCGTCAGACAAGGATTGCCAAAGCCGGATGTAAGCACGGCGGACGCTTTGAAAGCGTCATTATTATCAGCCAAATCCATCGCCTATTCGACCGGCCTGAGCGGCACCTATATCGAAACCATGATGAAGAAAATGGGCATATTCGATCAATTGCAAGGAAGGCTGAGACAAGCGCCGCCCAGTGTTTCGGTCGGCGGCTTTCTCGTGAAAGGGGACGCTGATATGGGCTTTCAGCAAATTCCGGAAATCTTCGAGTTTCCAGGCGTAACCTATGTTGGCCCACTACCGCCAGAATTGCAGAACACCACGCAATTTGCTGCGGGGATATCATCAAAAGAAAAAGCGGTAGAGCCAGGACGTAAGTTCATAGAGTTTCTTGCATCGCCAGAGGCCGTCGGTGCCATCCGGCGTCACGGAATGGAGCCGGGCTGAGGGCCAGCGTTGGCTACTCTGGTAGACGGGTTTAGAAACGTTGATTCGCTAAGATCGACCGCCAACTCAATCAGTATAAGTCATGAATACGCAACCAGTTTGCCGCCATTGTCAGCATCACTCAGGGCCACGGATCGTCTCCACTTGCAAGCGGCTGGGCTTGCAAGTGCGGGTGGATCACTTGTGCGATGAGTTTGATTTCAAGAATGGCGGCCAGAACGCCCTTACCGAGGACGACTTGCAGTCCTTGCGATCGCTTGCGCCAATAACGGCGGATGGCCTGCGTGCTTGGGCCAAAAGAAACGCAAAGTGATGATGGGCTGCCGGCCTTTTAAAACTGCCAACCTGCGTTATTGATCGGGATCGAGGCCGGTTTCCTTGAATGATTTTGTCGATGGCTCGGTCGATAGGAAGCTTATGAATTCTTGAGCAAGCTTCGGGCTACGACTGCCTTTGAGTAACACCGCATAAGTGACGGGCGCAAAATCGATCAGTTCAGAGGGTAAGGCCCCCAAAACATTTATGCCGGGAATGGATTTCAATTCACTCAGGGTAGTCACCCCCATTTCGCATTCACCGTTGACGACGGCGTGACCAATGGCTTCGCCCGTTGCAAACATTTTGGCTTTGCGCCACACATCTTCAGCCATGTGGTTCACATCCAACGCTCGAAACAGTGCCGCTGTCGCAGGACTCCCGGCTTGCGGGTCGCCCAAGCAGATGCTTGTGGCCTTCGACATAGCGACTGTCACGTCCTCTATCTTGGAAACGTTGAAGGGTTCAGAACCCTGCTTGATGGCCACTCCGATTTTCGTTTTGGCTATTAGGACACGGCCAATGTCGTCGAAAGTGCCTGTCTCCGTAGCTTCCTTCCAAGCAGCCTGAGGCACGAGCCCCACGTCGGCTGAGGAATTCTCCCGCAGGTTGCGGACCGTTGCGCCGGGATTTCCAAAGATCACCCGGACGGTATGACCGGTTGATCGTTCAAAGATAGGAACTATTTGCCGAATTGCTGGTCCGACTGTGCCAACTGAAATGACTTGTAGCTCGTCAGCGAGTGCGGCGGGAGTTCCGATGGCCCAGAGCAGGGGGAATGCGTGACGCAGGCGCATGTGCGGCTCCCTTCCTCAGGTATAGGCGGAGACTACCCTTTCGGGCCAAGGAACGAAATAGTTTGCCGCTATTGCCCGCTTCGGACCATATCGCCCAACCCGCTTTGCAAACGCTTACGCTGATAACGGCGGGTGGTGTGCAAAGAGAAACGCAAAACGTTGAGCATTGGAGAGCCCTCAAGCGGGTTCCAAGACTTTGTGAAACGGGACGACAGAAAGGATATTTCCGGCGTCGTCAGCGATTTCAAAGTCGATGGCCACCAAACCTTTCCCAGCCCGCAGGGAGTTGGCCGTTATTTCCTGTGCTGCCGCCAATGCTTCGATACGTGCGTCATTTAGATTCTGAAATTCAGAGCCGTCCGGGTCTGAAATGCGGTGGCTGGCGAAAACCTGATGTAAAAAAAACTTCGACATTCTTTCCTCCGTTGATGCTGGTGAATACGCCCAGCACATGTATTCGGATCGAAAACATTGTCGTCTGTGCATTCTTGCACAAATCCCTGGCAAGCATCGAAAATTCGAAATTAACTCGTCGATGATGCGTTATCCGTCACCGTTCGATTGTCATTGGCTAAGGTCGCCCTTCAGACTTTGGGTGGACGTCAGAAAACTCCAGCGTCAATACCGGTTGGCCATTTTCATCGAATATCTCGAAGCGGGAATGATCAGGTTCTTCGCCTTTCATCAGTCGGTCAGCCATAATGTGGCGAGCGGCCAAGATTATCTCATGCCCGACGGCGGCAAGATCGATAAAGTCAGCACCCTCCTGATCGACGATGCATTTTCCCTTGTATATGTGGTTCAAGTGATATTTGGGCATTGTAGTCTCCCATGAGAGACGAACCAATAACCGTAACACGATACAAGAGTTACAAGGCATGCCGGTCTGAGTACGGCAAAGAACATTTCTAATTCGGCTTCGTCAGTAGGACTCTACGATGTTCGATCCGACTTCGGCTGCTCCAGAATTCATTGTAGCAAGTTGTGGATTTCTGAAGGGTCCGCACGGCGGTTGTATTGCAAGTTTCAGAACGCTCCCTAGCAGCGCTAACTCCTTGCGGACCGTAGACCCTGAAACCGTCTTGAGGCGGTCATCTCTGAACTGCGCCACCTTCTCAGGCGTGAGGTCTTTGGCAGGGCATGAGCCAATGGCGTGTCTTGTGATTTGTCGGAGGTGGAAATGGTCAGACCTGGACCGCTTACCGGGAGTAATCTCCGTTTCATACCTTGTCAGGAGGGCTGAGAGACTTTCGCTGCAAACTTGAAGCGGCGTAGTCCATTCCCCACGATCAATATCCAGCTCCTGCTCTCGCGCCCAGCGCAGGGCGTCTGCACGATCCAGAAAACTCTTTGCGCGAGCAGGGTGATCCTTGCGCCGCACCTGAGCCCGCCAACGTGATCCTCGCTTCCGGATTGGCGCCATTTTTTTTCCGCCTGTCACTGTGACACAGTTGTGACAAGCAGGTTGCTGAAGCTCGGAAAATGGTGCTGTGAGAGAGGATTGAACTCTCGACCTCTCCCTTACCAAGGGAGTGCTCTACCACTGAGCTACCACAGCATGTTCCGGCTGACGGCGCCCAAGTCCAAGGCCTATGTCCAAGGTTGCGCCGTCACGGTGGGCGCCTTGTGCCATAGGGGCGGTGGCATGGCAAGCAGGCGGCGGCGAATTCTCGACCACTTTCAGACCGAGCCCACGCTGCCGTGCGCTGAAGCCTTGCCCGCGCAAATCATTCCGCTTAAGAACCGTCCCGGCCGGCGGCTTGTCGGCGTTGGCGCCCGGCGACAAAATGTCTGAGAGCGATTCGCACGCAAAACAGGTCGAGCGCGCCAAGGCGGCTGAAAAGGCGCGGCTTGCCGCGGCCTTGCGGGCCAATCTGCAGCGCCGCAAGGCGCAGGCGCGCGGGCGCTCCAATGGGCGTTCCGCTCCGGCGGGCGATTCCGCGCCCAAGGACGAGGGTGCGGAGCCGCGCGAAGACTAGGCCCGCTCGCCTGTGGATGGCGGGCAGCGCGGCCCTTTTGCCGCCACGTTCGGACGCAAAACCTGTCGCGAAGATGTTTCCCGGCCGGGTGCGGCCATTTGTGAGGTGAGATGGACCGCATTCGCATCGTCGGCGGCAACCCGCTGAATGGCCTGATCCCGGTCTCCGGCGCCAAAAACGCCGCTTTGCCGCTGATGATCGCCTCGCTTCTCACCAACGAGACCCTGACGCTGGAAAACGTGCCGCGGCTGGCTGACGTCAGCCAGCTGATGCGCATCCTGGGCAATCACGGCGTCGATTACCGCATCGAGGGCAAGCGCATCGGCGATGCGCCCTACGCAGGCCAGACCATTCATCTTGAAGCCTCGGAGATCGTCGACACCACGGCGCCCTACGAGCTCGTCTCGCGGATGCGCGCGAGCTTCTGGGTGATCGCGCCGCTGCTGGCGCGCATGGGTGAGGCCAAGGTCTCGCTGCCCGGCGGCTGCGCCATCGGCACGCGGCCGGTCGACCTGCTGCTCATGGTGCTCGAAAAGCTCGGCGCCGATATCGAGATCGACAGCGGCTACGTCATCGCCAAGGCCCGGCGCGGCTTGCGCGGCGGCGAGATCGATTTCGCCAAGGTCACGGTCGGCGGCACCCATACGGCGCTGATGGCGGCCTCGCTGGCGCATGGCTCGACGCTCATCAAGAACGCTGCCCGCGAGCCGGAGGTGAAGGACCTCGCCGATTGCCTCGTCAAGATGGGCGCCAAGATCACCGGCGCCGGCACGTCGGAAATCGAGATCGAGGGCGTCGGCTCCCTTCATGGCGCCCGCCATGCCGTGCTGCCGGACCGTATCGAGGCCGGCACCTACGCCTGCGCGGTGGCGATGACCGGCGGCGACATTCTACTGGAGGGCGCCACCGAGGCGCTGCTGCCGGGCGCGCTCGACGTGCTGCGCCGCACCGGCACGCGGATCGAGCAGACCGCGACCGGCCTGCGCGTCTCGCGCAACGGAGGCGGCATCCACCCCGTCGACATCACCACCGAGCCGTTCCCGGGCTTCCCGACCGACCTGCAGGCGCAGTTCATGGCGCTGATGACGCGCTCCGAGGGGACATCGCGGATCACCGAGACGATTTTCGAAAATCGCTTCATGCATGTGCAGGAGCTGGCTCGCCTCGGCGCGCACATCCGGCTCGATGGCGACGTGGCCATCGTCGAGGGAGCCCGCAAGCTGAAGGGCGCCCCAGTCATGGCGACGGACCTGCGCGCCTCGGTGTCGCTGGTCATCGCGGCCCTGGCGGCGGAAGGCGAGACGCTGGTTCATCGCGTCTACCATCTCGATCGCGGTTTCGAGCGGCTGGAAGAAAAGCTGGTCGCCTGCGGCGCGGAAGTCGAGCGGATCAGGGACGCGGGGTAGGGGCTCCGCCTCGATCATTCGAACGCAACGGGCCGGGCAGGCGTTGTCTTTGCGGAGACAGCAGCCATGCCCGAGACATTGATCCCCGTTGAGCCAACCCCGTCCACAGGCCTGAAAGGCCTCACCCGAAAAATCCTGTCCTGCTTGCCTGCCCGTCAGGCTCCCGTTAACAGGGTGGCTGAGCAGGAACGCGCAATGCAACATCAAGCCGAGAGCAGCGAAATCATGGCGGACGCGGAAGCGTTGCGCCTGATTGCGCTCGACGCCGAGGATCTGGCGGTCATTTCCTGCAACCTGCAGGACGCAGTCGTGCGTGTCGCCGACATCGCCTTCGTCCCCGGCCAGCATCGCTTCGCGCTCCTGGCCTCCCGGTTCGACTGGGTGACGGCCGAGGCGGGGCGCATGGAGCGCTGCCGGGCCGGCCTGCATTTCGACACCGTCGTGAAGGTCGCCTCGACAGGCTTCGACCGAACGAATAGGGAAGCAGTCCTCAACCTTCTCAGCGTATCCTTCGCGGAGGGCGAGACCCCCTCGGGGACGATCGAGCTGACTTTTTCGGGCGGGGCGGCGATCAGGTTGGACGTCGAATGCGTAGACGCCCAGATGCGCGACCTCGGGCCGCGCTGGACGGCGCGGCACAAACCCGGCCACGCCATTGATGACGCCCCCGCCGAAGGATGATCCCGGCGGATTGTTTGGAGTGTAAGTGAATGGCCATGCGGCTCGACATGACGCGCGCCGACTTCAAGTCGCGCTTCGAAGAGCTTCTCGCGATGAAGCGCGAAGTGTCTGAAGAAGTCGACACCGCGGTGCGCGACATCATCGCCGATGTCGTGGCGCGCGGCGACGCGGCGCTGATCGATTATTCGCGCAAGTTCGACCGCGTCGATCTCTCGAGCGTCGGCCTGCGCGTCACCGAGGCCGAGATCGAAGCCGCGACCGCCGCTTGCGAGCGCCAAGCGCTTGAGGCCTTGCGCCTCGCGCACAGCCGCATCGTCTCGTACCACGAGAAGCAAAGGCCACAGGATCATCGCTTCACCGATGCGCTGGGCGTGGAACTCGGCTGGCGCTGGACGGCCATTCAATCGGTCGGGCTCTATGTGCCCGGCGGCACCGCGAGCTATCCGTCTTCCGTGCTGATGAACGCCGCGCCCGCCAAGGTCGCGGGCGTGGGCCGTGTCGTCATGGTCGTGCCGACGCCGGACGGCGTGCTGAATCCGCTGGTGCTGGCGGCGGCGAAACTTGCCGGCGTCGATGAGATCTATCGCATCGGCGGCGCGCAGGCGGTTGCGGCTTTGGCCTATGGCACAGCGACAATTGCGCCGGTGGCGAAAATCGTCGGACCCGGCAACGCCTATGTGGCCGCCGCCAAGCGCCGCGTGTTCGGCACGGTCGGCATCGACATGATCGCCGGTCCCTCCGAAGTCGTGGTGATGGCCGACGGTACGGCTAATGCCGACTGGATCGCCGCCGACCTTCTCGCGCAGGCGGAACATGATTCCGCCGCGCAATCCATTCTCGTGACGAGCGATGCGGAGCTCGGCGAGGCTGTCGCGCGCAGCGTCGAAAGCCAGCTTGCGACCCTGCCGCGCCGCGCCATCGCGACGGCGAGCTGGAAGGATTACGGCGCGATCATCAACGTGCCCTCGCTTGCGGAGTCGATCGCGCTGGTCGACCGCCTCGCGCCCGAGCATCTCGAAATCATCTCGGCGGATGCCGACGATCTGACGAACCGTATCACCAATGCGGGCGCTATTTTCATCGGCGGATACACGCCCGAAGCGATTGGCGATTACGTCGGCGGCTCGAACCATGTGCTGCCCACCGCACGATCGGCGCGGTTCTCGTCGGGGCTCGGGGTGAACGATTTCGTCAAGCGCACGTCGCTGCTGAAGTGCAGCCCTGAAAGCTTGCGCGCGCTTGGTCCGGCGGCGATCGCGCTCGGCGAAGCCGAAGGCCTGCAGGCGCATGCGCGCTCCGTCTCCATTCGTCTCAACCTCGGGTAAGGCATGCACGGCGCTCCCGCTCCCGAAACAAAACGGCTCGTCGCGGTCACGCTGGATGACAAATCCATCGGCCGCGGCAACCCCGATCAGGAGCATGAGCGCGCCATCGCCATCTACGATCTCGTCGAGGCGAATTGCTTCGGCGTGCCGGGCCATGAGGGCGGCCCTTATGAGCTGATGATCGCGCTGCACGATTCCAAACTCGCCTTCGACATTCGAGAGGCGGGCGGCTCGCAGGTGATGACGCATATTCTTTCGCTCACGCCGTTCAGGCGTATTCTGAAAGACTATTTTCAAGTCTGCGAAAGTTATTACGCTGCGATCCGCACCGCGACGCCGTCCCAGATTGAAGCCATCGACATGGGCCGCCGCGGCCTGCACAACGACGGCGCCAAGCTGCTGGCCGAGCGCCTCGATGGCAAGATCGAGTGCGACTTCGATACATCACGGCGCATCTTCACCCTCGTCACGGCCCTGCACTGGAAGGGCTGACGCGCATGTCGCAAGGGGCCCCCGGGGCGCTCGAAAAAAGCGAAAAGCGCCCGCAATCGGTGCTCTTCGCCTGTTCGATGAACGCGGTGCGCTCGCCGATGGCGGAAGGAATCGCCAAGTATCTTTTCGGGCGCGAAATCTATTTTGCTTCCGCGGGCGTGCGGCACGGCGAGCTCGATGGGTTCGCGGTGACGGCGATGGACGAGATCGGCATCGACATGAGCCGGCACAAGCCGCACACGTTCGAAGATCTCGAAGATTCAAGTTTCGATCTGATCATCACATTATCGCCCGAGGCGCATCACCGCGCGCTCGAATTCACACGCACCATGGCGGTGGATGTCGTCTATTGGCCGACCATAGATCCGACAGCCGTGCAGGGCTCGCGCGAGGCGATGCTGGACGCCTATCGTGGCGTGCGCGACGGCCTGCAAACGCGCATCAAGGCGCTGCTCGACTGGCGCGCGATTGGCCGGCTCTGATCAATCGAAGTAAGAGGCTGCGTAATAGCCAGCCGTCGCGGCCGCGGCCGTCAGCACCATGCCCCAGGCCATGTCGACGAAAGTCATCGTGACCGGCCAGCCCTTGAGCGTGGAGAGGTTGGTCAGGTCGTAGGTGCCATAGGCGACGAGGCCAAGCAGCGCGCCGAGCAGGGCGGCGGTCCGCCATGTTTCATCCCGCGTGGCGGGCATGACGGCGAAGACCACAATGCCAAGCGCGTAAAGCGCATAAAAGGCGAAGGCTACGCCCAGCAGGGGCTTTTCGAGCATCATGTGCCCGAGCTGCTCCCGATAAAACCGGGTGGCGACAAAACCTAGCCAGATGAAATCGATGGCCAGAAACGCAACGAGCGTCGCTCCATAAGTCATCAGGTAACGGGTCATGGCGTCGCCTTGCGTGAGACCTCCGAGCGTGCGGAGGCTTATGGGGTACGCAGGGCTTGCGGGAATGGATTTGGCGGGCCGTCATTGGGAGCGGCAGCAGGGCGCGCGCCCCTCTCCCGCGCTGGCGGGA
>JANXTB010000159.1 GCA_025356415.1 Hyphomicrobiales bacterium
TGAGGACGTGCGGCTGCGCGCCGCTGTGGTCCACGACGATCATGGTGGCCGCGGGCGCGGGGCGAAGGTTGGGAAGGCTCGAATCCCCGGGCGCGGATTTCCGGCCCTCGAGACCGACGAAAGCCGTTTCGGGCTCGCTCACTTGGCCGCGTCTTGAGGTTTCGCCAAGCTTGGAGCCTTCGGCGGCACCGTCTCGAAGCCATGCATCCGCAGCGCCCATTGGTAGGCGACCAGCGCGCCCTTGAACTTAGGCAGCAGCAGGAACACGAGCGCCAGCGTCAGGGTCGGCCAGAGCATCACGTGGATCCAGATATCGAGCGCATCGTTGCGCTCCTCGACCCAGAGCATGGCCGCGCCAATGATGTGGGCGACCACCAGGATGGTGAAATAGGGCGGCGCGTCGTCGGCCCGATGATGGTGCAATTCCTCGCCGCAGGCCGGGCAGCAATCGTTCACCTTGAGAAAGCTGCGGAAGATCTTGCCCTCGCCGCAAGCCGGGCAAAGTCCCTTGAAACCGAGTTTCATGGCGGGCCATGCGGCGCGCGCGGGCATCGGCTCGGCGTGAGCGGTTTGGGCGAAGGTCATTCGGATCAGCCTCTGTGTCTCTTCCTCGAGCTCTTAGATGAGGCTTTTGGAGCCTTGCCGCGAGAGGACTTGGTGTCGCGCCCGCCTTTGCCCTTCGAAAACCCGAGGCTGGTGCGGCTCACGCCATCGCTCAACATCTCGAATCTCAATGCGCCGGCGAAAGGCGCCGCTTCCACGAGCTTCACTTCAACGATGTCGCCGAGGCGGAATGTCTCGCCGGTTCGGTTGCCGATCAGCGCGTGGGCGCTTTCCTCGTAGCGGAAGTAATCCGCGCCGAGCGTGGCGGCGGGAATGAAGCCGTCTGCGCCGGTGTCGAGCAATTTCACGAACAGGCCGGAGCGCGTTACGCCGCCGATGCGGCCCTTGAAGGTCGCGCCGATCTGCTCGGACAGCCAGCTCGCGATCAGGCGATCGGTCGTCTCGCGTTCCGCCACCATGGCGCGGCGTTCGGCGGCGGAAATGCGGGCGGCGATTTCCGCAAGCTCGCCACGCTCCATGTCGGGCAAGCCGTCCTTGCCGAGCTTCAACGCACGGATCAGCGCGCGATGCACGATGAGATCTGCGTAGCGGCGGATGGGCGAGGTGAAATGCGCGTAGCGTTTCAGGTTGAGTCCGAAGTGACCATAGTTCTCGGCCACATATTCAGCCTGAGCCTGTGTTCGCAGCACGATTTCGTTGACGGCGTGCTCATGCTCGCCGCCCTTCACGCGCGCCAGAACCGTGTTGAAATTTTCCGGCCGCATCACCTGGCCCTTGGCGAGTTTCACGCCGATCGTGCCCAGGAATTCGCCGAAAGCGTTGAGCTTTTCCGCCGAGGGTTCGTCATGCGCGCGGTAGATCAACTCCTGCTGCGCGCGCTCCAGCGTTTCGGCGGCTGCGACATTGGCGAGGATCATGAATTCCTCGATGAGCTTGTGCGCATCGAGACGCGGCGGCGTCACGACGCGATCGACCGTGCCATCTGACTTCAGCAGGATCTTGCGCTCGGGCAGATCGAGATCGAGCGGCGCACGCTTGTCGCGCGCCCGCTTCACCGTTTCGTATGCGGCCCACAGTGGACGCAGCGCGCTGTCCATCAGCGGCGCCGTGGTGTCGTCGGTGAGGCCGTCGATGGCAGCCTGCGCTTGCTGATAGGAGAGTTTTGCCGCCGAGCGCATCATGATGCGGTGGAATGTGTGACTGCGCTTTTGCCCATCGGCGCCGATGATCATGCGCACCGCCATGGCGGGGCGATCTTCGAGGGGACGCAGCGAGCAGAGATCGTTTGAAATGCGCTCGGGCAGCATCGGCACGACGCGATCTGGAAAATAAACGGAATTGCCGCGCTCCAGCGCTTCGCGATCGAGCGGGCGATCAGGCTTTACATAGGCGGCGACATCCGCGATCGCGACGGTGACGATGTAGCCGTTTTCATTCTCCGGATCGTCGTCGCGCTGCGCATGCACTGCGTCGTCGTGATCTTTCGCGTCCGCCGGGTCGATTGTGAGCAGCGGCAGCGTGCGCCAGTCTTCGCGATGCTCCATCGTCGCAGGCTTGGCGGCCTCGGCCTCAGCGAGCGTTTCGGGCCGGAAAACATTGAGGATGTTGTGCGCGTGAATGGCGATGAGGCTCACGGCCTTTTCGTTTTTCAGCGAGCCGAGCCGTTCCTTCACGCGTGCGGCGGGCAGGCCGAAACGGCCTTCGCGCATGATCTCGACCGCGACGAGATCGCCGTCTTGCGCCTCGCGCTCGGCGCCAGGCGGAATCGCGAGTTCGCGATTCATGTTCTTCTTGTCGACGGGAATGAGGCGCCCGCCGCCTGTCGGCAGCGCGCGATAGATGCCGAGCACCTGCATCTTGGCGCGCGACAGCAGTTTGATGACGCGCGCGACGTAGACGAGTTTGTCGCCGTCGGTCTCGTCCGACAATTCGGCGCGCAGCAGGGCGCGGTCGCCGATGCCGGGCGCGGGCTGCCCGGGTCGCGTCTTGCGTGGCACATGCACGATGATTTTTGGCGGAGACCCGAGCTCTTCGTCCCAGTCGACCGGGGTCGCCAGCAATTCGCCATCGCGGTCACGCTTGTTGATGTCGGCGAGAACGACGTTGGGCAGCAAGTCCTTTTTGTTCAAAACCTTGCCGCGCCGCTCGACGGCGCCCTCGCTCTCCAGCTCCTTGAGCAGGGCCTTCAGGCCGATCCGGTCGGCGCCCTTGATGCCAAAGGCGCGCGAGACTTCGCGTTTGCCGATCTTGATCGGTACGCCGCCAGCCGCCTCACGCTCGCGCGCGATGAAGGCGAGGATATCGGACTTGGAGGGCAGGGGAGCGCGGGTGGCGGGTTCAGGTTTCTTGGGCATGAGGCTTGTCTAGCACGAAAAAAGTGAACAGACGCGCAAACCCTCTCCCGCGCTGGCGGGAGAGGGAGTCGCAAACGATCTAGGGCGTGGACTCATTAGCGCGAAGCCAAATTCGGATTGCTCCCTGCTAGCGGGCAAGCTCCCTGATCCAGTCCGCGTCGTATCCTCGATCCGCGAGCAGCATCAGCATGCGTCACAAGTTTATGTGGGATTCGGTTTTACGAAGCAGATCCGATACCTCATCATCCTGAATTCCGAGCGTGGCAAACTGGCTGGAGATATTCCTCAGATAGTCTAGGCTCGATCCCATGAAGCCGATTCCGGTCGCGCAATATTCTATCTGCTGCGCGCGGGTAAGGTTTGCATCAATCAGGTCAGCTTCGTGGTCCGCCACGAACGTGAGAGCCGTGATACGATCATCCGCGCTGACGGCGTCGACAAAGACAGGAGTATAGGCGGGACCGATTCTTTCGCGCCGCCACAGAATTTTTGTTTCCTCTTCGATCTTTTCGCGGCTAATCCTGAACGCGAGGCCGTCGCAGCCGGGCCCTTTATCAAGAGCTGCCATCAGGCCGGGCTTATCCACTGTGCCTCTACCACCGTAAATATCCTTGAGAATGAAGTGGCGCGCATAACCCGGCACATGGGCTCGCCGTACCTCTTCAAACCGGAGCGCCGGGTCCCACATCAAAGATGCGTAGGCGAAAACCCAGAGGTCGGTTTCTTGATGGCCGGCAAGGGTTTCTGCACGCTCGGCCTCTCGCTCGCTGTCTGAATACCACCAATCGGCCGGCAAGCCGCGCGCCTTTGCCATTGCCGCTAGCTTTGCCGTCGTGAAGCTCCGCATGGGCGATGCAAGTGGGTCGGAAATCTTATCGCGCAATTCCGGGTGATTTGCGAAAGGGTTTGCTGCGGCAGCCATTGCTAGTCTCCGGGTTCATCGCAATCAGTTTAGCCCAAAATTCTTTGGTAATCCTGACCTGACCCGACAGCAACTTCGGCCAATGGCATGCCAGAACTGCCGCTGCGATCATTATCACAGCGGCAGTTTTCTACAGGCCCGAGGCCCCTCCTGGCGCTTTTCGGACATGGCCCCATGTCCAACTTGAGTCCGTTATCGGCAGCAACGCGGACGTCCGTCGTCCGCTATAAGTTTATGGGTTCACGCCCTAGGCTTTTTTCTTTGCAGCCGCCTTTTTCGCGGGTGCTTTCTTCTTCGCCGCCGCTTTCTTGGCGGGCGCTTTCTTGGCCGGAGCCTTTTTCGCCGCAGCCTTCTTCGCGGGCGCCTTCTTGCCCGCGGCCCTGCGCGCTGCGCCCGGGCCTTCCTTCTCTTCGATCAGCTTGAGCGCGTCGTCGAGCGTGAGGTCGTCGGGCGACAGGCTTTTCGAGATGGTGGCGTTGACCTTGCCCCATTTCACGTAAGGCCCGAAGCGCCCGGCGTTCACGGTCACGGCGCCGCCGGACGGGTGCTGGCCGAGCAGTTTCCCGCCGCCGGCGTCTGAGCCGTTGGCCTTGGCTTCGAGCAGTGCGACAGATTGTTCGAGCGTGAAGGTCTCCGGGTCGGTCCCCTTGGGGATCGTCGCATTGACCTTGTTCCAGGCGACATAGGGCCCGAAGCGGCCCGACTTGATCGAGATGGCGCCGCCCTTGGGATGTTCCCCGACAGCGCGCGACGAGCCGCCGCCGCCAAACCGGCCGCCGCCGCCTGCTTCCTTCGTCAGGATGAGATCGACCGCGCGGTTGGCGCCAATCGCCAGCACGTCGTCGTCGCGCCCGATATTGGCGTAGGTCTTTCCGTGCTGCACGTACGCGCCGTAGCGGCCGATGCCAGCCACAATCGGCTCGCCGCTTTCCGGATGGCGCGCGACTTCACGCGGCAGCGAGAGCAAGGCCAGCGCCTGTTCCAGCGTGACGTCGCCTGCCGCCAAGCCCTTGGGCAGCGACGAGCGTTTCGGCTTTTCGCCTTCGCCCTGCTGCACGTAAGGGCCGAAACGGCCGTCGCGCAAAGTGATCTCGTCGCCGGTTTCGGGATCGACGCCGAGCACGCGCACGCCGGGGCGCTGGTCGCCGTCTTCACCGGGCGTCAGCGTGCGGGTGAACTTGCACTCGGGATAATTCGAGCAGCCGATGAAGGCGCCGAATTTCGAAAGTTTCAGCGACAATTGTCCGGCGTTGCAAGACGGGCAGGTGCGCGGGTTTCCGCCATCGCCCTTGTCGGGAAAGATGTGCGGCGCGAGCAGGTCGTTGAGGTTGTCGAGAACCTGCGTGGTGCGCAGATCCTTCGTTCCCGCAAGGGCTTCTGAAAACTCTTTCCAGAAGTCGCGCAGCAATTGCTTGTAGTCGCCGTCGTGGTTCGACACCTTGTCGAGCTTCTCTTCGAGCCCGGCGGTGAAATCATATTCCACATAGCGCGGGAAGAAGCTCTCGAGGAACGCCGTGACGATGCGACCCTTGTCTTCAGGCACGAGGCGCTTCTTGTCGATGCGCACATATTCGCGGTCGCGCAGCACGGCGAGCGTAGACGCATAAGTCGAGGGACGGCCGATGCCGAGCTCTTCCATGCGCTTCACCAGCGTTGCTTCCGTAAAGCGCGGCGGCGGCTCGGTGAAATGCTGGGCGGCTTCGATGCGTTCTTTCGCGAGCCGGTCGCCCTGCGACATCGGCGGCAGGCGACTGCCCTCGTCGTCGTCCTCGTCGTCCTTGCCTTCCTGATAGAGCTTCAGGAAGCCATCGAAACGCACGACTTGCCCCGTGGCGCGCAGGTCGATTTGCTTGTAGGCGCCGCTGTTTACGGTCGCGGCGATATCGACGCTGGTGCGCTCGAGCTCGGCCGATTCCATCTGGCTCGCGATGGTGCGCGTCCAAATGAGTTCGTAAAGCTTCGCCTGTTCGATGCTCTCGGCCTGACGCGAGAATTCGCGGGGCAGGCGGCCAAGGTCGGTCGGGCGCACGGCTTCATGCGCTTCCTGCGCATTCTTGGCCTTGGTGGTGTATTTGCGCGGCACTCCGGGCAGATACTTCGCGCCATATTCCTTCTCGATCACGCTGCGTGCGCCGGCGATCGCCTCGGGCGCCATGTCGACGCCGTCGGTACGCATATAAGTAATGACGCCATCTTCGTAGAGACGCTGCGCAACCTGCATGGTGCGGGCCGGCGCAAAGCCGAGCTTGCGCGACGCTTCTTGCTGAAGCGTCGAGGTGGTGAAGGGCGGGTAGGGGTGACGCTTGGCGGGCTTCGACTCGACCGAGGCGACGTCGAAGGTCGCGGCGTTCAGCGCAGCCTCAAAAGCGCGCGCTTCCGGTTCCGTGCCGACATCGAGACGGGTGATCTTCTTGCCGTCGGCGCCGACGAGACGCGCGACGAATGGCGCGCCGTCCTTCGTTTTCAGGAAGGCGGCGAGCGACCAATATTCGCGCGCCCGGAATTTCTCGATCTCGAGTTCGCGATCGCAGACCAGACGCAGCGCGACCGATTGCACGCGGCCAGCCGAGCGCGCGCCGGGCAGCTTGCGCCACAGCACCGGCGAGAGGTTGAACCCGACGAGATAATCGAGAGCGCGGCGGGCCAGATAGGCGTCGACCAGCGCAGTGTCGATCTGGCGCGGCGACTTCATCGCTTCAAGAATGGCGGACTTGGTGATCGCGTTGAAGACGACGCGCTCGACGTGCTTGTCCTTGAGCACCTTCTTGTTCTTCAGCACTTCCAGCACGTGCCAGGAAATCGCCTCTCCCTCGCGATCCGGATCGGTTGCGAGGATGACCTTGTCGGCGTCCTTTACGGCTGCGGCGATATCGGACAGGCGCTTGGCGGCCTTGGCGTCGACCTCCCAGAGCATGGCGAAATCGGCCTCGGGATCGACCGATCCATCCTTGGCGGGGAGATCGCGCACGTGACCGAACGAGGCGTAGACCTCGTAGTTCGACCCGAGATATTTGTTGATCGTCTTGGCCTTGGCCGGCGACTCGACGATGACGACGTCCATGGAAATACCCTGAAATTCAATGGCTTGGTTTGAAAGACGGCTCTTGCGAACGTCTCCCTGAGCTCCCCGGGAGCCAAGCTGGCGGAGCGAAACATGGTGGAGCGACCCCTGCCTGTCAAATGAGGGGGCAGGTCGGGCCGGTTCACTGGCCGAATTGCGGCAGGCTCCAGCTGAAGTGGATCGAGGCGGCCCGCAAGGCGAAACCGGCGACGATTCCGGACACGAAGGCGAGGTCGCCCGGCGTTCCGGCTCCGATGAGGCCGACATAGGTGAGGGCCCCAAGCAGCGCCGCCGAAATGTAGATTTCCCGGCTGAAGATGATCGGGCTCTCGCCGCCCAGCACATCGCGGATGATGCCGCCGAAGGTCGCGGTGACAACGCCCATCGCGACGGCGACGACCGCCCCCGCGCCCGCCGACAGCGCGCGTTCGGCGCCCGTGACGCAGAACAGCGCCAGGCCGATCGCGTCAAACCAGATCAGGTAACCCGCATTCCGGATCTTGCCGCTGAAAAACACGAGGCAGCCCACAGCCACGCAGAAGAGGAGAACCTCCGGCCGCGTGATCCAGAAGACGGGCGTGAGGCCGAGCAGCAGGTCGCGCAACGTGCCCCCGCCAATGCCCGTCACGGTCGCCAGCATGGCGAAGCCGACGATGTCCATCTTCTTGTGCGATGCGACGATGCCGCCCGTGGCGGCGAAAACCGCGAGGCCGAACCAGTTCAGGAATTCTGCGATCATGGACAGCATGGCCGTCCTGTATCGGATGCGCGGCGATGGGCGCAAGTCGGGGCGTTTGCAGTTGCGAGCGGATGGTCTATGCAGGACGCCTAGCCGGAGCTGAAATGGCTGCTTTGCCCACCCAGGTTTTTGAGCGTTTCTTTCCCTTCTGGCTGCGCACATTCGTTCGCACCCGGGAAAGCGGCATCGCCATCATTGCGCTGGTCATCGGTGTCCTTTCTGGCGTTCTGGTTGGCCTGATCGCCAATGCGGCCCAGCTGCTGCATGAGCTTTTCTTTCTTCTGGCGCTCGATCAGCGCTTGTCGGCGACGGCCCGCGTCGAGACCTGGCGCGCGCTTGTCTTTCCGGTCGCGGGCGGTTTCATCTTGTCCTTCGTGGTGTGGCTTGCGGGCACGCGCTTCAAGGGGCGCATGGCGGACGCCATCGAGGCCAATGCGCTGCATGGCGGGCGGCTCAGCATCGGCGGCTCTCTTTATATTACGGTGCAGACTTTCATCTCGAACGCATGCGGCGCATCCGTTGGGTTGGAGGCGGCCTATACGCAGGTCTGCAGCGCGCTGTCGTCGTTCCTCGGCCGTGGGCTCGCGGCGCGCCGCTCAGACATGCGCCTGTTCGTGGCTTGCGGCGCGGCCGGCGCCATCTCGGCGGCTTTCGGGGCGCCGCTCGCGGGCGCTTTCTATGCGTTTGAAGTCGTGCTCGGCGCCTATGCGGTCGC
>JANXTB010000175.1 GCA_025356415.1 Hyphomicrobiales bacterium
CTGGCGAAGCCAGACGGGTGAGGGCGGTGCCCCTAATCACCTGTTTTCAAAGATGAAGTGAGCCGAAAAGCCCTCATCTGTCATGCTTCGCATGCCACCTTCTCCCGCCAGCGCAGGAGAAGGGAGAGCCGCAACCCTCACGCGTTGCCGCGATCCTCGCGGAACAGACCGAGCTTTTCCTGCACGGGGCGGTCCGAGAAGGAAAAGAGCACCGCGTCGGTATCCGCCTCGTGCACCACGGGGTGCCAGCTCGGGGCGACGAAAATATCCTGCGGCTTCCATTCGAACGTCTTGTCGCCGATCTTCGTGCGGCCCGTGCCCTCGACCACGGTGTAGACCGTCGCGTCTGTCGAACGGTAGCGGCTCGTGGCGAAACCCTTCGGCAGCAGCTGGATGAAGGCGCCGATCGTCGGCATGGCGTGGTCGCCGGTTTCGGGATTGGTGTAGCGCATCTTCAGTCCGTGGCAGGGGTCGAACTCCTGCGTGCGGCGCATCGTCTCCAGCGCTTCGCGGGTGCGCGCGTAGGGGTAGTTGAAAACCGGCGACGTCAGGCTGCGCGTCTTCTGGTCCACCGGCAGCAGGTTGGCGCCATAGCGCGCCAAGGCGTCGCCCTCGGGCTTGGAAATCGGCTGCTCGTCAGACGTCCAATGCTCGAGGAACGACGCATCGAGCATCGACACCAGCGGCACATCGAGCCCATCGAGCCAGAAGATCGGCTCGCTGGATTCATTGCCATGGTCGTGCCAGCTGCTCGACGGCGTGATGATGAAATCGCCGACATGCATTTTCGTGCGCTCGCCGTTGACGGTGGTGTGCGCATCGCCGCCTTGCAAAATGAAACGCAGCGCCGACTGGCTGTGCCGATGCGCGGGGGCGACTTCGCCAGGCAGCACAAGCTGCACGCCGGCGTAAAGCGACGTCGTGATGCTCGACTTTCCGCGCAGGCCTGGGTTTTCGAGAACCAGCACGCGGCGCTCGGCTTCCTTCGCGGTGATCAGCTTGCCGGCTTCGATCATGTAGTTGCGGATTTCGTCGAACTTCCAGAGCCAGGGCTGCGCCGCCGACTTCGGCTCCGGCGTGATGATCGAGGACAGCACGGTCCAAAGCGGCGTGAGGTTTTCCTTGTCGATCTTGTCGTAGAAGGCCCGGCGCTGCGGCGTCTCGATGGCTTCGCTCATGATCGTTTCCTCTCTGTTTTGAACCAGCCGGCGCGGCGGGCGGGCGGCGTTGACACCGCAATTCCTCCGTATACTGTCAATTCCTGAAGCGCATGACAAGCACGACCTTTCGACCCGCAAAACCGGGCGAAAATCATGCAGTGCACAATGAAATACGCGGGAGGAAATCAAAATGCGGCTACACGGCTTTTTCAGGAGCGGAGCCTCTTATCGCGTGCGCATTGCGCTCGGCATGAAGGGCATCCCCTTCGAGCAGACCTCCTACATGCTGCGCCGAGGCGACCAGAAGCAGCCCGGCTATGTCGCGCTCAATCCGCAAGGCTTAGTGCCGACGCTCGAACTCGACGACGGCACGTTGATGACGCAATCGATCGCCATTCTCGAATGGCTCGAGGAGACGCATCCCGAACCCGCGATGCTGCCGAAGGATCCTATGCAGCGCGCGCGCGTGCGCGCCTTCGCGCTCGCCATCGCGTGCGACATTCACCCGGTGCAGAACATCGGCGTGCTCAACGCCGTGAAGGCGCTCGGCCACACCGAGCCGGAAGCCAACGAATGGGCGCGGCGCGTCAACAGTGAAGGCCTCGACGCTTGCGAGAAAATGCTCGCTGGTGTGAAAGGCCCGTTCTGCTTCGGCGACAAGCCGACCATGGCCGACATCTGTCTCGTGCCGCAGCTCGTCAATGCGCGCCGGTTCCACGCCGACACATCGAATTGGCCGCGCCTGCTCGAAGCGGAAGCCGCCTGCAATGCGCTGCCGTATTTCGTAGCCGCCGCGCCCGAGCGCCAGCCCGATGCCGAGTGAGATGGCTTTCGACGATCTGCTGCCGGAAGAGGCCGTGCGCGACGCCGCGCATGGCGGGATGGATGACGTCTATTCAAAACCCGGTCATCTCATCCGTCGTCTGCAGCAGATCGCCGTCGCCGTCTTCGCGCAGGAATGCGCGGGCCATGACATTACGCCTCTGCAATATGCCGCGCTGGTCGCGGTGCGCGACAATCCGGGGCTCGACGCCACGCGCATAGCCGCGCTCGTCGCCTTCGATCGCTCGACGATCGGCAATGTGATGGAGCGGCTGGAAGGCAAGGGGCTGATCGAGCGCCGCGCCAATCCGGACGACAGGCGTGTGAAAATATTGAAGATCTCGCGGCGTGGCGCGCGCCTTCTTGAAACCTGCGAGCCCGCCGTGGTGCGCGCGCAGGAGCGCATGCTCGATCCGCTGAACGCAGATGAGCGTAGGGCTTTCACCACTTACATCCGGCGCGTCGTCGCGCGCCAGGATAATGCAAGATAAGCTAAAGGGAGTTCACCATGTCGAAGGCTGACAATCTGCCTTTCATCATCGCCGGCGGCGGCATCGGCGGCCTTGGAACCGCGCTCGCGCTCGCGCAGAAGGGCTTTCCGGTTCACGTGCTGGAACAGGCGACCGAGTTCAAGGAAATCGGCGCGGGCATTCAGCTCGGCCCCAATGTTTTCACGCCGTTCAAGAAGCTCGGCCTGCGCGATCGCGTGCTCGAGGATGTGGCCATCCCCACCGGTCTTGAAATGCGGGACGCGCTGACCGGCGATCTCATTACACGCATGCCGCTGGGCGATGATCTCACGCGCCGCTTCGGCGACACTTATGCGGTCATCCATCGCGCGGATTTGCACGGCATCATCTATGACGCCTGCAAGGCGCTGCCGAACATCACGCTCGAAACCAATGCGCGCGTGCTCGACTATGCCGACAAGGGCGACGAGGTCGTCGTATCGATGGAGGACGGGCGCCAGATTCGCGGCCGCGCCATGATCGGCGGCGACGGCATGTGGTCGAAGACGCGCCAGAAAATCGTCGGCGACGGCAAGCCGCGCGTGTCAGGCCACATTGCCTATCGCGCCGTGCTGAAGCGCGAGGATGTGCCGGCCGACTTGTGGAATCCCGATGTCGTGCTCTGGGCCGGCCCGCGCACGCATCTCGTCCATTACCCGCTGCGGCGCGGTGAGCTCTATAATCTGGTCGCTGTGTTCCACTCCGATCATTACGCGGAAGGCTGGGACCAGGCGGGCGATCCGGCGCTGCTGCATGCGCATTTCCAGGGACAGGTTCCAGCCGTGCTGCGCATGCTCGAAAAAATCGAGACGTGGAAAATGTGGGTGCTGTGCGATCGCGAGCCGGTAAAGAACTGGACGCAAGGCCGCGCCACGCTGATCGGCGACGCGGCCCATCCCATGCTGCAATATCTCGCCCAAGGCGCCTGCATGGCGTTGGAAGATGCGGTGTGTCTTGCTGAAAAGGTCGAGGCGAAGCCGGACGATGTGCATGGCGCGTTCATGGACTACCAGAACGCACGCTATCTGCGCACGGCGCGCGTGCAATTGATGGCGCGCGTCTATGGCGAGGCCTATCACGCACGCGGTCCGATTGCGGAACTGCGCAACAACATGCTGAAAGCCCGCACGCCGGAACAGGCGATCGAGGGAATTGCTTGGCTGTATGGCGGAGGGTAGGGCGTTCAACCAACGCGCCGTCTTTGCGAGCGGAGCGAAGCAATCCAGAGTCCCCACGTGAGGCCAAAATGGATTGCCGCGTCGCTTCGCTCCTTGCAATGACGAATGAAGGGGAGCCGCTTGGCTCCCCTTCATTCGTTTGGTGGCCAGTACTACGCCAACCCCGCCTTGACGCGCGACGGCACGAACGGCACTTCGCGGAACCTCACACCGGTCGCATCCATCACGGCATTCGCCAGCGCCGCGCCGGTCGGTCCTTGCGAGGCCTCGCCGGTGCCGAGGAACGGCATGCCGGGCCGCTCGATCAACTGGATGTCGATCGCCGGAATCTCCGTGAAGGTGAGGATCGGGTAGGCCGTCCAGTCCTCGCTGCGCACGCCTGTTTCATCGAAGCGCACGGCCTCTTTCAGCGTCCACGACAGCGACTGGATGACGCCGCCCTCGATCTGGTTGATGACGCCATCATGCGAGACGATGTCGCCGCAATCGCTCGCCGACGAGACGCGCTTCACACGGATCGCGCCGGTCGTCTTGTCGACCTCCGCCTCCATCGCCACGGCCGTATAGGTCGCGAGATTCTTGTAGCGCGCGAAGGCGATGCCGCGTCCCTTGCCGGGCGCCGCCTGCCATTTCGACCAGCCGAACATGTCGGCGGTTTTCTGCAAGACCTCACGCGCACGCGGGTCTTTCAGATAGCGCAGGCGGTATTCGACAGGATCGACCTTGGCGCGCCGCGCAAGGTCATCGATGAAGCTCTCGATCGCCATCACATTCGCGTAGGCGCCAAGCCCACGCGTCGATGAAGCGCGCGCCGCGAATTTCTCCACGAAATGCGTGCGCACATGCACGCCCGGGAATTCGTACAGCGGAATCCCGTTGCGGTCGGCGGCGTAATTCGGCGCGCCGCCATTCACGGGTGTCGGCAGCGCGAACGGCTTTTCGAGATATTGCGCGGGCAGCAGATTGCCAGCCTTCCCGCCCGGCCGCGTGCCGTGCGAGGTCGACCAGATCTCGTGATCCCAATCGAGAATGTCGCCTTTGTCATCAAGCGACGCTTTCATGCGCACCACCATGGCCGAGCCATAGGGCTCCCACTTGTGCTCGTCATGTCGCGACCACTGGATGCGCACCGGGCGCCCCGGCATGGCGCGCGCCAGCAGGGCTGCGTCGGCGGCGGCGTCGTCCATGCCGTTATGGCCGTAGCAGCCGGCCCCCTGCTTGTGCTCGCATTGCACTTTTTCTTTCGGCAGGCCGAGCATGTTGGCGATCGCCGCCGCGGTTTCGAACGGCGATTGCGTATGCGTCTGCACCAGCATCGAACCATCGGCGCTCAACGTCGCGATGGCGGTCGAGGGTCCGATCGTGCCGTGCATGTGATAGGGACGGCGGAACTCGGCTTCCACCACATCTTTCGCCTGCGCAGCAGCTGGGTTTGCGACATCCTTGATGACGATGTCTTTTGCTGGTTGCGCCTTCAGCCAGTCGTAGACCGTGTCGCTCGTCGGCGTGCCCTTCAGCAAGTCCCACTTGGCCGCGCCGCGCAAGGCGTCCGCTGCTGCGATGGCCTGTTCTTCGCGCTGTGCGATGACGCCGATGAAAGATCCGTCACGCACCACTTTCACGACGCCCGGCATGGATGACGCCGCAGCCTCGTCCAGCGACACAAGCTTCGCGCCATAGGCGGGCGGGCGCACGACGCGTCCGTGCAGCATGCCGTCGGGACGCAAGTCCTGGATATAAATAAGCGCGCCCGTCGCCTTGGCGGGTATGTCGACGCGCGGCACGGGCTTACCGATATAGCGGCGCTGCGCAGCCGCTTTCGGCTTCACCTCGCCGGTCGCTTCCATGTCGACCTGCTGTCCGGCGACGAGCTCCCAATAGGTGACGCTCTTGCCGCCCGCGCTGATCGTCCCATCGGCGACTTTCAGCGAGCCCGCATCGGCGCCAATTTTCTCGGCCGCGCGCGAGAGAAGATGCGCACGCAATTCGGCCGCCGCGTGCTGGATGGCGACGCCGCCATATTGCACCGATTGCGAGCCAGCCGTGACGCCCTCGTCGGGCACCACGCGCGTGTCGCCCGAGACGATGACGAGGCGCTTGATGTCGATGTCGAGTTCATCAGCCGCGAGCTGCGCGAAGGCGGTGAGAATGCCCTGTCCGATTTCGACCTTGCCGGCGAGCAGGCGCACCTTGCCGTCTGCTTCCAGCCGCAGCCAGGAGGAGAGTTTCGGATAAAGCTTCAGGTCGCCCGGCAAATCGGGGCCGGCCTGCTTGGCGGCTTTCTGCGCGAGCGCGGGGGCGACGAGCGAAAACGCGATGGTCAGCGAACCGCCCTGAAGCAGCGTGCGACGCGAGGGTTTCACGAAAATGTTCATGGTTCACGCCTCCCGCGAGGCGCGCATGACGGCGCGCACGATTCGATTATGGACGCCGCAACGGCAGAGATTGCCATCGAGCGCATGGCGGATTTCCTGTTCGCTCGGCTTGGGGTTTTTCGACAGCAGCGCCTGCGAGGCCATGATCATGCCGTTCATGCAATACCCGCATTGCGCGGCCTGCTCGTCGATGAAGGCTTGCTGCAATCTGGAGGGCTTCTCGATCGTGCCGAGCCCTTCGAGCGTGGTGATTTCCTGTCCCGCCACGGAGCCCGCAGGCGTCACGCAGGAGCGCACCGGCTGCCCATCGACCAGCACTGTGCAGGCGCCGCATTGGGCAAGGCCGCAGCCGAATTTGGGTCCATTGAGCTGGAGATCGTTGCGAAGCACAAACAGCAGTGGCGCGGCATCCGGCGCCGCAACATCGTGGTTGCGGCCATTGACCTTGAGTTTGGGCATGTTCGCCTCTTCCCGTTTCCTCGAAGGGCCGTCTGCGCGGTCCCTTTCGGCGCTGAAAGTGGGCAGCGCGGCGGGCTTTGTCAAATGCGCGCGCCCATGTGACAGGGCGCCCCCGCGCGCGTTATGAAGAGCGCAGCCGACAGGAGACATTTCATGCGCGTCCAAGGGGCTTCCTACCGGACGATCAGGCCGCTGGATTTCGGGACGGTCGAGATCATCGACCAGACGCTGTTGCCGCACGCCTTCGAGCGAATCGTGCTGCGCGACGCCGAGGCCGCGGCCAACGCCATCGCCGATATGCAGGTGCGTGGCGCGCCGCTGATTGGCGTGACCGCGGCCTATGGGCTCGCGATGGCGCTGATGCGCGACGCCTCGAACGAAGCGCTGGACTATGACATCGAAATCCTCGCGGCTACGCGGCCGACCGCCGTCAATCTGCGCTGGGCGCTGGCGCGCATGCGCGCGGCGCTTCTGCCGCTCGCGGTGAACGCAAGGGCTGAGGCGGCTTGGGCCTTGGCGAGCGAGCTGGCGGAAGAAGATGTCTCGGTTTGCGAGGCCATCGGCGCGCACGGGCTCGAGCTCATTCGCGAAATCGCCGCGCGAAAGGGCGGCGCGCCGGTCAACATTCTCACGCATTGCAACGCGGGCTGGCTCGCAACCGTCGACTGGGGCACCGCGACCGCGCCGATCTACAAGGCGCATGACGCGGGCGTGCGCGTCGACATTTATGTCGATGAAACGCGCCCGCGCAACCAAGGCGCCTCGCTCACCGCATGGGAGCTCGGCCATCATGGCGTGCCGCACGCCATCGTGGTTGATAATGTCGGCGGGCATCTCATGCAGCATGGCATGATCGATCTGGTGATTGTGGGAACCGACCGCACGACCGCGCGCGGCGATGTCTGCAACAAGATCGGCACGTATCTGAAAGCGCTCGCGGCCTACGACAATGACGTGCCGTTCTTTGTTGCCGCGCCGTCATCCTCGATTGATTTTTCGATCGAAGACGGGCTGAGCGAGATTGAAATTGAACAGCGCGACAAACGCGAAGTGACGCATCTCACGGGCCGCACGGAAAGCGGGCGCATCGAGACGATCTGCATCACGCCGGAGGGCAGCCACGCGCTGAACTATGCGTTTGACGTGACGCCGGCGCGGCTGGTGACAGGACTCATCACCGAGCGCGGCATCGTGGAAGCGAGCGCGCAGGCGCTGGCGGCGGCGTTTCCTGAGAGGGTGATTACCTGACGCGCTCACGCCGCCTTGGCTGTCGCCTCGCGTCCGAGCCGCTTGCGCAACAGCGCCAGCAGCGCCGCTTCTTCCGGTTCCAGCTGTGAAAGCTCTTCGCGTAATTCGTAGTCGATTTCCTCGCGCACTTCGCGTGCGAGTTCGCCATCGAGATAAGACTGCACGACCTGTGGATGTACATAGCATTTGCGGCAGATTGTCGGCGTGTTGCCGAGCCGCTGCGCGACGCGCTCGATCGCCTGCTTGATGTTCTTTTTCGCGAGAGCCGCGCTGTCGACCGCCTCGAATTCCGCCAGCGCCATGGCGGCCAGCACGGTGCCGGCCCAAGTACGGAAATCCTTGGCGGTGATCTGCGCGCCCGAAATCTCCCGCAAATATTCGTTCACGTCCGATGATGTCACCACGCGCCGCTCGCCGTCATCATCGACATAGGCGAACAAATGCTGGCCTGGCAGATCCTGGCATTGCTTGACGACCTTGGCGAAGCGGCGGTCGCGAAGTTTCAGTTTCCAGCTCTTGCCGCTCTTGCCCTTGAACTCGAATTTCAATTCGCCGCCACCCACCTCGACATGGCGATTGCGCAATGTCGTCAGCCCAAAACTCTTGTTGGCCTTGGCGTAATCCTCGTTGCCGATCCGGATCAAGGTCGTCTCAAGCAGGTGCACCACGACGGCGAGCACCTTGTGCCGCGACAGGTTACGCAGACGCATGTGCTCGTCGATTTTCGCGCGGATCAATGGCAAAGCTTCCGCGAATTCGATCATGTGCTCGTATTTGACGCTGTCGCGAACTTCGCTCCATTTCGCATGGTAGCGATATTGCTTGCGGCCCTTTTCGTCCCGCCCGGTCGCCTGAATATGCCCGCGCGCGTCCCGGCAAAGCCAGACGTCGCTGTAGGCCGGTGGAACCGCGAGCGAGCGCAGCCGTTTCAAGATCTTCTCGTCGCGGATCAACTTTCCCTGCGTGTCGTAATAAGCAAACCCGCGGCCCGATTTCTTCCGCGTGAAGCCGGGCTCTTCGTCGCTCACGTACCGCAATCCCGCGGCTTCAGCCGCTTCACGCGTGTCCTCCAAAGAGAGTTTTTCGTCGCTGTCCTGGCTCATCGCAGACCGCAACAGCGCGCAGCGGATGGAAGTTCCGCACTGCGGCGAAAGCTTTGCCGCAACTTGTTGTTCGATTGTCTTACAACGTGATCTCGACTGTCGACTACAACACATAGCGCCGCCGTGCGTTGTGTTAGTCAGGCTCAAGAATATTGGGGCGAAGACGACCATGCTAGGAAAGCACCGTAATTGGCTGTTGAGCTCGATAGAACCAGAGAACCTGATCGATCTCGGTTCGAAGCTGTCGCAAGTCGAATTGCGCCGGGGCGAAGAACTCCACGTTCCGTCCGACGCTGTCGAATTCGTCTATTTCCCGGATGGCGCTTTGCTTGGCGTCCTGTCTGAGACGCTGTCGGGCGAAAGCGTGGTGACGGGGCTGATTGGCTTCGATGGCGCGCTAGGCGTGTTCGAGGCCTGCGGCAGCCGCAAGGCGCATATGCGCGGCCTCGTTCTCGTGGGTGGCGCGGCCTATCGCATGCGCGCGTCCGATTATCGCGCGCTCTATGATGCGTCGCCGGGCCTGCGCACGGCGGTTCACAAGCACGTCGAAGTTCTCCTCGCCGAAACTCGCCAGTCTGTCGGCTGCAATGCGATCCATCCCGTCGAGGGCCGGTTGGCGCGAACGTTGCTTGAAGCCAATGAGCGTTGCGATGGCGACAATGTCGTCGCGCTGACACAGGAAGCGCTTGCGCAAATGTTGGGCGTGCAGAGGACAACCATCGCGGTCGCCATGTCGGCGCTGCAAA